>JAFCCU010000053.1 GCA_017610005.1 Candidatus Woesearchaeota archaeon | reverse complement strand
GTATGGGAAAGAAATGAATGAGTTTAGGAAAAAACATATTGAAGGTAGGTTTAGTGAGATCTTAACAAATGATGGCTGGGCAAAATGCGAAAAATGCATTGGGTACTATTGGCCAAAAATCAATGATGAGGAATTAAATAAATTTAAGAGGGCTATGAATGAATAATAAAGTCTATACAATATTGCTTTTAATAATTGTATTTTCTATCTTTTTTCTAAGAGTTTATAAGCTTGATTCCAAAGAGTATGAAATTGGTGAAATGAACTTTGTTTTTTTGAGCGAAGGGCCACTTGTTTACCTTGTTAAACAATATAATCCCTTAACAAATTCCAGACTGGATTTAGCTTCTCCCCCCCTCCTTATTATTTGATGAATGTATGGATTGAGTTTTTTTGGATTAAAAGCACAACACACTAGGCTTTTGGGAGTAATTATTGATTCTCTTTCAATCTTAATTTTATCTTTGTTATTGCAAATTATTGTAAAATCAAAAGTAATTACACTCTTGGGTGCCTCCCTTTATGGCGTTAACCCCCTTATCTTTTGGCTTTCAAGAAATGCCCGCATGTATCCTATGTTTATTTTATTTGCAATAACTTCGTTTTACTTTTTTAATAAAGAAAAATGGAAGTATTATTTTTTGTTTACATTATTAATGCTTTTTTCTCATTATTTTACAGTTTTAATTGTCTTTAGTCAGGTGCTAATGGCACTTTATAAACGAAAATTTTTAAAGTGGATTCGTACTGGAACCCTTCTGGGAATATTATACACTCCAATAATACTCTTCATCATAATTCCTAAGATTTTAGATGTTGGACCATTTAAAGAAAGCTTAAGTTGGCTTGTAAACTCTGCATTATCTGATATTATTCCAACTTTTAAGTTACTATTTTTCCAATATCCTTTCCAAGCAACTTTTTTGGGGTGGGTTATCCTTGGATTAATCTTGATTGGACTAAATAAAAATACACTCCATTATTTATTTCCAATAATTACTTTTTTTATTGTTGTATTTTCGTCCCACTTAATTGGATTTTCATTTTATAATATTCATTATCTCTCTCCTATTATCCCAATTATAATCTTGCTTATTACAAGCGCTGTATCAAGACTAAAAATAATTGGGAAATTAATATTAATCACATTAATTGTAATGTCTATTTTTTCTTTTACCCCCAATTACTCAAGTGAAAAAACATTTAATGATATTCAAACATCCATTTTTAAAAATGATGCTAATGCGGCGATTCTTTATTACCCTGCATATTATGCATTATATCACTATGATTTTACATATAACGCTTCTGCAACGCAGGAGAAATATTGGATGTATGCGGATTCTTCATTTAGGGATTATTTTGCTAAACACAACAACACTTGGTTAATTTTTTCTAATCTGAGCGGGGGAGAGTATCTTGATTCTCCTAATCCCTTTTTGGGAGGATTTGAATATACTATTGCTTATAAAAAAGGAATAACCACTGTTGTGCTCGTTAAACCCAAAGATATTTAACCAAGTTTTATTTGGGAAGGGGAATGTTAATAAGAAAAGCAGTTTATTTAAATAGGGTGCGTAAAAGCCAATTTTTTTCAAGAAGAAAATTAATAAACTTTCAAAAAGAAGCAACAGACGAACTTTTGATTCACGCCAAAAAAAATGTTCCTTTCTATAAAAAGAAATATTCAAAGATTAATTCACTTAGCTTAAAGGACTATCCCATAATCTCTCGGCCAGAATTTTTAGATGCAGGAATTGATACTTTTTCTAAGATTCATAAGTATATTAAAAAAGAATCTTTAAGGGAGAGGGCAACGTCTGGATCCACTGGAAATGCTTTTACTGTTAAGTATGATGAAAGGGCATATGATTATTTAGAATCAATTTATGCAAGAGCGTTTTTTGCTCAAGGGTATAATCCATTTAAAAAAATGGGGTACTATTGGTATGAACCCTTGAAAATTAAACCCCACAATCTTCTAGGCCTTTTTCGGAGGCATTATATTTCATGTTATTGGTCAATGAGTAAACAAATTTTAGAATTAAAAAAATTTAATTTTGAGTATGTCCATTATTTTTCTTCAGTTCTTTATTATATCTCAAGAATAATTAAACCAAGTGATGCAAGAAAAATTCGCCCTAAATTGATATTATGCCACGCAGAACTACTTTCAGATAAAATGAGGGAGCGAATTGAAAAAACATTTAATGCAAAAGTTTTGGATATGTATGGCACAACAGAGTTTGTAAGAATGGCTTGGCAATGCCCAATTTGTAAGGGTTACCATGTTGAAGAAGATTCTATGGTTCTTGAAATTCTTGATGAAAATAATAATCCTTGCCCTCCTGGAAAACAAGGAAGGTTTGTTGTAACTGGGCTTGCAAATTACCTTCTCCCTTTGATAAGATATGAGATGGGAGACTATGGACAATGGAGCAAAAATAAAGTTAAGTGTGGCAGGGGTTTAAGATTGATTGATGGGGTTGAAGGCCGTGAAGATGATTTTTTAATATCTAAATCTAAAGAAAAAATCCCTCCGAAAAAGATAATTGATGCCCTTGACCCAATCGAAGAATTAGCATTTTTTAAAGTTATTCAAATAAAAAAGGATGAGTTTGATATTTTGGTGCAGGTTCAAAAAGAAATCCCAAAAGAGAAAATAAAATTAGCACTTAATCCTTTATTGGGAGAAGTAAAGTTTAACTTTAAAAAATCCCCCCCTTTGTTTTCCAAAAGAGGAAAACTAAGACTTGTGGAGAATAAAAGTATTTGGGGCGGAGTGTAATTTGGGTAGATAAGAGAATACATTTTCTTTTTAATCCCAATCCAAACTTGGTGTTTTAAATACTGTTTAATCTAAATTTAACTTATGTTTTCAAATACAACTGATAAACTCTTGGAGAATTTATCAATCAAGAAAAATGCAATTAAATATAAACTGTTAAAAAAAGTTGCAGATTTTTCCAACTCCGCTAAACTAACTGGGGTGTAGGCAAACATTAATAAGCTTCTTTTTCTTAATTTATTAATTGGGGACGGATGAAAAGCTTTGTACTTGATAATAAAGAGGGTTATATTACTCTTGAATTTACTAATCACTGCAATCTCGATTGTGTGATGTGTGAGACTGGTAAGCTTCCAGTTAAGAAGAGA
>JAFCCU010000052.1 GCA_017610005.1 Candidatus Woesearchaeota archaeon | reverse complement strand
GTGTGAGGGTTTTTGATATAAACACATTTGGAACATGATATATTTTTTTTAATATTAAAAATACTCAAAATAAACTCTCTTGTTTCTGAATAGAACCAAACAGGATTAATAATTATATGTTCATCCTGAGTTTCAATTGAAAAATTAGTATGAAATCCTTTCACCTTAAATGGAAGGCTAAAAATATCATTACCCTGCCTTACAAATCCACTAGTTTCATGTTGATCAATATGTATAATTTCTCCATTTAATCCGCCCTCATTTTCTCCAACAAATAAAACAGAAGAGTTATGGCTTTTTGAAGTTTTTCCAGTCACTTGTTGAATATATTCAAAATCAGATAGCACTTCATGAAAATGGCCATTGCCAAGTGCTATTGAAAAAGTAGGCCTAATGTTAATTTCTTTATGTCTTGCCTCTAAATAAAATGCATTGTTTTCTTTTGAAACATTTAATAAATAATTGGTGAAAAATAAGCTAAAAATTACTAAGCTAATGGCTAATGCAGAAATTGCCCATTTAAGGTATTTATTTCTTTTTGCTAAAGATTCTGCACCAAATGCAATAAGGGCCATATGAACTGGAAATACTACAACCAAATACCTTGGGTAAACTAAACCAATCAATAAAAGTACAGGGATATGAATTAATGACCAGCCTGCTAAAAACCAATGCCTTTTTAGAATATAAAAAGCACCAATCCCTAAAAGACAAAGTTGAAGTATGGTAAAAATTGTGCGAGAGATTGTTAATGTAGGACTATTAAACCTTTCAAAAAACATAGTCATTGGGTAATCAACTGGGGTTATTGAAAGAAAACTTTTTTGAATAAGAAAACCCAAGCCATCATCCTGATCATACTCCTGTAAAAAATCAAGTTCTTCTGAAACATTTCCAAGGTTCATTAAGCCAAACGCTGAAAATTCGGCAAGTAAGATAACCCCCAAGATTATAAATGGAGTATACCTCTTCTTAATTTCTATTAGTAAAAATATAATTACTATTCCTAAAATGAAATAGAGGGGCCAAAGGTTTACTAATCCTAAAAAACTTAAGCAAATTAACCGCGCAGATGTTTTATCTCCCTTTTTAGAAAATCTTAAACTGCCATACATAAAAAGTCCTAACAAGGGTAACCCCAAATAACTCCTTCCAGGCATCCTATTCACAAAATTAAGAAAAAATGAACTGCTTAGCAATAGGGCAAAAAACAAACGAAATTCCTTAAGAAAATATTTTGAAGCAAGTGTTGCAAGAACAATGAAAATTGCAGTATAGAAAAATTGAAGGTAAAATATCCATTCATAATCTAATGAAGATGATAAGGGCATGTATAATATTGGCCATTGGTAAGGGAAATTTACATTAGTTTGGAGGTGACCTTTAATTGTATGGGGCATGCAATTAACAGGAGAGTGGCAACTTGCAATAGATGCCCTATCAATATCCACAATTAGTTGATGCCTAAAGGCTACACAAAAATATCCAAATACTAACAAAGCAATTATAAGAATTATTATCTCATTTTTCTTCATTTTAAGGTTTTCTCCCAAAAAATCCGTTCGTCATCTGAGATTGCTGGGAGGTAATGTTGGGTTGGACAGATCTCACATGTTGGAAATGCCTTTAAATTGCCTTTGATATGTGCTTTTCGAAGAGCCTTATATTTTGGCCCATTCCAAATTTCTGGAAATGGAGTTTTTTTAATATTTCCTAAAACAATATCTCCTTGGGAAGCCATGCAACAAGGGTATACATCTCCCCATGCAGTAATTATTGGAAATCTAAACGGGGCTGGGCAAAATGAATTTGCTTGCGGGGAAGAAGAGTCTTCTTTTTTATAACTTGAAATAACCTTATTATACAGTTCTGCCTGTTCTTCATTATCTTTTTTTAATAATGTGAATCCTTGTTTGAATATTAATACGTCCTTAACCCCCCAGGGAACTCCTTCTGGCGCTGATTCTATTTTACTTGGAAATTGAGACTGCCAAAAGCTAACAAAGCTTTTAACCTCATGGAAATTTTCTTTTAATACAATAAAAGATATACTAATTTTTGGGAAAAGTAATCCTAATTCCTCTCTTCTTTTAATAAAATATTTAATATTATTAACTGTTTTTTCAAATAGATCAACTTTTTTAATCTCCTTAAAAGACTTGCTAGAATTTGAATCAAGTGAAAAATTAATATGAATTAATTTATCTGTTTTGTTTGAAGACGTTAAAATTTTCTCTGTTAACTCTTTTGTTAATAATGAACCATTAGTCACAAGACACATGACTTTAAAAAAATCTGGGTTAGAAAAAAAACGGAGATTAATTTTTTAAGAAGTGAAATATCCATCAATTCTGTGGGGCCTTTTCTAAAGTCTTTATGTTCATTTCTAACACACATCCTACATTTAAGATTGCAGTTATCAATTAGTTCAATCTGGGCTCCGAAAATTGTAGTAAGTGGATTTTCAACCATCTGTGATTAGCATAACTACTTTCTGTTTTTAATTATTTTGGTTTGTTAAACCTGGTTGGTATAAAAAGAAGTTAAGTGGCATTGATTTTTCTAACCTTATAAAAATTTCAGTTGGTTCGCCACTTGAAAAATTTAGTAAACCACATTCCATGACATTTAATGTCTTTGAATACTGGGGGCTTACTATAGAATATTCTTTATCTTCTCTCCAAGGAGACATGGGGCAAACAATGACTGGTTTTGCAAAGGGTTTCAATTTAAACTTATAGCTTTCATTAAAAACCCAAAATGGCAATATCTTTTTTTCACCATCATAAATGATAAATTCCTCCTTATCAACAGGGAATTCTATTATTTTATCCTTAAAAGGTTTTTCGCATCCCACCCTATAAAATACTCTTTCAACTGGTTCAGTATTCTTGAAATAAAGTTTTGAATAAAATGTCAAAAACCTCTCTTGATGACAAATCTCATTGTAAGCCATTCCCGGTTTAGAATAACTTTGGATAAAAATGTGATTTGCCCTAATTAAAACATCCCCCCCCATCATTCTCAAAATAAGTAACTCCAAACTCTTTTTCAAGGTTTAGCATTGATAAACTAAACAAAATGTTTAATATTAATAAAAAAGCTCCAATTGTATAAATAATTCGTCTAGGGAATTTAATTTCTAGAAAGATTAGCCCCCAAGTTACAATGAGATAATGGATGGGCAAAACTAATATGTAATACCTTGCCATGACAATCCCAATTAATGCTAAAGAAGGAACTAAGAATAATGACCAAGTAACTAAAGTCCACTCTTTTTTTTTAATTAAAAAGAAGAGCCCTAAAAGAAAGGTTCCTAGTTGAAGTAGTGTGAGAGATATTCTTAAAAGCATCATTTTGGGAACGTTAAGTATTGAAAGAAAACAATCAATTGGGAAATCAAGTGGGGTTAAAGCCAAAAAATTTCGAGTGAATAATTTACCCACACTAAAACCATTACTCTGAAAGGCCCACATTTGAGCTATCTCATTTCCAATTGAACCATATTTAAAGAACCCAAACTTGATTAAGCAACTAACAATAATTATTCCAAATATAATGGGGGTGATTATATGGCCTTTGCTAAGTTTTCTAAACGACTCAAGTATTATAATTCCAAATATTATCAATAATAACAAGTATAATGGCCAGGTGATTATGAGCATTAATAAGCTTAAAGCTAACAAAAACATGAATAAAGGCCTGGGATTTTTTTTTAAATGAACTATAGAAAAAAATCATCATACCAAAGAATACTATTGGAGCTTGACCTCGACCAGGAAGCCAATGTTCATGAATCAACAAGTGGGAAAAAGCAACCATCCCTATGAAAAATATCTGGTGAAAATTAGATTTAAAAAACCTCGTTGCCGCAAAGTAACAAAAAACAATAAATATGCCTGAGTAAAACATTTGCAAGTAATAATAACTTCTATACCCCCAATCATCGCCTAGTGGAGCATAGAACAAATACCACAATCTAGTAAAAGAAAGATCACTATCATGCCCATCCTTAATTGTGTTTGGAATACAGTTAAGATTGGGGGGAGAACACTTTAACATCATCACTCTATCTTCATCAATTCTAATCGTATCTTGAAAATGCAAGCATAGAGTAAAGTATAATAAAACTATAACGACCAATACCCCTTTTTTATTAATCACCCTTAAACTATCTAAGAAATATATTTAAATCTTGGGGGGAGAATTAAATTATTGAAAAACCTAATTGGGCTCATATGCCTGGGGGCATTCATTGGGACATGCATGTGCATGCCGATGATGCAACTAATATAGGATGACTGGACAGAACCAGCAATGTTTGTTGCAATGCTAAGTAACACAAATTCCCTTTCCACTTCAATTCACTCCACGCTTCCCTTTCATCCAGGGATTTTCATCGTAGGCTTCGTTTATTCTTCTTTTTATGCCCATTTGGTTGGAAATTTACCTTTTAATTCCTTTTGTAGTGCATGCATTTATCCTGCTACTTATGGGCTTTTTCTTCTAAAGTTTTAGGGAGTTTAAAAGGAGGATTGGTTACCTTATTATTTATATTCCCTCCAGCAATAGTCTATCATTTTACTGGTTATATTGGATCACAACATGAGGGGCTTTTAGCTAATGCTTTTGTAATTTTCTGCTTATTTTTATATTTTAAAAAACCAAAATTCAAGTTTAAAATGTTACTTGGGGTCGCCCTTACTGGTTTAGTAGTAACAGAACCCACCAACAAAATAGTTTTAATTGCTATTGCAATGTACTTTCTAATAATTCAAAAATGGGATTTAAAACCCAAAAAACTCTTAAGAAATTTAAATGAATTAACGACCATATTTATTCTTCCATTTTTTGGAATAATATTATCAAATGCTGGGGGGGTCTTAAGGGATTATTTTTTCTTTAATGGATTTAGTTTAGAAGAAATTGGCTTAAATTATTTTATTTATTTTAAAGAGATTGTGTTTATACAATTACCTAGACTCCTATTTTATCCAGGTATGCCCAGTCTGCTCATTATATTAACTCCATTTATTATTATTGCAAGTCTAATCTCTAAAAAGAAACAGGGAGCATTAAAGCATTTATTCTTTTTATCTTTAATAGTAATTATATTATATATTTTGATAGTACCATTAGTAGCTCCAGGATGGTCACAGTTTCCGTTAGGGGGGAATATCCACCATCTATTTGGATCTAGGCATGCGCTTTTATTACTCGCATTTATGTTCACAATTTTTATCTGTTTCATAAAATGGTATCCTCGGGTTGGAACCATAATTGCATTGATTTTTCTAATTATGGGCTTAGTTTCATTTAGCTTAGAAGCTTCTAATCTTAAGCAAGATAAAGCAAGGAATGCAAGAGTTAACGAAGTGCTTAAAGAAGCAAATGAAGAGCTTAAACTAATTGCTAAGGAAGAAGGTATTTGTGGATACATAACTGAACTTCATTCCGCACATTTTTTTACTTTCTTAAATAGGGGGGTCCCTACTTTTCTTCTGGGCTTATTGATCGCACAGTAATGGATCATTATTCCCAATGGGTTGATTCCCAA
>JAFCCU010000051.1 GCA_017610005.1 Candidatus Woesearchaeota archaeon | reverse complement strand
GAGCCGGCGAGGATGAGTGAAACCTTCGAAGTAACCGAACACTGCGGTTGGATGTATCTAGCTAACTGCAAAGAATGCAAAGGGACTGGCATAAGTAGTCAGCCTATGTTTGACCCTCCGACTCAGTGTGATTGTTATCATGATGTTAATGAAATGCAAATGAAAGGGATGTTTTCTGTTTTAGAAGGAGCCGGCGAGGATGAGTGAAATGCAACAGGTAAGTTGTCCTAAATGCGCAGCTGTTGGAGCAGGTCCTAGACAAAGCTTGTATTTTTGTCATGTTTGCCCAGAGGGGTCTTATTTGCTACCCTCTGAAAATGGTAAGATTATTTCTAACTGGTTGCCTGACAGGATTAAAGAGCTTGAAAAGCAGGTGGAGGAGTTGAAAGCAGCTCTGATTATTCGAGTTGAGGAATATTCTTGTCCTGAATGCTCTGAGGATTTAAATGCTGAATTCGGACACAGTGAAGATTGCAAGTTTTTTAAGATTGAGCAGGAGGCACAACCGTGAATACTGAAGAACTACAGGGTGAACTTGATAAACAGATAGCTAAAAAAGAGAGCTATCGTGATAAATTATGTGAGGCTATAGGCTTTATAAAGAGGAGTGGTCTTGATGTAGATTTTAAGAAGTATAAGGAAGAAGGTAAAACAAAAGATTGATGCTTAGTATTTAACTATATACTAGCTGAGCTTAAGTTTATCATATTGGTTAAGGTCTATATGGTATGAAGCCTTGTGAGCCTTTTAAAGCATGGCGTACGAGGCTTTTTTTTACGGCGATAATAACAACACTAACGGAGAGAGTAGAATGAGTAAGCGAATATGTAGCAAATGCGGCACGTCTAATAATGTCATGATGTCAGAGCGTAGAGCAAAAGGTTTATGTTTTTGCACCGATTGCGCTATTGAGCTAAAGAAGGGTTTAAGTAAATATCCCGACTTTGATGATAATTGTTTAGCTACAAACAAGAATACTTAAAAAAAATAAACATAATGATTCGCTAATTTTACAGAATAGGTAATGAATTAATATAGGGCTACTCATCAAGTAGCCCTTTAGGTATGTCCTAAAAAAAAAGGCCGCAACGGAGAGGAGCGACCTTTTAAAAACAACACTTTCGAGAGTAATTATAATGATTGAAACGAAAAGTCTATACTGTGAAGCTTTGGAGCTTCAAACAAGGGGCTTTAGAGTGGTCCCTTTTTGCGTAAAGAATGATAAAAAGACCCCTACAGATGGGGTCTCATGGAAAAATGATTTCAAAAATGTAGAAGATTGGGAAGCGCAATTTAAAAAGAGTGAATTTATAGCTATCATTTTAGGCGATGATTTACAGTTTATTGACGTTGATCAAAAGAACGACCCGAGCAACACAATTAATGAGCAGGTAATTTTTAGATTAAAATTGTTACATCCTGAAATTTATGATAAAATGTACATTGAAGGAAGTATAAACAACGGGCTTCATTTGGGCTTTAGGCGAGAAAGTAAAGTTCCTAAGAAGTTGATTCCAGCTAAGGGACCAGAAGGGGCATTGATTGAAGTTTTAGGTGAGGGGCAGTTGATTATAGTTGCGCCATCAAAAGGCTATGAGGTAAGACAGGGCGAGCTAGAAGAACTCGAAACGCTTACGGATGTTGAGTACAAAACACTTATTGATTTTCTAAAAGAATTTAATCAAATATGTGATAAAAAAACTGAGGATGAATTAAAAAACGATTCTGATGATGATCTTTCAAAGTCTGGAGATGATTGGGGACATAATGGTGATGTCGTGGGAATGCTTGAAGCTAATGGATGGGCGAAAGTGGGGGAGAGAAATGGCGTAGTTTATTTAAGAAGGCCGGGGAAAGATGAGGGCATAAGTGCAACTTGGAATTATGGCGGGTTCAAGCGTCTATGGATTTTCAGCAGTAGTACAGAATTTCAAAGTGAAAAGATGCTTAAACCCTTTCATTTATATGCGCATTATGAACATAAAGGTGATTACAATAAGGCAGCTACTAAGCTAAGAGCAGAGGGCTTTGGTGATAGCTTAGAGAAACTTAAGAAAATGTTTGATGACAGTCGTACGGCTATTGATGTTAAAAAAATCATCATGGAGACAGAGAGCGTTCAAAAGTTAAAATCTAAAGCATGGGCTGAACTTAAAATTCATTTAGAAGAAAAGAATATTCCAAAAATAAGTGATAGCGGTCTTGATCGTTTCCGCAAGTCGGTGACAGTGGCAGAAGAAAAGGCAGACCATCTAAGCTGGATGGATGATTTAGAAAGAAACGAAGATGAAGGAATTAAGCCTAAACTAAATAATCTAAAAGTCATCTTTCAGAATGATTTGGGACTTATTGAAATGTTTCGCTTCAATGATTTTTCAAAAAGGCCAGAAATGAATATTTATTTTTATTCAGATTGTGAGCCAAAATATGAGGAAGTTTCAGATATAGCTATGGGGAATCTAAGAGTCTGGCTAAGTGAGAAATATCAGGACTTTAAAAAAGATGATATTCATACTATTATGATGTATAAGGCAAGCAGTAGGATAAAAAACCCGCTTACTGAGGAGTTAAACTCGCTAGAATGGGATGGAGTTAAAAGGGTTGATGATTGGCTGGTCAGTTGGTTGGGGGCGAAAGATACGCCGTTTAATCGCAAGGTCGGAAAGTTCTGGCTATTGGGTGCATTAGATAGAGTTTATTCTCCTGGTTGCCAAATGGATTATACTCTGATTTTAGAAGGCATTCAGGGCTTGAGGAAGTCTACCTTTTTGCGTAAGATGAGTTTAGGGTATTTTCTTGATAATTTAACAGATTTAAAAAGTAAAGAGGCTAGTATTGCTTTATTTGGCAACTGGTTTATTGAGTTGGCTGAGCTTGATTGTTTGAAGGGTAGGGATGCTACTTCGAACAAAGCATTTTTAACAAGGCAAGAAGATAAAGTACGGTTAAGTCATGATAAATTTCCAACACTATATAAGAGAAGCTGTGTTTTTGTGGGCACAACTAATGAAGATAATTACTTAGAAGACACCACAGGCAATCGTCGATATTGGCCCGTTAAGATAAATAAAGTTAGAAATGATTCTGGGTTGCATGGTGATATATTACAATTATGGGCCGAGGCTTTATTGATGTATGAGGATGATGAAAAATCCTATCCTGAGGACAATGATCAAGACTTTGTAAACGTACAAGAAAGTAGAATGGTTCTCGATGAGAGGGGTTCAGATATTTTGTACTATATAG
>JAFCCU010000050.1 GCA_017610005.1 Candidatus Woesearchaeota archaeon | reverse complement strand
TCGCCAAGCGCAATAACATAATCATAGGGGTTGTCTTTCTGCAGCATAAGCCACATTGCTTCCACATAATCTTTAGCATGTCCCCAATCCCTCTTGGCATCAAGATTTCCCAAATAAATGCAATCTTGTACTCCTTCTTTAATTTTTGCTACAGCCCTTGTTATTTTTCTTGTAACAAAGGTTTCTCCACGCCGGGGTGATTCATGATTGAATAATATTCCGTTGCATGCAAAAATCCCATAACTTTCACGATAATTTTTTGTAATCCAAAATGAAAAAACCTTTGCGCAGCCATAAGGGCTTCTTGGATAAAATGGTGTTTTTTCACTTTGAACAGGTTCATGGACTTTTCCGAACATCTCCGAGCTTGAGGCTTGGTAAAATTTTACTTTATCAATTAAACCTTCTTGCCTAATGGCTTCAAGAATTCTTAATGTGCCCAATGCGTCTGCATCCACAGTATATTCGGGGATATCAAAACTTACCCTTACGTGACTTTGAGCCCCAAGGTTATATATTTCATCTGGCTTGATTTCGCGAATGATTTTATTAATAGAACTTGTGTCTGAAAGATCTCCGAATAGAAGGTTTAATTTCTTTTCTGGATTGTGGATATCTTGATAAATGTGATCTATACGGGATGTATTAAAAGAAGATGATCTTCTTATTATGCCATAAACTTTGTATTTTTTATTGAGAAGAAATTCTGCTAAATAACTGCCATCCTGTCCAGTAATTCCAGTAATTAAAGCTATTTTTTGCATGGTTTTTAGTGGATATAATAATTTATAAAATTATACATTAAATTTTATTTCATAAAAAGATAAATTTGCCATCAGGTGAACAAGAATACTCAATAAAACCCAAAATTAAGTGCGAAAGATAAATATCTCATATTAAATTGCCAGTTAATCTTTTTGTATTTGTCTTGCAATGTCTGCAAAAGCCGGTCTTGTTATGAAAACACCTGAAGTAATACCTATTAAAGTTGTTACTGCAAAACCTTTTAATAATCCTGCTGAAACTGCTCCAATACCCATGAAGGTTAAAGCTCCTGTTAAAGGAATTAAAGCTGCGACAGTTGTTGCATATGCTGAGAATACAATGAATAATGCATTTTTGATTCTTTTTTTAAGAGATTCTCCTTTTACTTTTGCTTCATCCAAAATAACAACCTGGTCATCTACACCAGTGCCAATGGCTGCTATTATTCCTGCAATAGAAGGAAGGTCAAGATTCCAATTAATCAATGCAGCCATACCAAGAATAATTATAATTTCAGAGATTAAAATGCATAATATTAACAAAGAAAGCTTTAGATTCCTATATCTCACAAGAATAACTATTGAAACAGATATAAGGGCAAATATTCCTGCGAAGAATATTTGTCTTGTAAATGTATCTCCAAGGGTTGGGGAAATCAAATCTGTTTTTACTACTTCAAGTCTGAAAGGCAGGCTTCCTGTAATCAAAATTGCCTGGAGTTTTTGCATTTCAGCTTCTGCGTTTTTTATTGCCTCTTCCCTTGTTACTCCAGCACCACTTCCTTGAAGAGAGTGCTGTGGCACAGGATTGCCTTTTAGTCCCTTACTTATTAAAAGTGATTCAGTTAATTTATCATCTAGATAAAAATCAATGGTTTTTTCTAAAAAATCGGGATTTGAAGCATTTATAGGGATTTGATTTGTTATATTGGCATAATAATTTGCTGCTTCAGGACTTAATGTAATTACAAACATGAACTTACATAATTCACCTTCTTTGGTAGTATAACATTCAGTGATTCCTGCGTCTCTTCCACTTCTACCAACATAAGTTATATCTTTTTTTCCTCCCCTAAAAACAGTTTCATTTCCTATTTTAGCCTCAAACTTGCCTTGCTGAGTTATGAGTTCTTCTAAATCAGAAGGTGATGATCCTGCAATTTCAACCACCATAAAATTATTTCCTGTCATGTCTGAGGCCTTTTTTATGCTCACATCAGATAAACCATAAAGATTTAATCTTTGTTGAGAAACAGCGATTAAATCATCCAGCTCAGAATAAGTTAATTTGTGTTCAGAAGATGTAACTAATGCTCTTGCGCCGCCTTGAATATCTAAACCTGTCGAGATTCTTGTATTTGGAATTTCACCAACAGTTATATGATTAACAACATCAGGTGAAAATAAATTAATTATCTCGAAATTTTCAGTTTTAATTTCAAGTTTATGTGTTTCATTGTCTTGAAAAATAGACATTGCTTCATGATAGTCTTGTGTTGATTCAATTAATTTAACATTTATGGAGCTTATTACCATCCCCTTCCTTAGACCTTGTTCAAAGATTGTAGAGTTTTGTTCTACTGAGTTTACTACCACCCCATTTTGCATGAATATTGGAGGTATGGCAAAAATTGAAATTAAGGACAAAGCTACAAAAATCATTAAGAGCCAAATTCTAAAAGTGATTTTCATTTTGTTTCAGAGTACCATTTAATTATTGACGCATTAGTGACCCATGTGCTAAATAAGTCCACAAACAAGCCAATTATTAATATTATAAATATTTGATTTAAAACACTTTTAAGAGAATAAACTACAATCAATGCAGCCACTAATGCTATAATTGATGTAATTGTCATTGTTGTACCTGTTTTAAATGCCTCAAAGATAGTTTTGTTTGTATTTTCGTTTCTTCTGAAGATTCTGCTTACAAGCATTATATCTGTGTCTACAGAATAACCAATCAACATTAAAAAAGCGACAATTCCTGCTGTTGAAATTTTCATACCAATTAAGTCAACAATCGCAAGAGTGATGACAATATCTGCAAATGCTGAAAGAATAACAGCAAAGCTTGGTATAGAGTATTTAATGTAGGAATAAATTAAATATACAATAATTATTAAAGATAATATTAAGAAAAATATATTAAATCGGATGATTGAACCCCTTAATAAAAAACTTAAGAATAGGGTTAAAAGAAAAATCAACAAAGGCAATTTAAATTTTTTGTTAAATATTGCAACAACAATAAAAAAGACTACTGCAGCCATAAGAAAGAATGCAAATAAGACTGCGACAATAAGCTGTTTGTAAAAGCCTTGGCTTAATGATGAACCTGTAAATTCTGTGCTTGAATTCTCTGGGGTAAGTTCATAACCCAAATATGCTTCTAAATCTGGTTTAATTTGATCTGGTTTTTCTGGGACAATTAATATAACATGTGTTTGTCTGCCAGTGTTATCTGAAAGGGTTCTTACAATTAAATCAGGATATTTATCAGAAAGTGCTTG
>JAFCCU010000030.1 GCA_017610005.1 Candidatus Woesearchaeota archaeon | reverse complement strand
GGAGTTTGGAGATACTTTGGACTTTGAACTTCAGACTGATATGACCAGCTGGGGGACAAAAGTGGTTAAGTTAATCCCTTAAAATCAGCACAATCGCTTTTTTACCAATATACTTTTTTTGAGAGTCTATTTTTGCACCATTTCCATAGCGGGTGATTGTTTTCTCAAAAATTTCCTCAACTTCATCTTCGAATTTAATTTTTCCACCTGCTACTGCAGTAACTTTTCTTGCCATTTTATTTGTTTAAAATAGATAAATATATAAATGTTGTGTTTACATATAGATACTATATTAATAAATAAACAATTAACAAAACAAATTTCCATTTTAGATAAGCATTTCCAATAAATCCAGAACTTTTAACCTCAATATCCCACGCAGAAGCAACATTCATAAAACTGTGTTTTGGGACTAGAATATTTTCATAAGGCAATTCTTTACCTTCAGTATCTTCAGCTCTAAAAACAGGCACACCATTAAAAGTAACAGCTTTTTGAATCTCACTCTTATCAATCAAGCTACTACAACCTTTACACTTTTCTTTAGAAACATCCTTGTTAAACAAAGTCAGGCCACATTTACACTGATAAATTTCAAATTGTCTTGGAGCAAGAATATAAAGTGCCTTTGATCCTTTCTTAACTTTTCTTCCGATAATTCTCCATTGTTTGATCCCTCTACTATCAAAAGTGCCATGAAACAACTGAATTAGCCTATTATTCAAGCTCCAATTACTTGACGGCACATTGAAGTGTGGGTTCGTTGCAATTGCAATCTTCTCAGGAATTTCCCCTGATCGAAACATATCTAACAATCCAGCTATCGCTACCTGTACTTTATCTTTTTTTTTCATAGAATTTACCTCAAAAAGATTTTTTCTTTTCAATAAATAAAAGAAAAATCGAAATACCTCTCTTGATAATCATTAATTATGAAATTGTATGTTAATAGATTGTTAAATCATTGGGAAATGAGTTTTTAAACTTATTTGGATAATGGAGGTAATAGAATTTCAAATGAATGGGAAATCATTGGAAAATTAAGAAATTCTGAACATAAGCGAAAGATCTTGGAATTTTTGAATGAATCAGAAGTAACGCCAAAAGAGATATCAGACCATCTGAAAGTGAAATTCTCACATGTAAGCAGAACACTAAAAGAACTTAAAAAAATGAAATTAGTACAGTTATTAACTCCTGATCTACATGTCGGAAGACTATATGGAATCACAGCATTGGAAAAAAGAACCTAACAAAAATAAAAAAAGATTAAACTATTTTTTCGCATTAATTATTTCTTTCTGTTCAGATGAAGGCACATTCTTCTTAATTATTTCTTCATCGAACTCTGTCATGAAATCTGATGGTCTTTTATCCCAATTATCCTTACAAACATTAAAGATTCTTGGCTTTGCAGGAATTGAAATATCATACTTATTCTCAATCCTACATATTTGTTCAAACAACCAAAATACCCATTTTGTATCTTGCCTATGTTGGTCAACACATTCTTTTAAAATCACATTCCAATCTAATCCAGTATCAATTAACATTCTGTTATCTGGAAGATCCTTCTCTCTGTCTGATAATGATTTTAACAAAAAGACATCTTCATTAGAACTAAGTTTAATAGTAAGATTTGAATATTCCTTGTAGAGTGTTGCTCTCTCTTCCATTGTTTCTGTAAAATCAAGCATTCCAACAATACTCTTGATAAACACATCTACTCTAGATATCCCTTTTAGGAAAACCATTACTGCTTGTTTGTAAATATTCTTATCATGGGCTTCTTCATCAATTCCAAAACCTACTTTTAGCAATCCAGATTTTAAAATTTCAAACTCCTTTTTTGTTTTCACAACAACATCAATATCAACAGTAGCAAGCTTCAATTCTTTTAATGCCATTGAACCCCCACCAATAAGATAAACAGTAATTTTCTCAGAGATATTCTTGTCTAAATTTTCAAGAAAAACCTTGATATCATCTTTACTTAACATTTCTTTTTCCATTTTTAATTAACCCTCACTATACAATTTCATCATATCGTGGATACCTCTTTTCGATGTTTGAGGTAGAGTATTTGTTATTATTTTTTCCTCTTTGTTTTTGATAATCAGCATGAAATCCTTAACTTTCTCCTTTAAGTCATACTTAGGAGCAATAGCAGTTAACTCCTTTTCTTTTAACTTGTTTTTGGTATAAAAAACAACTGCTAAATCAAGTAACCTGGTATCTTCTTCTATCTGAAGCAAACTATGAAGTAAGATTTCTGTTCTTGATAATTTTTTTTTTGGAAGATAACAGCAATATTTTACATTTCTAATGGGTATGCCAAAATCTTTGTAAGCTGAAAATCCTGTCAATAATCCTTTCACTTCTTTTTCTTCTCGAATTTCAAACACCATTTCATTTTCAAATTTCCAAAGAATATTACCATTTAATGATGATCTTCTATACGCAACTAAAAATTCATAAAGATATGGCCAGGCTTTCTTTTGAAAAATAATTTCCCCTTTTTCTCTTTTAAGAATCTGTCTGTTTATGAATGAATAAAGAATATTTTGAACACTTTTTCTTGAGACATTAAGCATTAGTGCTATGTCTTTTGTTGATTTAGACTCATACAAACAACTTGACAAAATCCTAAATCTGATACCAAAAAGAAAATCCTCAAGTTTCAATGGTTTATTTTGAATTAATAATGTCCTGAATGTTATTGCAGAAACAGAATTTGACATCTCAATTCTCACATGTTTGCCTTGTCTTATCTTCTTGCATAAGAGCTTTTTTTCAAGGCCAATGACAACTTTTGATACTTGTTTGAAACCGACACCTATAGCTTGGGCTATCTCTGAAATACTCTCCTTGCCGGAGTATATCTCGATTAAAGTCCGAATTTCAGGTTTTGATAGTGTCATTTTCTTTTATATTCCATATTAGGAGAGAATGATATATAAATCTTTCTACTATTTGATGGAATGATGGGGTTTTTGTTATAATCCTTGCTTAATACACCTAATAACCTGTGCATGAGCACGCTTCATAGCCTCATAGTTCTTTATTTCAGCCTCTTTATACTCAGGAGAGTCATAATCATACTCATAAGTACTGATCTTCTCATACTCGATAGAATCCGCCTGTTTATCTCAGGCGATTTATTCCTACACTTACTTTGGAGTAAGATGATGGAACTGACACTCTGAGTGGCCCCCATTTGATTCCTTGAGCAAAAAATCAACCGGTGTCAGCTTGATTATTCCCAGATCTTTCTTAGGTATCAACATATTGTTTGCCCCCTTATTTTTTTATAGCTTGAGCTACCATATCAATTAGCTCAATAAAATACAACCCAGAGGCAGGAAAAGCCCCACAGCCGTTTTTCAGAGAGAAGAAGGAAGTCTGGAGTTAGGAGTCTGAAGTTTGAAGTCTGAAGTTAGAAGTCTGAAGTTTGAAGTCTGAAGTTAATAGTCTGAAGTTAGAAGTCTGAAGTTAGAAGTCTGGAGTTAGAAGTCTGAAGTTTGAAGTCTGGAGTTAGAAGTCTGGAGTTAGAAGTCTGAAGTTTGAAGTCTGAAGTTTGAAGTCTGAAGTTTGAAGTCTGGAGTTAGAAGTCTGGAGTTAGAAGTCTGGAGTTAGGAGTCTGGAGTCTGGAGATACTTTAGACTTTGAACTTTAAACTTCAGACTGATATGACCACAAATAATTTAAAGAAAGCTCTTAGAAAGTAACTAATGGTTAAAAGAACTGGTGAGGACTTTGCCTTACATGTCGGAAGCAAAAAGACTAAAGCCACAAAAACTAATCTTAGGAAACATAAGGGTTCTAAGTTCTTAGTTAGTTATATACTCCCATTAGTGTTATACTTAGTATTAATGGTCTTTATCTCTTCACAATCAAAAGGTTCCTTTATGACTGGAGGACTTGATTTATCCTTTTTACATGTAATTGAATACTTTGTACTCTCAACATTGATGTTAAGAATATTAATTCATTTAGGTACAAAAGATCATTTTATTGCAGCTGTTTTAATTGCGCTTTTAATTGGAGTCGTTGATGAACTTTACCAATCAACTGTTCCCTCGAGAACTGCCAGCATGTTAGATATCTTATTTGATGGAGCAGGCGCTTCACTTATTCTTTTTTTTAGAAGGTTTCCTAGACTTCTTTTTTAATTGAAAGTTAACAGTTATTACCTTTGCAATCCCAGTTATAACCATTGCAGCTAAAATTATTAAGAAGTTTGTTAAAGCATTAATTGGAATCCCAAAAACTAAATTTGCAATAATTACAGAAAGCACAACTACTGCAATACTTAAACCAAAAGAAACTGCTACTTTTTCAATCCAATCTTCCAAATCATCAAAGAAACATCTAACCACAACATAGCCTGGCAAGAATAATACATACATTGCAGTAAAAATTGCTCTTAGCACATCAATAAAAGATAGTCCATAAAGTGCCCCAATCCCTGCACCCACAAATGCCAATACTGCAAATATTACAAATCCCCAGATTTCGTTGTTTAGTTTAAACATTTTATCTACAATCATCTTACTTATTATAAATTTTTTGGAAAAAAAATCAATAGTCAGCATATATTCACTCCAGACGTTTGTAGGGTTTAAGGTATAAGGTTTAGGAAATAGTATTTTTCACTTCCGACTTCTTACTTCCGACTTCTTACTTCCGACTTCTTACTTCCGACTTCTTACTTCTTACTTCAGACTTCCGACTTCTTACTTCCGACTTCTTACTTCTGACTTCTGACTATATACTTTTGGATCAAACTTGTAAATCTTCAAATTGCCCAGTCCAGCAACTGGAGTGAAATAATCTACATTTAAGGGAGTGGGTGAATAAAAAAATTCAAAATTTGTTGAATTTAAAAAATCAGCAATGCACGCAATACTCTCTAATGCAAAACAATATGAAACCATGTGATAGTATGATGAATTAGCCCCATGTGCAGGAGATAATGAAATTGGTTTTAAGTTGTAATAAGGAAGAGCATACGCTTCTAAATGATCTGTTAAAACAAATGATTGTGGATATTTCTCTCCAAAAGCAGTAAAGAGTTTATGTTCTTCTGGGGTGATGTGTAATTGGTATGGCCTTCTTGCATGCTCATTTTGCTTAATTGCAACAGGAATTAAAATGATTAACAAAATCAATAAAACTAATGGCCCTAATTTTTTAAACAATTTTGTTATTCTATAAACCCCATACCCTACAAAAAATGGAGTTAAAAGGAATATAAAAGATATCAGCCGCCTGTAAACCAAAAAGAAACCATGCCAAGTCCAGTATAAGAACAAATCAATTGCCATAAATGAAAAAATTGGTATTAAAAAAAGGGCTGCTTTTTTCTCTTTGATCATTATTAAAAAAAAGCCAATTGCAAGTAATACCATAAACGGAGTGCTTAGCAAATCTAAATATTGAAAATAAGGCCACGCTTTTGAAAACATGAAAAAGTTTGAAAATAGGGTTAAAAAATAAGGTAAGCCTCTAAGAAAAATAAAACCTATTATTGCAACAATCCCTGCAGCAAAAAGCCAAATTAATTTTGACCAAAGTTCCTTGCAAAATAGAAAATAAATGCCTGCTGAAACAATCACAAAAACCATGCTGCTAGTGTGAGTTAATGAAAGGGCGAACAATATCGTGATAAATATTATCCAATTTCTTCTAATAAGAAAATAAAATGCAAGTAATGACAATATCATTCCAAATGTTAAATTTACTAAGTAAAAAGGTCCAAGCATTGTTATTTGTGTTAAAACTAATAACTGAAACGCTGGAATAATTAACGCAACAGCTGGGCTCTTGAATAATACTTTTGCTAGGGCATACATCAAAAGTGCAATAATCGCATTTAAAATTCCTGGGAGAAACTTCCCAACTGTTAAAAGATTTAAACCACTTAGTGTTGAAAATGACGCTTGAATTATTGAGTTGCCCAGAGGCCCTAATTGTTTTAACCCAGAGAATGGTTCTCTTAAAGGTAATTGATGATTTTTTTGAATTGCATCTGCATTAACAACCATCTGCCAAGAATCAACATGAAAAGGCAATCCAATTCTATGGTCATTAAAATTTACAAAAAAGATAATTGTTAAAATAATGAAAATGAATAAATATTTTTTAAATTCCATGGCGACCTAACTGAGGGTAAAGAGGGTGCTCTTTACATATTTTTCGAACTTCTCCCTCAATTCTCTGCAAGTGAGAACCATCCTGCCAATTTTCAATTGCTAAACTTATTAAATCTCCAACAAGACTCATGTCTTCCTCTTTAAACCCTCTTGTTGTTAGTGCTGGTGTGCCTAGTCTAATGCCACTTGGATTAAATGGGGTTCTTGTGTCATATGGAACCATGTTCATATTAACAATAATTCCAGCTTTTTCAAGTGCAATTGAAGCTTCTTTTCCAGTTAATCCCTTATTTGATAAATCAACTAATATTAAATGATTATCAGTTCCTCCAGAAACTAAGCTAAAGCCATTTTTAATTAAATTATCAGCTAATGCTTTTGCATTTTTAACAATCTGCTCCGAATACTCTTTAAATTCAGGTTGTGAAGCTTCAAAAAGTGCAACTGCTTTTGCAGCAATTATGTTATCTAATGGTCCACCCTGAATTCCAGGGAAAACTGCTTTATCAATTGCTTTTGCGTGTTCACGTTTACACATAATCATAGCACCTCTTGGGCCCCTTAATGTTTTATGAGTTGTTGTTGTTATTACATCTGCATAAGGTGCAGGACTTTGGTGTTGACCTCCCACAATAAGTCCTGCAATGTGTGCAATATCAGTTAGAAGGTATGCTCCTACTTCTTTTGCAATATTTCCAAAGGATTTAAAGTCAATTGCTCTTGGATAAGCAGTTGCCCCAGCCACAATTAATTTTGGTCTTTCTTTTAAAGCAATTCTTCTAACAGAATTCATGTTAATTTTTCCTGTTTCTTTGGATACTCCGTAATGAACAATTCTCCAAAGTTTGCCTGAGAAGTTAACCTTTGAACCGTGAGTTAAATGGCCTCCATGTGCAAGGTCCATTGAAAGGATTTTGTCTCCTTTTTTTAATAATGCAAAGTAAGCGGCCATATTGGCAGGTGACCCTGCATGAGGTTGCACATTGGCGTGATCTACTTTGAATAATTTTTTAGCTCTGGTGATTGCTAAATTTTCAGCTTCATCAGCATATTTATTCCCCGCATAATATCTTTTGCCAGGATAACCTTCAGAATATTTATTAGATAAAACACTTGAACAAGCTTGCAAAACAGCTAAACTTGCATAATTTTCAGATGCAATTAAGTTAATTGTATTTTGCTGCCTACCAACTTCAGCATAAAGGACCCTTATAAGCTCTATATCATGCATTTCCCCAACCTCAGAATCAAGAGTGATTGCAGGCTTAAAAAGATTATTGTTCTAAGAAAGTCATTACTTCGCCTGCAAGATATAAACTTCCAGTGATAAGCACAGGTAAATTACTCTTAATTGCTGCCTTAACTGCTTCTGCAGGTTCTTCAAACTCTTCAGCATTTTTTATAAATTTTTTAAGAACACTTGTAGGTGCTCCTTTCATTTTAGCTTTTGTAAGAATCACTTTTTTTGCAAGTGGTGCAATTAATTTAGTCATTTCTTCGATATCCTTATCATAAGATATTCCCAAAACAAGCACAAACTCTTTAAGATTCTCCTGCACAAATTCTTTTAAGTTAGTAAACCCCTCAACATTATGGGACCCATCTAAGATAATAATCGGGTCTTTATTTATTACTTGTAATCTTGCAGACCAACTTGCTTTTTTTATTCCTTCCTCAATAACTTCCTTCGAAATATTCAATTGTTCTGCACTGAGAATTGCGGTTCCAATGTTTTCAAGTTGGTGTTTTCCAAGCAAAGTAGTTTTAATTTTATAATTGTTTAGTTCAGCTGTTTGTGTGTAAAGATCTTGAGCTGTTTGCCTTGGAAGTTCTGGGATTAATACTTTTGCATTTTTCTCTTTTGCAATCTGTTTAATAACCTCTAAAGCTTCCCCAGTATTACACGTAATAACTAAAGTATTCTCCTTTATTATCCCTGCTTTTTCTCCTGCGATTTCTTTAATTGTATTTCCCAAGTATTGCTGGTGGTCATAAGAAATCTTTGTAATAATCGTAAATTCTGGAGAAACAATATTAGTTGCATCAAGCCTGCCCCCCATACCTGTTTCTAAAATTGCGTAATCAACATTTTTCTTTTCAAAATATAAAAAAGCAATCAATGTTGTAAATTCAAAAAAAGTTGCATCAACGCCTGTTCCTTTTAGTTTTGTAATTAAATTAACAATCTCTTCATTAGAAATTTCTTTCTCATCAACAATTATTCTTTCATTAAATCTTACAAGATGCGGACTGGTATAAATCCCAACTTTAAAACCAGCTTCCCTTAATATAGAATATAATATACGTGCAGTACTTCCCTTGCCATTAGTTCCCGCAATATGAATGGATTTAAACTTTTTTTCTGGGTTGTCAACAGCTTTTGCTAACTCTCGTGCTGGACCAAGGCCTAACTTTATCCCCTTAGAGGTTAAAGAATACATCCAGGTTAGTTCTTCTTGAAGAGTCATAGGGGGATTGTTCTCTTAATAATTTATATAGGTTTGGGGTAAGAAAAATTTATAAACAAACCAGATATTCGCAAGAGATGATCCAGCTCATTATGTTGTTGCATGTAAGGGAGAGTGTTTACTAAATATCTTCAGAATAATAACCCTAATACCTAAATTTTTTCTTAGAAGAGTTCTTACAACATTTCAAAAATTCTTGGGCAAGAAAAATAAAAACCTAATGATTAACTGTGTTCAACTTAAACACAGTTTAATTCAAAGAAAGTAATTTAAATGGGAGAGTATTTGACTATTTACTGGATCAAACTATACAAAACTTATCCAATAATTTTCAAAAAGTTTGCGAAGATGAATCAATTTTTATTTTTTAAGATAAAAAACAAAGAAAGTTGAAATTATAGGAGAAACATTTTCAAAAATGCTCAAACAAAAACTAAAAAGGATATTACACTATAATTACAATCAAAGAAAGAGAGATGAATGGATAAAGAGTAAACTTTCAAAATTAAAACCAAACATTAAAATTCTAGATGCAGGAGCAGGTAAATTGAGGTACAAAAGGTTTTGTTCGCACCTTGATTACACAAGCCAAGATTTTGGTAAGTATAATGGGGAAGGAGATGGGAAAGGATTACAAACAAAAAATTGGGATACTTCTAGATTGGATATAATCTCAGATATATGCGAAATCCCAGAAAAAGATTCTTCATTTGATGTAATACTTTGTGCTGAAGTGCTTGAACACCTACCCAATCCAATCAAGGCACTCCAAGAGTTTTCAAGACTATTAAAAAAAGGAGGACAGCTTATTCTTACTGCCCCAATATGTTCTCTCACTCACTTTGCACCATTCTATTTCTACAATGGGTTCAGTAATTATTTTTATGAAAAACACTTAAAAGAAAATGGATTTATCATAAAAGAATTAACTTACAATGGAAATTGGTTTGATTACATTTCTCGAGAATTGTACAGGGGAGAGTATATAATCGAAAGGTATACTCATGTCAATTTTATAACAAGAAAGATTTTAAGCCTCATAATGCGTTTTCTTTCTTTGCTATTAATATTTTGTTCAAAAAAGGATTCTGGCTCTCATGAAACACTTTCCTTTGGAATTCTTGTTGTTGGGGAAAAAGAAGATTAAAAAAATGTGTGGAACAAATGTCTTTAATTGGAAAGATGAAAATCTCATCAAGATTATGAACAAAACACTTAAACATCAAGGACCCGATGGACAAGAAGATTTCATGACCAGAAAATAACCTTAGGCCAAACAAGACTCTCAATTTTGGATCTAAATGAGATGGGCAAACAGCCATTCCAATACGTTCACTAGGGGAATATTATTCATAATGGTGAAATGTACAACTACCAAGAACTCCAGGAGATATTAAAAACTAAAGGTTATAAATTTAAATCCAACACAGAGGTACTTTGTGCAAATTATTTAATGGGGGGATGAATGTGTAAAAAGCTTTATTCTAAGCTCTTAAATAATTTCATCTCAGATTGAAGTAATTAGAAATCAAAGATGATTTAATCTTTAAGTGTCAAAAACCACCAGTGTATTCACTGATGGCATGTTGAAAAGCTTGCTCGCTGTTGAGTGATTCAACTGAAAAGCTTTGCTTCTCAGAGTGCTAAAAATCTTTGATTTTTAAGCATTTGATGCTCAGAACACAGAAAAATCCAAAGGATTTTTGATGCTCAGAATTCCACTAATCATGGGTAATTCAACTGAAAAGCTCTACTTTTCAGAGTGCCAAAAATCTTTGATTTTTCAGCATCTGAGCACACAGAACTCCACCTAGACCACCCTCCAATACAAATAGAAATCTCGATTTCTGTTGTCCTAGAAATGCTTTGCATTTCCATGAGAAGGGTGGAATTCTTTTGTTTAAATGCCAGTTTACCTTATGCTCAGGGTAAGAAAAATTTATAAACAAACCATGAGTATTTGTTAATAATGGGGGTACAAAAACAGGTGATTTATGTAATAGTGTTGCTATTCTTGATTAATTTTGTTTGTGCTTCTTCCCGCGTTATTCCTGCAACTGATGATTCAAGATTAAGCGTAATTATGCCTTCTGGCTTGCCTGATGCCAACGAACCTATGTTTTTAGCAGTAGACCACATCTTCGCTGGAGATGATCCAATTCATTATGTTATTGCATGTAATGGAGAGTGTTTATTAAAAATTAATGATCATGAAGAATCCTGCACAGGTATTTGCAGAGGTTCATTCACCCCTTCAAAAGATATCCTATTCAATGTAAGTGCCGCCAATGGTAGCCTTCAGTTAAAAATTCCATTCTCTTCACCAGAGTATGGGATTGTTACTGTGTTTAATTCACCTGCGCTACCCCCATATGGCGGCACTTCATTGTCCCCAAGCGGTTCTGCAACCTTTGATTACGAGTAGTTGACCAATTTGGAAACGAGATTGACCGATGGATTGTAAATGATTTGACACTTATTGCAAGAGAAGGGCTATTAGCTGAGGAGTTGGTTGATGAAGATGGCGTGGTTGTTGAGAAGGGATATGTTAAGAACTTCGGCTTTGAGCGGAAGCTTGATGATTGGGAGGTTAAGGTAGGGGATTGGATTGCAACAACTGATAGTTATGAAGGAGACTATGCGTTGTGGTTGAGTAGTGATGAGGATGAAACAAATAACTATGTGTTTCAAGAATTTGCTGTGCCAAGCAATGTTACAATTGATGTGTCAATAATGATCAAAACAAAAGATGTAGACGGAGGGGGAGCGTATGTTTATGCGAAGGTGCTTGATAAAGATGGTGACAGGGTTGCCAGCTTTACAACTTCCAAAGTTAAAGGCACAACTGATTGGATAGAATTTACAAAAACCTTAAACACAAAAACCGGAGATAGACTTTTACTTTACTTATATCACTACAAAGCCACAGGAGATGTTTGGTTTGATGATGTTGAATTAACTGGCATAAACAATTGTTTGTATTCAACTAACCAAAGTTTGGAATTGAATGGATTTGATGTTGAACCTCTCATGGAATTACACTATGGCAGTGCTGACATTGATACAACTGGGATTATAGCAGGAGAACCATATTTTGTTTACCAACCACTTTCAATAACCTATACAGGTGCCAGGCCCTTGGTGTTATCAGTTATCCCCAACTCTACAGAATTTGAAGGCTGTGAATTAGATTCTGGAGAAAAATGTTATGATAGTTATCTTATTTACGAAAATGAGGAACTTCAATTTACATTTTTAGAAAATGGAGTAATCTATGAGTATGGTGGCCTAACACAAAAAGAAGGGTCCACTGATAAATTACAATACCTTATCCAAACAGTAACTGTAACTAATAGAAATGAAGAACTTGATCTAAAAGATATTGACGGAGCAGTATATGTCCCAGGAGAATGCATAAACAGGATGGAAAGCATAGATAAAATATACTGGGGAGACAAATACACCAAAGAAAATGCCTGCTACTTCTACATTGAAGAGCTAAAAGCAGGAGAAACCAAAACAATAGAAATTGAATACTCCGGCGACTTTGTGGATGTTTCATTTGGACCAATAGAACAAGACATGAGCAAACAAAGTACCCTTGATGAGCAATATGTAAAGCGAGCAGTATTCTTAAAACCAAAAGCTCCACTTGAAGCAGTGAGTTGGAATATTGAAGTTGATGTGCCGTTTTGGAATGAAACTGTGAGAACGAATGTGAGTGTAGTAAGGCCTGTGTTGGAATTAAACTTTGATGAGTGTGAAGGGGATGAAGTGAAGGACAGCAGCGGTAACAACAACCATGGAGTAATACATGGAGATGCGAAGTGGGTGAAAGACGATGAAGGAAACTGCGCATTGGAGTTTGATGGGGTTGATGACTGGGTGAATATCCCTCACAGCAGCCCATTAACATTTGACAATAGCACGAGTTTTTCCATTTGTAGCAAGGCAACGCCCCACTTTGGAGATGATAAAAGCCATTATCTAACTTTCAAATATGATAAATCTACCCACTATGGAACAATCTATTTTAGATTAGGAAATATAAGGTTCCAACTTAGCGACAACAAAAATCTTATTATCACTCCAACTGATACATCTAACAAGTACAATGAAAATGAACCCATATATGCTTGTGGGATTTACGATGCAGAGAATAGTGAGATGACCTTGTATATAAACGGACAATCGTCATCAACTGTTGAAACTCCTGGAGTGAACCAATTTTTTAACAAAGCAGATTTAATAATTGGGAATTATGCTACCAATTTTTTTAAAGGTAATGTGAATGGATTAAGTATTTTCAATGGAGTATTAACAAAAGAACAAATTAATTCCCTTTACTCAAGGGGGGAAATTGAGGGACCACAAGTTTCGGCTCACTTGTCAAAAGGTATATTAGAATATGAAATAGAGTCACAAAAAATAATCGAAAATGAAAACAATAATTCTTCTTTACAAATAAAAATACACAACCCGATTAATATTGATTTTAAGAATATTAAACCAAAAATTCTCATACCTTCAGGTCAAAAAATAGTCAATAGTTCGGTCAAGATGTACCCAGCCAACAATTTAACATTAAGCGGAAGCGAAGTTTATTTCGTTGTTCCTATAATCAAATCTGAAGAAACTCTCAAATATGTACTTAACTACAGTTCAATTGCACTTATTAATCTCCAATTAAACCTTAAAACAGATTCTTCAACAACAACTATCCTCCCTCAACAAACAAACCTCCTAACTGGCAATGTAGTTGGTTCTATAAGCGACTCAATCAAAAACCTCTTAGGATATAGTGTGAAAGATTTGAATGATGGTTTAGTTCTTTGGCTGGATTTTGAAGAAGGCCAAGGTAATGTGACTCATGATAAAAGTATCAACAATATAAGTAGTATAATGTATGGTAATCCAAAATGGACAGTTGGCAAAACAGGGTTAGCTCTAGAGTTTGATGGAGTTGATGATTATACCAAAATCCCCAACATCAATTCATTTAATTTTGATAACAACACAAGTTTCTCAGTAACTGGCTGGGCAAAACCTCTCTTTGGAAAAAATGAGAGCCATTATTTAATTATGAATTATGATGAAATTACCCACTATGGAACAATTTATTTTCGACTTGGGCAAATTATCTCTCAAATAAATGATGGGACCAGCCTCATTAATACTGAAGAGGTCACAGCCTCTGAATATCAAGAAGATGTATGGGTTCATTTTGCCAGTATCTACGATTCAAATCGTGATAAAATGAGTTTGTATATAAACGGAGAGCTTGCATCAACAGTGAGTACTTTAGGAATAAATAATTTCACGAACAAAAAAGATATAACTCTTGGAAATTATAAAACAAATTTTTTTAAGGGAAAAATAGATGACTTACGGATCTTTAACAGAGAATTAAGTCAAGAAGAAATAAAAGGTATTTACAAAGGCAAAACCAAGGTAATTATTGGAAGCAACTCAAAAATAAATATCATCCTAATTTTTAGTGCAATAATATTGGTTGTTTTAATATTTGGAATCATCGAACTATTCATAAAAAATGGGCATAAAACCAAAAAAGTTTAGGGAATTGTTATACCTAACGGCGAGGAACCTTACTGTCCTATACTCTATTGCATTAATAATCCAAATTTCAAAGTTATTCTGTGTTGAAGATTTTGTCAACATGAAGATTTTCCTAATTATCATTGTCTGCATTGATTTTATTGCACTCTTTGTGAATATTAATTTTGAAAAAAGCAGAATAGTTGTTAAGGGTATTAATTGGATGTTCCAAATTTTCCTGCTAATATTCTTATTAATTCTCTTAGCAAAAGAATTCACTAATTTCGACTTTCAATACTTAAACTCATTTTTCATTTATGTTATCTCCCTCGGGGTGCTCGCCTTATTCACCCCAAAACAAAAATAATCGGAGCCAAGTTTAAATGATTAAGAATATATTAAAATTAGGATTGAATGAATATAGAAAACATAAAGAAGTAGTTTATCATACGGGGATTTTATTTCTATCTCATGTTTTCATTTTACTCATTGGAATTTTCTCTAAAAGTTTTCAAACGAAGGCCTTGGGTCCAGAAGAATATGGGCTATACGCTTTTTTTGGTGCAATAACTGGATTTACTGTTTTATTTTTTAGGTTTGGGTTTTTTAACTCAACTAAGGTGTTATTATCTAATAATAATGATATTAAAAGAGAAAGAGAACTCTTTGGGGCCGGGTTTATTATAGCACTAGCCCTAGGTATTTGCTACTCTCTTTTCATTTTTCTTATCAGTTTTTTCATTGATGGAATTTTTAATATTTCATTTGGGCATATTCTTCGCATGATTTCTCCGTTTTGTTTTATTCTTCCTTTTAATTTTTTGATTCCTTCCTTGGCTATTGGTTCAAATAGAATAAACAACAATGCCATCTTTAATGTCCTATCAAAATTAATTTATATTATCCCTCTTGCAATAATGTTTTTTTTAAATAAGTTAAATGTTATTGTAATTATCTTTTTGCACCTTTTTGCTATTATTCTTACAATTTTTTACCTTTTCAAAAAATTCCAACCCCTTTTTTGTAACCTTAAGATTAGCCTAAGCCTTATTTGGGAAAAGAATAAAAGTTTTGGTTGGCACTATTATACTGGAGCAGTACTTAATCAAACAACTTATGGTTTAGATGGGATTCTTATAACTTATTTTATAAATCCAATTCAATTGGGTTTTTATTCTTTAGCAGGAGTCATTTGTTCTCCAATGACAAGACTAAGCCAATCATTTTCAGATTCTCTATTCAAAAAGTTTGGGAACCTAAGTAAAATCCCCAAGAAAGTATTTATTTACAATGCATTATGGCTTTCATTTTGTGTAATTTTTCTTTTCATTTTCTCTAAAACAATTGTTCTTTTATTGTTTGGCAAAGAATATATAATCGTAGCCAATTATATAATCCTCCTTTCTTTTGCATTTTTATTTCAGGGACTCTACAAACCATTCACTTTTTTATCGGCTAAGTCAAAAGGTAAAGAAGTTCGAAATGTTGCCATTTTTGAAACAATCATTAATATTTTTGGAAATCTTGTTTTAATCCCTATTTTAGGCGTTATTGGTGCGATTATTGCAAGTATTGCAGCGAGACTTGGACACCTATTAGGATTAAGCTATTATTATTGGAGGTATTTAAGGGACTTAGAGAATTAATATCAAGTGAAGTATTTTATTTTAATATCTTTCCTATATAATTGAGGTATTCCTCTCCTTCTTTTTGAAATGAAGCACTTTCTTTCACAAAGGCTTTTCCATTATCTGAAAATCTTTTTCTTTTCTTAGTATCAAACATTTCTAATACGGCCCTCTCAAATTGGATATAACTTTTAGGATCAATACAAATCCCAGACTTAGATCTTTCAATGTATATTTTTAGATTACCAAAGTTACTTGTAATTATTGGAAGTCCCACCCCCATATAGTCAAAATTCTTTAATGGCAAATTCCTAAAATATTTTTTAATTGGTAACCACAAGCAAACCCCCAAATCATATAACTCCATCATTTTCAGAAGATCAAGATAATTGATGTAGGGGTGGTAATTAATTAATTTCTCTCTTTTTAGTTTTTCGATGATTTCACTTTTGGCTGCAAAAACGTCTAAAGTTAGATTTTTATCTTTAAACCTTTTGTTAAATTTTTTAACATAATTAGCACATTCTAGAACTCCTCTAAATTTATTGACGCTTCCGATGTATACCAACTTTAATCTCTTTTTTTCATAGAATCCTTTATTAATTCCTCTTTTATTAAAAACATAAGGGAAGTTTCTCATCAACGATACTTCCTTTGCCCCGTAAAAAGGTTTACAATATTTTTGTAAAAGATATTCGTCTGTACAAAATACCTTATCATGAAATCGAATTAAAATTAGTTCATACAAAAAAATATAAATTGCCTTAATATATGCCTTAAGAGTTTTCCCTTGGTACTCCAATATTTGATTAAAATAATCTTCATGTGAATCATAAATGAGGTTAGCATTTACTCTTCTTCCAGAAATAAATGAGATTAAGAGTTCCCCTGCATGGGATGCTTGAATAATATCTGGTTGAATTTCTTTTATTATCTTATTAATCTTCCTTATTAATTGTAATTTTTGAATAATCCTCCAGAAAATAAGATTCTTTTTTTTTGGAAAGATAACTTCTATATTTGTAAACTCATTATTAAAAAAGAATATTTTTTTGGTTCTTATTTTAATAGTCTTTATTTTTTCCTTCTTCTTCTGTATCATAAAAATTTTTAAATCATTACATTTACTTTTTATTAATGCCATTTCTCTGTAAACTAACCTGGGATCATTAACATTATGATGGAACCCTAAAAATAATATTTTCTTCATTTATTCCACCGCCAAAAAGAGTTCTTAATTCTGTATACCTCATAAAGTCTCACGGCGAGTGTTTCAATATCTTGACTATTGTTTGCGAGAAGTCCTTTATTTATTTCACTGAAATGATTTTTTATTTGGTACTCAAACATTTCGTGCGCAACTTTAAATTCATTTTTGGATAAAAAGTTTTTGAAAACAGAATAAATGTATGCAACCTCCAGACCAGTAACATTATAACCATATCCAAATTTTGATTTGATAACATTATTTTTAAATTTACTTGAAAAACAAAATTTTAATATCCTGATAAACTTTTTGCTTTTAAAAAAGTTGTGAGAAGGGATCATTTCAAACAACTCACCTAACCCAACCAATACGAATGAATGATAACCATAATCCAATCTTTCCCTCTTTTTTTGAGAGTATAACTTCGAAAATTCTTTATAAAAAGTTTTTAATATATGTTTATTATCTGCATAAATGGCAGTATAAAGCAAACCATTATTCCTCGTTCTTAAATATTTTCCAATATTGTTTAAAAAAGAATTTGCATAAGAAATCATTTTATTATTCCTTTTAAAAGATTTTAAAGCCACAGCCATGAACCAAATTTGCTGATTTAAAGTCATACTAATTCCTCTAGCATAACCATGAAGATCAAGTTCGTGCCATAAGGATAAGCCATCATTAAATTTATGTAACTTCAAAACTTTTTTTGCCTCAATTAAATACTTCCTTTCCCCAAGAATTTTTGCGGAATAAATTAGGGCTTCAATACTCCAGGCCTGACCGATTAAACCATTGTAACCACATTTATAATGTTCATTTCTATGATGAAAACTTCCATTCAATGGCCTAAGCTGCAACAGTTTTTCAATGCATTTTATTGATGCCTTTTTCCATTTTTTTTTTTTGGTCAATTTGAATAAGTATGTAAATAAAATTGAACAATGACCAGTATTTCTTGCAGGAGTCATATTGTGATTATGGGGCCCATTTTTTCCAGAAGGCATAGAGCCATCCTGATTTTGCCTTTTTAAAGCCAGTTCTCCAGCCCTTACTAATAAATCAAATATCTCCTTATCCAATTTGATACTCCTCCAACAATTGTTAAATAATGATCTTAAATCCGCTCTAATTTATTAAATCTTTCCATTCAATTAGATTGTTTGTTTAAAAAAATTAGATAGTATCTATTTGCGTTATAAATTGCTTAACCACATTCTTCCAATCATATTTTTCCACACTTTTAGGACCGTTTATTCTTAGCTTACTTTGCAATTTATTATCTCTAAGAACCATTAATATCTTCCTTGCAAGTTCTTTTGAGTCATTCTCTTTAACAAGAATCCCATTTTTTCCATTTTCTATTATTTGCCTATATACTGGAGAATCCCATGCTACAACAGGCACACCTGCAGCCAATGCCTCGATTGCTGAATGGGAAATGCCTGACCCTCCGCTAACACAAAGAGATATTTTTGATTGTTTTAATAAATTTGGAATATCTTTACGCTGACCTAAAAACAATGTATATTTTAACACATTCAACATCCTAGCATGTTCAATATATGGTTTTTGTTTGCCCTTGCCTGCAAAAACAAACTTGGTGGCTTCATTCTCCCCAACAACAAAAGGTATGCATCTAATAATCTCAGGGATCCCCTTTATATCTCTCAATGTGGCCACAGATAAAACAATATCTTCTTTAACATTTAAAAGATTAGTTACTTTTGATTTATTATATTTCCTGAACTCTACTCCATTTGGTAAAACTTCAATCTTTGTGTATGCCTTTTCAGCCACATAACTCTTCAGATTTTCCTTAGTATCAAACCCATTAGCAATAATCTTCTCTGAATTTTGCAGCGTCTTTATCTCCACCCTCCTAAAAAATTTAAACCATTTTTTTTTAAACCAAAAACAGTTCTTAACCATTTCATGCGCATACCTCCCCCTCACACAACAGAGGTACTTAAAACCAAACTTTTTTAACAATAAAGCACCATATGAACAAAAACCGGGGTTTAAAGTAACAATTAATGGCTTAATTTTAGAATATTTGTATTCCTTTTTTATTTTTAAAGAAGTGAGAATAGAGAATATATAATTATTAATAACAATAAATAATGTTGCAAATGGCCAACTGCCCTTTAAGAATTTGGGAAGCGTAGGAACAGTTATTATTTTTATTCTTTGATTTAAATTAAAAAAAGGTTTTCTTTGAAAATAATTGATTTTATTAACTAAAACAAGAGTGTAGTCTTTTTTTATTAAATATTCAAATAGCTTTGATAACCAAGTCTCGCGGCCACCGGAGTAATATGGAAAAGATGAATCGATTATAAATATTAACTCCTTTTTCATTTAGAGTCTCCCAAGTAAAATATTTTATCTTTCCCAAAATCTTCCTTCTTAAAATATCTTTCAAACTTATCAAAACAAACATTATATTTCCCCTGATCATATGCTCCCATATAGATGTAAATATTTTTGCCATACTTATTCATTAATCTTTCTGTTTCATTGAAATCACAGGATTCATAAATCATTCTAACATCTTCATGCCTTTCCGAGATATTATATAATTGAAAAACATATAGGCCATAATGGCCATAATAAGTATGTAAAACTGTTCTTCGAGTAGTTATTGCTAAGGTTTTTGAGGTTATAGGACATGCAAGAATAGTCGAATTGCTAGGAGTTTCTTTAAGAAATTCAATTGCTTCATCTGATATTCCAAGATGGATATTACCCTGTAAAGCAAATACTCCAACACCCTCTGGTTTTCTAGGAACATTATTTATAATTACAAATAATGAAAGAAGAAGAATTATTATTAATAGGGCACATAATAAAATACTTTTCTTTCTTTTCATACTAAATAACAGGTAATATAACCCTACTCCTGAAAAGATAAAATATGCAATAGGGGTAAAAAAGAAATATGCGCAGCTGCCAATTACTTTTATATTAAATGAAAGTTTATTTATTATGTGGAGGAGAGGTAAAGAAAAATAGGGCAACAAAGGGTAAGTTATCATTTTATTTTTAAATAAACAGGTTATTCCCATAATGATTAACAATATCCAGATATAAGTAAAAGAAAAACCTTTACCAAAATGAAAATATCTTCCCCTTGTAAAAAATTCATATTCTTGCTTTAAACTATCTAATAATCTAGGGATTAAGGAAACTTTATTTGCCCCTGCGCTAATATTGGGAGATAATTTGCCAGAAACCGCTCCAGAAGGAATACCGTATTCAAGCATATTTGGCAAAAACTGAATGCTCCAACCCATTCCTAATAAAAACAACAAGAAAAATAAGGAAATTATTCTTTTTTTGTCTTTCTTAAAAAATTCAAAGAAAATCATCACCCCAAGAAATATAAATAGTGCAATTGAAGTGGTCCTATGTACAAAAGAAGATGCGAAGGTTAAAATAGAAGCAACAATAAACCATTTCTTGTTATTTTTTAGAAGGGCCGTATAAATGATTAAAAACAAAAATATATTTAGAAATTCAGGCAGGGCGTAAGAAAAATAAGAGATAGTAAAAAGGTATCTAGGATTATATGTCCAATACAAAAAAATGCTTAGACCTGAAAACGCGGCGATTATTCTGTTCTTTGTAATGAATTTAGTGAAAAAATATAAGCTACAAAAATAAAAAAGATATAAAATAACTGGCAACAACAAAAAAGTTTTGTTAGTGCTAATATTTGTTAAATTACTAAAAACTACAAACAGCACATGATATCCTTGCGGATACATAAGCGGGGCTTCGGAGAATAAAACATTGTAAGATAAAATGGATTGGTCATTTTGTATGGCCTGCCCAAAATTCCAGTGGTCAAAACCATCGCCAGGTAAGGGGTATTTAAACTCAGAAAATTTTATAATATAAAAAGCCAAGATTATTAAAAATAGTATTAAGACAGCATAAACTATTTTATTTTCTTTATTTTTTAAAAGTATTTTCATCGTAACTAATCTTAAAAATATACCACCTTATTTATATAACTTCTTGAAATTACATTAAAAAAGTTTGCCACCCTTACTTAATATTGCTAGATAAATTTTGGTCACTCTTTTCACTATTACATCTACAGAATGATTATTAATAACCCAATCTCTTTGCTCTCCCAAGGCAGGTAATCTCCGAAATGTTTTATCATGTTCTCTGCATGAAATTTAGGCAGAAGTAATTGCTCAAAATAAAAGCGATCATATAAGGAGGGATAATGTAGGTAGGCCTAGTACCATGGCCTCTAATTCACACATCTTTACTGTACCATCTTGACTTCCACAAATCACTAAATAATACTTCAAAAGCAACCGAGGCACATTTGTATGTTTCACTAATTTAATGAAAGATAAGTTTCTCGAAGCGATTCTTGTAAAATGATCTTTATCCGACCCAATCTTAATTATATCCAACTTATTATTTGTTTAGCTAATTTTTCTTTTGTTAAAGTTTTTTTGGGTTTGTAGTTTGAATATACGGGAGTTTGAATAACCCATTAGTTTTAGAAAATACCTTATTAACCATGAAATTTTATTGAAAAAAATTACTATTTTTTTATTCAACTTTGCAATAATTTTGTTCCTATTTTCTCTATTTAATCAAATAAATTTCATTTTTTTAGATAGTCATCACTAATTTCTTAAGATCTAATGTTACAAGTTGGTACAAGCCATAAGCAAAACATTTGAACATCTCTATTATTTTTACACAAGATAATCGTTTTACAAAAGTTCTATTTTCATTTAATACTCTTTTTATTACTGCAAAAGGTCTTTCTCCAATAACTTGTTTTTTGGAAATTCTTTTATTTCTTAGTTTTTCTTTTATGGTTAAGTCTCCTTGTATCATAATTGGATCTCCTTTTGCATTTGTACTTTTGTTATTATAACCACAATTGCAAAATATTACCTCATTTGATTTTCCTAAATCAATTTGGCCACCATGTGAAGATACAGTACTTATTTCAAATTCTCTGATTAATTAATAATTCTCACCTTTATGGTCTAATTGTTTTTAAAGTTCAATCCAAATTTGTTCTTCAATGTTGGTATTTTTTAAACATTCTCTTACCCCCAAATTGTAGAAAAATCTAGAATTTTCTCTGTAAGACCAAGAAGATTTCTAAATGGCAAACTATCACTGCAGGAGAATCTAATTCTAGATCAGTTGAACCATACCAACTTTGTAAAAGAAGGGATCTAACAATCACAAGTTTATTAGTATGTGGTCAACCACCAATCTCACTATTACAATCATATATACTTCTTACTAAAGGGATGAAATGTTGCCAATCTATCCGTTCTTTCATTAAAGATAAACGATCACCCACCCCCTCAACTTTTCGATATTGTTCTTTTAAAATAAATTGATTAAAACTAATAATTATTCACCGTCAATATGACCTACTCCCCAACTTGAAAGTTGGGGTATCTATCTAGGCTTCTGCATGATGTGTATCTTGGTTTGCTATGTAATTATACACAGTATCATACTCATTGTAACCAACTGTGG
>JAFCCU010000049.1 GCA_017610005.1 Candidatus Woesearchaeota archaeon | reverse complement strand
TGAATTGTTGGAAATAAGTTTATTTATGTGTTTTTTATTATAAAAAACTTTAAATACAATAGTACCCTATAGATTAATATAGAATGATAACTACGATTCAATTAGATAAAAAAATAAAGAGCAAGCTGGATGAGTTGAGGGTTTATCCTAGGGAGACTTATAATGAGATAATTGCAAGGCTTTTGAATTCTGGTGGTGGGGGTGTAGAGGAGAAGAGTTTAATTGAAACTATTGAGGTGTTGTCAGATTCAGGTGCGATGAGAGATATAGCAGAAGCTTTAGACGAGATTGATAAAGGAAGGGGAAAATCTTTTGATGAACTAAAAAAAGAGTTGAAAATCAATGTATGATATTATACTTCTGAAACCTGCTGAGAATTTTTTTAGAAAATTAGGTAAAAATGATCAAGAGAGGATTGCTAAAAAGTTTAAAGAGCTTGAGAAAAATCCTGAATTGGGAAAACCTTTGACAGGGAGACTAACAGGGCTTTTTAGTTTGAGAATTGGAGATTACAGGGCTGTTTATCAGATTAGGCATAATGGATTAGTTATCTATGTTTTGAGAATTGGGCATGGGAGAAATGTTTATGGCTAAGGTTCTTTAATCTTTTGGATAATTTGTCTGTTTTACTGAGGGTAGATTTAAATCTTGTTTTCTTAAAAAAGCAATGGTTAAAAAACAATGTGAATACAACAAGCAAAATCTTTAAAAACCACTCTTTGTAAAATATTTTGTTTAACATGGCAGAAAAGAATTTAGATAAGCTTAAAAGAATTATTAAGGATCAAAAGAACATTAGAAATATGGCTACATCTGCGCATATTCACCATGGTAAGACTGCTTTTACTGATAATCTTTTAGCTGCAGCTGGCAAAATGGCTGCTAAGAATGCAGGAAGTTTGGAAGGGGGTATGGCTACATGGCAGCATGCTGATGAGCAGGAGAGATTGTTAACTGTTGATGCTGCAAATACTTCTATGGTTCATGAATATGGTGATGAGGAATATTTAGTTAATTTAATTGATACTCCAGGTCATGTTGATTTTTCAGGAGATGTTACAAGGGCTATGAGGGCTATTGATGGAACGATTGTTCTTGTTTGTGCTTCTGAAGGAATTATGCCTCAGACTGAAACTGTTTTAAAGCAGGCATTGAGAGAAAGGGTCAAACCGATTTTATTTATCAACAAGGTTGATAGATTGATTAAAGAGTTGAAATTGACTCCAGAGCAGATGCAGGAAAGGTTTAAGAAAATTATTGATGAGTTTAATACTTTGATTGCAAACATTGCTGAATCTGAATTTAAGGAAAAGTGGCAGGTTAATGTTGCTGATGGTGGGGTTGGTTTTGGTTCTGCTAGGGATAATTGGGCTTTAACTGTTCCATTTATGAAAAAAAAAAAAGTTAGTTTTGGTGATATTTACAAAATTTATGAAATGGATGAGCAGGATAGAAAGGACTGGATTTGGAAGAATGCTTCTTTATATGAGGTAATGATGGATGTTGTTATTAAACACTTGCCAAATCCTATTGAAGCTCAGAAATATAGAATTACTAAGATTTGGAAAGGTGATGTTGAAACTGAATTTGGAAAGGGTCTTATAAATTGTGATTCAAGTTCAGAGCCTGCTTTTGTTATTACAAAGATTGTTATTGATCCTCGTTCAGGAAAAGAAATTTCTGCAGGAAGATTATGGTCTGGAACCTTAAAACCTGGAATGGATGTTTATTTGAATTTAGGGGGAAAGAAACAAAGGATTCAACAGGTTTTAATTTATGATGGTATAAAGCCAGAACAGGTTGATGAAGTATCTGCTGGAAATGTTTTGGCTATTTCTGGAGTGAGTGCTGAGGCTGGTGAAACGGTTACATTGTCTGAACAGCAACCTTTTGAAGAAATGAAACATATTTTTCAACCAGTTATTACAAAAGCAATTGAGGTTGAGAAATCTATTGATTTGCCTAAGTTAATTGATGTTTTGAGAAAGGTTGCAAAAGAAGACCCTTCTATTAAGATTGAAATTAATGAAGAAACTGGAGAAAATTTAATGTCTGGTATGGGTGAATTGCATTTGGAGATTATTGAAAATAGGATTAAGACAGAAAAGGGTGTGAATGTTAAGACTTCTTCCCCTATAATTGTTTATAGGGAATCAGTTAATAAAAAGGGAGGACCTTTCGAAGGAAGATCCCCTAATAAGCATAATACTTTCTTTTTAACAGTTGAGCCATTGGAAGATGAGGTTTTTCAGGCAATCGAGAGGGGAGAAATCTCTGAAGGTCGTATTAAGAAAAAAGATGAGAATTTAACAAAATCCTTACTGGCAGTTGGTGTTTCTCATGATACTATAAGGCAATATAGGGAAATTTTTATGGGAAATGTCTTTTTAGATCAGACAAAGGGGGAAGTTCATATTGGGGAAGTTATTGAAATGGTTATGGATGCATTTGAGATGGTTATGAAACAAGGCCCTATGGCAAGAGAGCCGTGCCAAAAATTAAAAGTTAGTTTAGTTGATTTGAAACTTCATGAAGATGCTATTCATAGGGGTCCTGCACAGGTTTATCCTGCTGTTAGAGATTCTATTAAAGCAGCTTTCCAAGATGCTGGGGGGGCTTTATTAGAGCCGTTACAGACGCATATTATTGAAATTCCAACAGACTACATGGGAGATATTACTAAGCTGGTTTCTTCAAAAAGGGGACAGCTTCAGGATGCAAAGCAGGAAGGACTAAGTACATTCATCAAAGCAAAACTGCCTGTGGCTGAGATGATTGGATGGAGCTCTGATTTAAGAAGTGCTTCAAATGGTCGTGGTGTTTCTTCTTTAATGGATCAGGAGTTTGAGAAGCTTCCAAGAGAATTCTTGGATAAGGTTGTTAAGCAGATTAGGGATAGAAAGGGTTTGGAAGAGAATCAGTAGAAATTAACCAAATAATCTAGCCCATATGCACTTTGCTCTTTAGTTTTTTGTATTCTTATTCTTTTGAGAGAAGTGTTTATTTTTTTTTCTGAATCTAATTTTAATTTAAAATATTCTTCAAGGATATTCCTTACTTCAGTTATCTTTGCTAGGTCAAATCCTAATAATCCACAAAATGCTCCTTCTGCTTCGTAATCTGTTAATTCAATAATCCCATTTTCTCTACCGTAATTAGTTGCTATTTTTATTTTTTCAATAATATCTATCCAAGGGGTATGTGCATATCTTCTTTTTATCTCTTTTTCTACATCTTTATCTATGTATATCTTTCCTTTAACTTCATTATTAGTAATCTCTTCTAGATTTTTAATGTCTTCAATATCTCCAAAACTTTGTGCCATACTTTT
>JAFCCU010000029.1 GCA_017610005.1 Candidatus Woesearchaeota archaeon | reverse complement strand
CCCAACATTTGAAATTCGGTCGTAGTTAACAGCCTTCCTATTTTTCACTAAAAAGCCATCAAAATATTCAACCCTATTATAATAAAATCTATATTCTGTTTTTAGTAAGGACATCTTGAATAAGTAAAATGCTACCGCTAAGAATACAACAAAAGTTAGGACCATCATAAAAATTCTGATATAAGTTCCAACTATCCCTTCACCAAAGATGAAAAATATCAAGATTGATAATATTAGATTAATAACTAAACCGATTGTTACAAAAGCAGTAAGGGCATAAAGAACACTTTTTGCCCATAACATTGAAGGAATAATTGAAGGTTTAATGACTTGACAATTTTCGGGAGGTTTTTGATACCCTTGGACATTTTCCATTATCCTATAAGCATTGAATCGCTTTATATATTTTTTTATCAGAATATTTATTTTATCCAAGGTATATTAAGGTAGAATTTTACTTCAAACCAACCATAATTCATTGTTTTTTCGAAGTAACTTTTAAAATCCAATCATATATTTTATCTGGATTTTTCAAATTACTCATCGATATTTCATGGCCTCCCCAACATTTGAAATTCGGTCGTAGTTAACAGCCTTCCTATTTTTCACTAAAAAGCCATCAAAATATTCAACCCTATTATAATAAAATCTATATTCTGTTTTTAGTAAGGACATTTTAGTAAAATAGTATGTTCCTGCCAGAATTGAGCCGAAGATTATAATAAAAATAACTAGTCCAATAAAAAATTCAATTAATCCAAAACCAACCACTAAGAGTATCCCTAATGGTAAAAGGAATGAAACTTTGTAATAATAAAAGAGATGGGACAATGGTTGGCTTAATAACTTGGCAATTTTCAGCCGGTTTTTGATAACCTTGAATATCCTCCATTCTCTAATAATTCTAAAACTACTTTATATATTTTTTTATCAGATTAAATATCTTTTATTGAGAGATGATCAAATAGAACTTCAGACTTTAGACTTCAGACTTCTAAAAAGCCTCGGGCGAGAGTTGAACTCGCGACCTCTTGCTTACCAAGCAAGTGCTCTACCACTAAGCCACCAAGGCATAATTTCTCAAGAAAAACAAAGCTCCTTTTAAATCTTACGACAAAAGTTCAAAATTTTCTTCAATAAATTTCTTTATTTGTAAGAAAGCATCTTCGTCTACTAGATAACTTTCAAATTCCCAAGGATTTGGCCCTTCCCCAAAATAAACATAGTGTGTTTCTTCTGCAAAAATCTCATCATCAGCAATTAATACCATATCACATTGGAACATACTGTACTCTTGGCCATCTAATTTAAATTGAGGGATACAGCTTGTGATGTTTGTTATTTGAATAGTTTCATAAGCTTCAATAGTTGAATCTTCTTCAACTAAAACTATCTCTTCACTTTCATAAGGCCCATTACCTGGTTCTCCATACCAGTGTATTGTAAGATTAATAAGAATATTATCTGCAACCTCTTCACCTAAATTTTTTACAAAAATTCCTTCATCATTAACCTCTAGGGCATAATCTAATGGGGCAGTTTCAGGAGCCTTACTGCAAGCAACTAATAATAAAAGAAAAATTAGTACACCCAGTTTCATAGTGTACTATAATAAATTAAAAGTATTTAAATTTTTAGATTACCCACAGCCACTTCCCTTTCCATAACAGGCATTGGAATCTTGTTGCCACTTATGGATTTTCCAGGAAGAGCTATCTTCGCAATTTCATCCAAATCATCAAGGTTATTTACTTTGATGAGTTCATCTGATATTGTATACAAGGATTCATCTAGGAGGATTGTTCGTCTTACCTCATAAGGGCTTCTCCAGTAGTATTCATTACTATTGCCTTCTTGATGTGTAATTTTTCCTTTTTTGTCAAACCCTTCTTCACTTACACTAAATACATAAGCGCCTTGCCAGGTATCCCTTTGCCAGTAACCATCTTCATAATACCTGTTTCCATCTACTCTCCTAACAGGAATTACTAATGTATCTCCATACAGGAAAAATGCTTTATGATCTCTAAGTGCTTCTGAATCTGAACCAGCCTCTCCAATTTTATATTTATCAATTAGCTCAGGATTTTCTACATCAGAGACATCAAATAAGGCAATTTTAACACCGCCTGTACTAACTCCTCCCCACCTGTTCTCTTCAGTTTCTTTTCCAACTCCTATAATATAATCTTCCCCGTAAGGATGAAGATAATCAGAGTATCCTGGGATTTTTAGTTCTCCTAAAACTTCTGGTTCTGTTGGATCACTTAAGTCAATTACAAATAATGGATCAACTCGTTTGAAAGTTACCATGTAAAGTTTATCTCCCATAAATCTTGTTGAGTAGATACTTTCTCCTTCCGCAAGCCCTTCAAGCTTTCCAATAATATCTAAAGCTTCATCAAGTACATAGACATTGTTAAAAGTTGTTGATTCACGTCTAGTCCATAACCTAACATTTGTTGCAACCCTTAAATTTCCATCCTCTTCATCCATTGAGAATTGATTGAGTAAATAACCTGGAACTTCGCCAGATGCTTCATACTTAACTTTTCCATTGTCAATTGAAAGCCTTTGAATAACTGTTTTTCTGCGGTCACTTTCTAATTTCATTTCATACTCTCCAACAGCGTCTTGAATCTCTTCCAATAAGTCTTCCTTGTCATCTTCATCCATTGAATTGTACATCTCTTCTAGAATTTCTTGAACCTCTGACCATTTTTCTGCAGAGTCACCAGTGTTTATTGCTTCAATTTGGTTTCTAACCGGTAGAATTGGTACAACAACTTCATAAAATCTGTCTTCATTCTGAGTTTCATAATATCTCCAAGGAAGATTCTTTTGGTATGTTATATACATATTATCTTCAGACATATAAAGAGTATTTGAGTAACCTAGCATAAAACTCTGGGCAGTAACATCATTTTCATCTCCAGTAATCTCTAATGAAACTACAGTGTGAAAATTGTAATTACTATCTGGGTTATCAAAGTAGTAAACATCTGGTTTGATTAATGTTCTTGATCCTTCTTTAACAATTGGCATATCCACATATAATGAGTGGTAATAAACTCCTTCCTGGGTAACTAAATAAACATAGTCCCCAATCATTCGAGCTTGGAAATATCTACCTTTAATTGAATAGTCATAGAGTTCTTTTGGTTTTTCTTTATTAGAAATATCATAGACTATTGCGTGAGTCACTTGAGTATTCCTTGGCCTTGGCACAAAATCATATGGGGCTATTCCAAATACTTTTTCATAGTCTTGTGTGAAGACAATTAACCTATCTTCATTTAAGAAGAGATTAGTTGGAGTGCCCTTAATCTCTGTTTCAGATAAAATTTCCATATCATCTGCAGGATAAGCGTCAACAATAACTAATTTATCCCCTGAAATAACATAAATAAACTTGTTATCATTTTTAACAAAATCAGCTTCATCAACTCCCTGAACTTGGACATTGGTAGTTGAAAACTCATTTGCACTAGCTTTTGCCATCATTGGAACAGCTGAATCCATTGATTCTTCCATAACCATGGTTCTCATGCCCCCTCCAAGATAATTAATCCCTTCTTGACTTTGTTTTAAATATTCTCCTAACTCCTCTGCAGAAGAAAACTTGCTAATTCCATCTATTGTTGGGTTAACAGTTATTCCCGGAGTTTCTGGAGCACAAGCACTAACTAATAATAAAATTCCAATAATTGTAATTAAGTATTTCATAGGTATCACCGATTTGTTGTAATATCTCAGTTATTATATATATTTAGTAAGCTTTAATTCAAATTGAAGTTTATTAAGGTTTGGAAATCTAGTAGATAATTCACTCAAAAGTAGTGATTAATCAGAAGGTTTAAAAACTAGATTAACTTTTCACAAATGATGGGTATTAATTTTCAAGAGGGTGTAGAAGGGATTATTGAAAAACTTGAAGCAGTTAAACACCAAGTTGCAAGAAGTTTTTTCCCTGAATTTGATTCTTGGCGTAGATCTGCAAGATTAGTGGAGAATGCAACTGAGTGGATGATTATGACTGGAAGAGAAGGAGAAATTACTTATGCAAATGATGCTACCCTAAAAGGTTTAGGGTATAGTATTGATGAACTTCTTGGAAAAAATGTTGAAAGTATTATTGATAAGAGTATTCCTACAAGGGGGAGGAACCATCTTGAAGAATTACTTAGAGAAGAAGGGAGGGTTACATTAGAAACAAAGTGGGTTACAAAAGAAGGTAAAAGTGTTAGGGGGATAAACCATATTGTTGGAACATATAAAGAGGGGGGTCTAGTGGGCACATCAGAAGTTTTTACTGATATTAGTGAACTTAAAGAAAGAGAAAATGAATTGCGTGGTCAAAGAAATGCATTAAGAATTCTTAGTTCTAGGGAATATTTAATTCCTCAAATTTTAGAAAAACTTGTTAAGGTAATTAGAGATTCAATAGAATTTTCTTCAAAAACAGGGGCAATTATTGAGATTGATGATCCCTTGCTTGGGGCGCACAAGTTGGGATCTATGGAAAATATCATCCCAGAGTATGTTAAGAAAATAGAAGATCTAGATGGGAGAACTTATGGAATTATTGGTGCAGGGAGTTTAGGAGATCAAGAAATTTTAAGTTCACAGGAACATGATTTTTTGGATGCAATTAATAGCATGCTCGCCCACAGGTTATATGAATTAAGATTAATTGAAAAATTAAAAGCCCAGGCAATAACTGAACCATTAACAAATATTAACAATCGAAGATATTTTAATGATACTGTAAGGGAGGAATTATCTAGGGCAACAAGATATAAAACCCCCATGGCAGTTTTAATGATTGATGTTAATCGGTTTAAATCAATAAATGATATTTATGGCCATCCTACTGGTGATCAAGTGTTAATTGAAGTGGCAGCATTACTAAAAAATCTAATAAGGGACTCAGATACTGTTGCAAGATATGGGGGAGACGAATTTGCAATATTTTTGCCTCAGGTAAAAGAATGGGATGCAGAAGCATTGATAAAAAGAATTAATGAAGAAGTTGTAATAAGAAATATCCATAATCCTCATTTTTCATTCCCTGTGACATTATCAATTGGTGCTTGTTACCATTTCCCCGAGAAAGGGGAAACTTCCATTAAAGAAATGATGAGTCTTGCTGATCAAATGATGTATCAGGTTAAGGAACAGTTCCATCAAGCAGAAAAAAATGCTTATTTAAAACAGCTACACATAAGCTTAACAAAAAAATTGGCTGATTTAACAACCGCTTAGATGCTTTTATTATTTTCCCTTAAAGGCTTAACTTTATAATTTAGAATATTTCCCTTACCTTATGTACCCAAAGAACCTAATGCTTGCAGAAATATCAAAAGAATCAATTGAGGCAGTAAATTTTCTTAACAGAAATTCTTTTATCATGAACTTACTCTCAGAACACGAAGCTGCTTTTTTTGGTGTTTTAAGTCCAATACGGGCAGGCCTTTATGATTTAAGAGATGATCAACAGATTTATCTCTCTAAAGAAAACAAACAAAGGGCTGCAAGGGCCAGTCTTGCCAAGGTCATTGATAGTATTGATTCAATTCATGCAAATGCTTCAGTAAACCATTATCGGCTAGATCGTTTAAATAGAGACATCCGAAGTGCACTATTCCCTTTTAAATTAAAATTACCATGCTTAAGTGATTTGGATCCTGTAGAAAGGGCATTTGAAATGCGCAGAATTGTGCTTGGTTTAGCAAGTGAAAGATTAGTTGAAGTGGGGCCAACTTCTTTAATTGGAGGATTTTCAAAGGAGGGAAGAATCGAGAATGCAGTTGAGGCACATATTGGAAACTTATTGGGGATAATTGATTTTAATTCATTTATATCTAGTGCTTCAGTTCACCAATATATTTTTATTTTTAATGATTTAGATTTAGAAACTTATAGGACTTTAAATGGAATCGGTAAGAAGTTTAGGAGAAATGCCCAATTTGTGTTTTTAACTGAAAAAGATATTTTAGCCTATAGCTCATTTGGGTTAGATTTTTCACGAGTTCCCCAAAAAGGTGAGATCTTCTATTCTCCATTTGGAGATGCAATTAGTATTCCAATAATTAATGATTCAGAGTCATTAACAAGAATGCTATATCACTCTTCAAGGTTTTTACCTGCCTTAAGGGGAATGGTGCAACAGAAGAATAATCTTAAACATTCTTATGATTATTCCTCTTGGAGAACCTTAAATATCAATAAATCCCAAATTGGGCAAGCCCTGACTCAGTATAGAGAAAATTCTTTAATGAGCTTAGAAGATTATATTACTCAATCTGGCTTTGAATGGATTGAACAACTTGAGGGAGAACAAAGAACTCAAGAAGAATTTCAAGACGCTTTAATTGATGGAAATATCTGGATTGCTGGTCAAATTAAAGATCATGTAATTGGAGAAATTGATAAAGATTCATACTTGGGGAGATCATATAATGTCGCAATTAAGTCAAATCGAGAAATAATTTGAATGTTTTCTTCCAGTCGAGACTCTACCCATGGCTTTTTAAATGATAATACCTCATTTTTTCTTTAGGTGATTGTGATGGTTAGTAAAAGAGTTCGAAGAACAGTTGTTGAAAATTTAATTGATTCATTAGATTCCATTGGATTAGATTCTAATTCTGTGGGCGTATGGAACAAGGCAACAAGTAATTATGGGGTTGCCCAGTTAGTTCCTGCTTTAGATGTACATTCTATATTTGGAGATATTAACTATCAATTCAATAATGCTTATCTTGATTTAACTCACACCCTTGAGGATCAAGGAGATTTTATTGTATTTAGGACAACTGGGGAGATGGGTTTTGATCACAATTTATCACCTGAGACCATTGAATTAGTTAATAGACTTGCAGATGTTCCTAATTTGGGACTTAATTTTCAAACGTATCAGGAAGGAAGTGGTACATTAATTTTAACAAGCGTTAATGAGAGAGCATATAGTGCCAGTGGCAAAGAAGATGGCGCTAAAAGATTAATTGAGAGAATGGATTCTTCAATTGATAGGAATATAAGATTATTAGGTTTTATTATGAATTATGGCAGTAGCGCATATTCAAGAGCCTCAGAGTCTATTCAAAAACAATTAGAAACTTTTGCCCCAGAATTAAAACCTTCCATTTCAACTTCTAGGGTTCCAAGATTTGGTCTTGGAAATCACACTGATCAAAATTTAGAAGGTCTGACCGTATTTAGAGTCCCTATAGATTTTGGAGTAGGATTATTGGATCAAGGAGGGTTTAATATTTCATTTGTTCCTGCTGTCAATAGTGGTTATATGATTTCTAGAGATGGTGCAGTAGCAGGCGAACCAAATGGATATGAAGGTTTGGTGGGATTTCCAGCGAGAGGAAGAACAGAGGATCTAACTTATGAAGGTGTTACTCCACAAATTCTTCTTGAAGATATGCAATGTGTAGTTGACTTACCTAAAAAAGGACTTTATAGCAAAGATGATACTAGAGATACTATCACAAAAATGTTACATCTGGCTACAAATGCCCAACACGGTAATTTAGATCAATCTCACAGCATTGTTGTGCCTTTTAAAAATCTAAAGGCAGCAATAGCTACTTTAAATGAATTGGAGCTAAGATATAGGGATGACCTCTCCAAATAAATTTTATACTAATTCAAGTTCTTTAATCCGTCTTTCAGCTGGCACCATATATCTATAAAGTGCCCAGAAGACTTTCTTTAACCAGTTGATTTATTCTAGTTTTTAGTCCAGGCCCCCGTTTGGGCAAATAGTGGGAGTTGCAGACTCTTTAATGTTCAAGGATAAACATAAGTATAAGCTACTAATTGTTTGCAGGATTACCTGTCGAAGAGCTCTTTAGTGGTTATTCTTCCCTTTCAAGAAGACCCATCCTTCTACGGACATCATCAGCTAATTTCTTAACTGCCTTTGCAATTCCTTTGTCTTTTTCAGCAATTTCTTCGAGTCTTTCTAGGGGTTTTAAAAATTTTGATTCAAGAACTGCTGGGTGTAAAGGCATGTCTTTAAACTCAACCCAATTTGTATGGATTGTTTCTATTAACTTTTTAGCTTCCTCAATCTCAGCTTCTTCCTGATTTTCTTCCTGAATAAGTTTGACAAATTCGGCTCAATTTCATGGGCTTCTAAAATTTTGTTGTCTATAGGGTCAATTAGTAAGGCCCCCCCATCTCTAATATGGCAATTATCAAGTTCTACATCCTCAATTATCTTTCTAACTGCAAAAAGCCCCTTTGCAGTGCAAAGAGAAATTGGAATTCCTTTTGCTTTAATTTTCTTCATTGCTTCTAACATGTTCATTGGGGTGAGGACAGTTAAACCCTTGTTGTTCTCCTAATATTACTCCATCAACATCCATAATAATTGCTTTGATTGCCTTTGCCTTTGAGCGAGTTAATTCACATATAAACTTTTCTAACACATACCTTTAAAACTAATTATTTATCCCATTTATCATGAATAAGGTTATTTTAGGAGAGATTACTGAAGAGAGTCTTAGGCATGTTGCAAGTTTAAATCAAGGAGAGTACACTCATATATTATTAACAGAAGAGGAGCTCACATATTTATCTGTATTTTCTCCTTCAAAAGAATTAATGCTTGATGGAGAGGTTTTTGAAAGCCCGGGAAGTGTAAAAAAAGAGGCAATAGGGAATATCTCTATTATCATCCAAGATATTGATTCAATTATTGCTAGATCAACATTAAATGAAAGAAAACTTCAGAAGATGGAGGATTTTCTAAATGGTGGCAAGAAGAATTTAAATGAACCTCTTGAATCTTATATTGATGAAGATTTGTTTATTTGGGCAATGGCCCTTAAACAACAAACACTTAGATTTGCTAAAAGAAATATCCGATTAAGAGACGCTTCAACCACTCTTGAGAGTGAGGTAAGCATTAATTTTAAGCCCCTAGTTCCTTTTCTTGGCAATCTAACAAGGATTATTGAATATCCTGCATTGCTTCATGGGGGTGTTGATTTCATAAGGTTATTTCTTTTTTATGATCTTGATTTAAACACCCTAAAAGCTCTTGGAGGAATTGGTAGAAGGCTTATCGGTGATGCACATTATTCTTTTATTAAAGAATCTGATTTGGATGTATATGCGGCAATTTGTCCTGATTTTAATATCGCAAGTAATTGCGGTACAATTGCTTATCCTCTTGGAACTAAAATAGAAGTGCCAAACGTTAGACAACAAACAACTATAGAAAGAATGCTTTATTCAAATGTAAAAAACGCTCGAAGATTAAGGGGAGGGGTGTTAAATGGTCTTGGAAGTGATTTTGGAGGGAAGAGGTATGTTACAATTCATGTAGCTCATCAATTTCTTGGAGTGGTGCATAGTATTGAACAATATGACGCAGGCAGAATTATTGGTTGGAATCATGTTCCCAAGATGCACCAAGATATTGATTTAAAGAGTTATTCAGAAAAACCATCAAATGAAGAGATTGCTGCTTCATTTATTGAAGCAAATATTGTTCTATCAAGAAGAATCGGTAAACATGTGAGACATCAAATTGAAAAAGGAACAACTTTAGGAATAATGTATGATGCAGTCCTTAGAAAACTAAACACTTAACTTTTTAATTCACTACTAATTTTCTAGTATCATGAAGCAGGTAGTTTTAGGGGAAATAACTGAAGGGTTCTTACGAAGTGTTGCTGAGTTAAACACAAGAGGATATACTCACATTCCCCTTTCAAGAGAGGAAGTTGCTTATTACTCTGTGTTAACACCTTCGCGGGTTAGAGGATATTCTTTAGATGGAGTAGTATTGGGGGGAGAAGAAATAAATGTTGAGGAGGTAAGAGGCCAAGTTGCAGATATAATTCAAAATATTGATTCTGTGTTGGCACTTTCAATTCTAACTGATAAAAAATTAGACATTGCTCAAAATAATTTAAATGCCGCTAGAAATATTGTAGGTGAAGAAGATATTATTTCTGATGAATCTGATTTATATAAACGGGCATTTGACTTAAAAAAAGAAACTCTTTCATTTTCTAAAAGACATTTTGATCAAATTCCTTCAACATTACTCCTCCATCAAAGAGATGCTATTTCTGGAATTACTGAAGTATTAAGGGAGCATTTAGGAAATTTGGCTGGAGCTTTTCAGTATAGAACAATCACCCTTGACCAAAATCATTTTATCAAGGTTATTTTATTTAATGGTTTAGACAAAGAAATTTTTGAGAGTTTAGCACAGTTTGGAACTCAATTTAAGGGACCAGACCAGTTTATACTAATTAATGAAGCTGATTTGGGGGCTTATGCTGCCATTTCTCAAGATTTTTATATTGCTGGCCATTGTGGGAGGGTGACTTTTCCTTTAGATAGCCAATTTAATGTTCCAGAAGTAAGTGAACAAGAAACCCTTGAAAGAATGTTATATGCAAATGTTAGCAATGCAAGAAAAATGAGAGGAGCAGTAGCTAATGATCTTGGTGGAAAATTGGTTGGCAAAAGAAATGTTGCAAATTATCTTAGAAGATTTTGTTTAAAAACAGGCCATAGTATTCATCAATTTGATAATGGAAGAACATTGAATTGGAGACATTTTATAAGAGAGAGGCCAGAATTTGATTTAACAAGATATTCTCATAGGCTTTCTAGGGCGAGAACTGCAGATGCATACATTGAAGCAAATCTGGTTTTGTCAAGAAGAATAGGAGATCATGTCAGGCATCAAGTAGAAAATGAGACTACATTGGGTGAGAAGTATGATGCAGTTCTTAGAAGAATAACAACTTAACAGCAGATACAACAGCCAGCGTAATAAAAACTCCTTTTACAAATTTATTCCCTTTCTTAACAGCGTGCCTTGCACCAATTGTTCCGCCAATAAACATGCCTGCCATTTGAACTAAGGCATACTTGTAATTAAGCAATCCATTAAAACCCAAAATGAAAAGCACAATTGAGGTAGTAATGATCCCTGGGATCTTATGGGTTGCTGACGCTTCAATTAAAGTAAATCCCATTGTAAAAATGAGAACAGTGTAAACCATTGTGCCTGACGCTACTCCAAAAAATCCGGAATATAATGCAACAATTCCCATCAAACAATAACCAAGAATTCTTTTTTTCTTAGAAACCTCTGTTCTTTTAACCCCTGCATTTCTTTTAATAAGCATTAAAGGCACAAGAGCAATTAAAAAAATACCTACTAGTTTCTCCATTAGTACTTCATTAACTTCAATAAAAATTAATGCTCCAATAACGCTTCCTATAATAAATATTACTGTAAAAGGAATCACAAACTTCCATCTGATCTTACCATGTTTCCAGTATTGAATTAACGCCCCCACTCTTACTCCCATAACCCCTAATTTATTTGATCCAATAGCAACTTTCACGGGCAGCCCCAAAAAAAGAAGAAGTGGAATCATTATCAACCCACCACCACCAACCATTGAAGAATAAAGGCTTACAAGGATGCTCACAACAAATAAGATTGGAAGGGCGATTAGTTCTTGCATATTATAATTATTGTACACATTAGATATAAATTTTATGGAAATATATAATTCTCCTTAAAATAGGTGTTGTTGTTACTGCCATAGCAAAGAATTTTAAGAAATTTGTCATTCTCTTTATCAAAGAGTATTTCGCCCATTAACATTCACTACCTTTGCTTGCCCTAGGAGGATTAACTCTAGTTAAGATAAAGAAGTCGTTCGAGCACCAAGAGGATGAGGTTCTCTTCGCATTTCAAGATCAAATAAATTGTAGTTAATAATTGCATTTATGGTAGTATCACGAGTAAACTGAATATGCCCACGATAACCAGGAATACCAACTTTTGGATAAACCTTAATATCTTTTGGTGTAAGCCCCATTTTTGGGTAGATCATGGTGAACATTTTAAGCACAGCCTCTCCTTGCTGTTGCACTAAATTTTCTTCATAATTTCCAATAAGCTGTAATTGTAAGAATAGTGGACCAGAACCACCTTTAGTTAACTTGGCTTGCATCATGATATTCAAATGATCTGCAATTAAAGACCTAGCAATATCCTTATCTTCATGGTAGATATTAAAATAACCATTAGTAACTAATCTCAAATAATCTGGAATTGTCACTAGCATCTTGGATTTATCGTCTCTGTTTTCAAGAGTACCACGAGACACAGCTAATCCAGGAATTCTTGCAAGTAACCTTGAGATTGGTCTGCCATTTTCACCTAAAGTATAACAGTTCCAATCAGAGTGAAGCAACTTAACTTCAAGTGCATCTAAAGATGGTTGTAAACTTTCCTTCAATTCAGGTTTCAAATCCATTCCAGCTGCAGGTGCCCCTTCTTCTGACCATGAAACATATCCACTCCAGATGACTGCAGCTAACACTCTATTCAAATCTAATAATAACGGAGAATGAAAAGTTAATGGAAGTAAAACCTTTGATTTTAGAAATTCTCTGGATTCAACTGCCTTGTAATGCTTAGGATATTTGTAAGTTGATGTAAAATCATCTTCAGTTACAATTACCCTATCTTCTAATATTATCCTCCCCATATATCAGAATTAGTAAATGATCATTTTTAAAGCTAACTGGAGA
>JAFCCU010000062.1 GCA_017610005.1 Candidatus Woesearchaeota archaeon | reverse complement strand
GACAATTTTTTTTAAATTTACCCGGAGAGGCACCCGTGAGTCAAAATTTTCCCAATAACTAGACATTATTAGCTATTTTTTGTAAATTAATAATTTTTTACGTCATCATTCAGGCACTCCTCTGCCTTCCCCCAATAGTTCCTAAATTTTTAACAATAAATTTGAGCAGTTGATTATCTTGCTAGGCTATACTGTTTCTTTTCTCTTATTCGTTTTAATTTTTCTATCCTCTTTTGATGTTTCAGCTTTTTTTGCTGAACTATATTTCCGAGAATCTGAATATTTCGCGCTAATACAGCCAAAGCTACATATCGTTTAAAGCCACTTATTCCATGATCCGGACATCGATCCAACCCATGGTTCTGTAAAGCATTAATCGCTGACTCTACTGCTGAATGCTGCCGTTTGGTCCGAACAAACTCTTCAGAATGCTCTATTTCTTTATCACTTGAAGATAATTTTCCTTTCTTTGGAAGAACTACTTTATCCAACAATTTCTGTAACTCTTCTTTATTTGTTGGGCTATAAAAGCCTTTGTCAAAACTACAGATGTTTAAGCCCGGAAATTTTTCTTTTGCTTCTTCAACCATGATAACCGACACTTTATCATCAGTTTGTTTTTCCATAACTCTATGATTAAGAATGAAACCATATTGATCTTCAAGAATACACTCTGTATGCTCTTGAAAAATGGAAAAAACCTTTTCATAATGGGGAATGGTTTTGCCTTCAATTACTCTTGTTCTAATCTGATTAATTTGTCTTTGCGCATGGTTAATATATTTTTCAACTTGTTGTAGCCTCTCTTCTTTGGCTAATTGGCCCTCACGAAGTGTTTTGATGGTTTCTTTCACTTTTTCAAGAAATGACTCTACTAAATCAATATAGGCTTGGTGGGCTTTGATGATCAACTCCTGTCTCTGAGCTTTTTTCTCGTTTGAGGTTTTGTGCTTTTCTGAATAACTTTTTTATCTTTCTTGTATTGTGTTGACTCTGTCTCCAGCCTACAATGCCAACTGAAAAACATATGAGAGTAATCAGGTGAATCACTTTGCCAATGGCATCAAACAGCAAATTGATATCTGTCGGATAATGAACATCAGTCTTGCCAACAAAAGAATCACATCTGCCTTTTAAATCTTCTCCTTCCTTTTTTCCCACAAGCTTATGCCCTGCCTTTACTGCTATCTGATTAATCTTACCCAGCACTTCGGGGGTGAACAAAGCAACATTATCCTTTAATGTTTGCAGTGCATATTTATAATCCTCATCAAAAATTCCATGCCCCAACATTTGGCGCAGGGTCTTGTGGTTGTTGGCAATCTCCTGAAGCTTGTCATAGTCCCAGTTACAGCTTAATCTTATGTTACCTAAAACCAATACCTTCCATAAGTCCATCCCAGGACGGCCATTATTCGGACTTATCTCCTTAGGAACGATATCCTTCAAAATGGTAAAAACTTCGGCTCGTGTCTCGTGCGCACAGTATATGTGCTGCAATCCAATGAGTATCTTGGGTATCTCATCACGAGACCGAAGGTCAAATTCGATTGCTGGAATATTTATTTCACCTATTTTCATTTGCCGCTCAATTACTTTTCTCATACCATTTTCCATAATACCACAAACTGATAAAAATTGCACGTAAAAATTAACCTAAATTAAAAATCTTCGTTTGATAAAAAATGGCTTAACTCATTTAAAAACAACACGTTAATGTTTTTTCATTCAGACACTAACTAATTGGAGAGCAGCTTTAAGCAGAGCGGGATCTATTCTAAGTCCAGCCTTAAGTAATTGATTTAAAATTGGACTAACCTTCGACACCAATCCCTCTTTCTTAGCCAATAAAATAACGCCTAAAGTGCCTCGAACCGGAATCCTTAGAGATAGCGCACAGTTTCTGGCCGCTCGATCATCAATAATGATTTCATAACCGGGATTTGTGTAAGCCAATGAAAGCACCTGACTTTCCCCCAGCCCAAGGTCCCAGGCGGTAACTATTGGTGCTATACTTTCTTTCCTCTTAATCCATGCTGATCCTTCACCATTTAACCAAGATCGAGCAG
>JAFCCU010000028.1 GCA_017610005.1 Candidatus Woesearchaeota archaeon | reverse complement strand
AGCGCAGTTTCGTCCGCAGATTAGTCTGCGGCGAAGCCGCGTAAAAAATGTTTCTAGAATTTACGACCTGAAGGACGGGGAATTAAACCCCAGTGCTCGCTACGCTCGCATTAATAATTATAGACTATAAAATACTTTGTAAATATTTTGTTTTTAGGCTAATTTAAAAATTAAATGCTGAGATTTATTGGGCTAATCCAAACCCTCAAAAGGTTTTTGCAACAACACATCATATATTTTCATCCGTTGGGTTCTCATTGATTTCTTCAATAACAATCAAGTGTAATAAAACCCACTTACATTTTTAACTTGCAAACGAGCACTCTATGAAGCATGTTCTAATCTACTTAAGAGATAAATGACTGTATATTTTGATAATCTTCTTAGCTTGGTTCTCAGCGCTAAAACTTTTTACAGAACGAACAGAATTTTTACATAATTGATTGTATAAATCTTTATCTTTGAACAATAGTTTAAGCTTACATATCAAATCAGATAAACAACCGGCCTTAAAAAACAAACCATTATAATTATTAATAATGTAATCTATTTTACCCCCCACCTTAGAAGCAATAACTGGTGTTCCAGATGCCAAAGCTTCTACACCAACCAAGCCAAATGGTTCCCTTTTACTTGGGAAAACAAAGAGGTCCACAGATTGCATCCACTTAACCAAGGCCTCTTGAGGCATAAATTCCTTGAATAAAATATTCAATTTATGTTTAAAAGAATATTGTTTAAGCTTCTGAAGTAAGGGCCCTTCTCCAATTATCACCCCACAAACTTTAGGACCATTAATCTCTTTTAATGCTTTCAAAAAGATCATTGGATCTTTCCGTTCAATAAGGGTACCAACAAATAACAAGTGAAATTTATTAACATCAAGGAGCATCTCTATTTTTTGATCCCTTTTATTCTTATAAGTTCTAAAAGTTTTTAAGTTGGTTCCACAACTAATAACATCGATGGCAGACTGATCTACATAAAACTGCCTACTCAACTTTTCTTTATAATAAGAGCTTACAGTAATTATTTTATCACATTTATGAAATATTCTTTTCTCCAAAAAATAAACTATTTTCGAAATATTTGCCATACCGTCTATATCTCCACCATGAGAAGTTATAACTAAAGGAACTTTATGCAATAGTTTATACAAATATCCTAACAGGCCAGGGTAAAAACATTGATGAGCATGTACCAAATCATATTTTTTGAAAAAATACCTTAAAAAAACTAAGTTAAAAAGCAAATATTTAAGAATTTTCCAAAATAGAGACTTCTTGTAAACCGGATTTTTTATTAATTTAAAAATTGGGTTAAAACAAACATCTAATTGAATAGTTGTATTAATCTTTCGAATTGAATCTACTTGATTCTTAACAAATGGAGCCGCAGAGATATTCTTATCTGTCGGATATGCATTAGTTATTACTAAAATCCTCAATTAGATTCACCCCTCATTTTAACAAACTAATATTCTTAAAACCAACATTAAACATTGGTGAGTTTAGGAATAATCTTTTCTTTATGTTTATATTACTTGCGCATAATGAAGCTCCAAACTGTAGCAAGCAGAGGATTATTGGAATGAATAATCCTCTACCCCTTAGCTATAGTTCAGCAGTATTAACCTCAAATCATAAAGACTGAACCCCCCTTTCTTAATGTATACCTCTCCCCATTAAATTTTATCCTTAGAAAGGTATCTGGTAATATGTACTTAGTACATCTTTTCATCTTTAAACCCTTATTATCTTAATCATTTTAGAATGTAAATTCATATATTACTTTTATGACATTCACATTTCCTAAACAGATCAGATGATTTAGCTAGGTTTTTCCCCTTGATTTAATATATTCTTTTCCAAAAAGGGGGTCATCAGCATCCTCTTTGGAAAAGTTTCCCCCTTACATAACCTCTGGAGTATCGTCACAAGTGCACAAACCAACAGTCCAATCCATTTTTATCCAGCCACCTTATCCTCGTTTTACTTTCGGCTCATCAAGGCTATATCTTCCTAAAGAAAGATTCCAATTTGTAGGATTAAACAAATCAAATTTAATTGATTCATTTAGAAAGAAGAATATAGATTTAACTCCATTTTTTTCCAATACTAATTATTTTATCAAAATTCCAGTAAGGATTCTTTCTGAAAACTGAAGTGATATGGCAAAAACCTAATTTAAAATCACCCATAAGAAAGCTTTTTGGGGGTTGGGAGAGATATTAGTAGCTCTTGCTTATTCTATCAACATCATGAGTTAAGCAAACAATTAGTTGATTTCCCTTATTTTTCAACAAATCCCACCATCAATTTTGTAACATCAATTTTGTCTTTCAATAACTTTTCCATTTTTTCTAACCACACTTCTTTTAAATCTGGAATTTCCAATAAATCTTTAATTTTCTTTAATGCTTTATTAAAATTTGAATATGAATAACAGATCCCATATCTTTTTTCTAACTCAATAAAATTCCCCATAGTCCCAACCAAAGATGAAAGGTATATAGAAGGAATTCCGAGTAATGCAGTTTCTGAAGCCATGGTGGCACCCTCACCGATGTACATATTAGAATAAAACAAAACATCATGCATTTTTTCAGGTGGAAGGGAAAATCTATATTTCTCAAATTCTCCCAGAAGAGTCTTTTCCGAACTAATGAAAACTTGCCCATGTTTATTTAATAGTTTGATTAATTCCCTTTTTGATTCAATTGTTAGTCCTTTATGCCCAACATCATGACTAGCTGCCCAAGAAACAAACCTCAAAATAAAATAAGGTTCTCCTTTTTTTACACCTAACTCTTTCAAAACATTTGGATTTGGCTTGAAGTAATTCGGATGAAGATAAGCAAGTTCATGGTATCCATCATACCTTATTTGTTTTTTGCCGAGATCACTTTTGAAACATGAAGGTGTAAAAACCTTCTTAGTAAAAGGTAAAAACATTCTAATTGCTAATTTAGCATGTTCTGTATCAATAAACGCATAATGAGGTATCCCTATGATCCAAGATGCTAAAGCGAGATAAGGAGAACCAGCACTCATAGAAATTTTGGGTCTTTTCTTAAGTATAATCTTCAAAATTTTAAATGTAAAAAGAGGATAATTAAAGGCCTTAGATATTAAGTTTCTCCCGGTTTTTCCAAGCGAGGTATATTGTATAGAATAACCTCTTAACAAGCTTAAGCTAACCTCCTTATCAACAGAGACTACAATAACATTATAACCTCTTGCATTTAAAATTCTAATAGTGTTCTTAAACAAATGCACATGGGCCGGATGGCCTATGCAGAATAGTATACTTTTCATTTTAATTTTCGAGTCACTCCCGCAGGCACACCCACTACAATTGTAAAAGGAAGTACATCCTTAGTAACAACTGCCCCGGCTGCCACAACCGCCCCCTCACCAATTCTTATATTTGGTAGGATAATTGAGCCAGTTCCCAGCCAGGCGTCTTTTTCAATAATAACCGGCCCTTTCTTTTCCCCAACAATCATTCTAATTCTTGAATTATTTGCGTTTGAAGACGTTACAATCGTCACCCTTGGAGAAATAGCCACCCTATCACCAATTTGAAGGTTTGCTTTAGCTTGTAGTTCGTCTGAGACAATAAATGACTCTCCAATGTAAACCTCCTTTCCAATTTTATAACCTGCAAGCCTTAAAAAGAATATTCTCAAATTATTTGAAGGTATAGATTTTCCAAGAATCTTGAAAAACTTTTTTGAAATTATCATGATAGGACCTCCTTCAATGCATCTGCCATTCTTAATAAATGTTTCTTTCTCATAGAATAATAAACAGGTAATAATAGAACAGTATTAGCGGCCAATTCAGAATTGGAGCAATCCCCTGTATACCCATAAACTTTTGCTTCAACAACAGCCTCATTCCATATGCTGGATGTGTCAAATCCTTTTTTTAATAGATATCTTGACAGTCTTTCCCTTTCTAAAACTCCTTCGGCCCTAATTGGGAATAAAATGTGGTTTGGTTCACTCTTTTCAAGGGAATCTGTTAAAGAAATTCCTTTAACTCCTTCCAACTGCTTTCTTAAAAATTGACTTAGAATAGTTTGCCGCTTGATTTGACCTACTACCGAACCAATCTTCCTTATGATTACAAACAAATCTACTCGTCTAATCCTTCTAAGCTCAAACCCCTTTTCACCTGCAAAGTCCAATTTCGGCACTATGTGCCTTGATGCTCTCCAAAGAGGCAAGGTAATTAAGCTAAATAAAGGGTTGCGGTTGAAAAACTCTTTAAATAATGTGCTAATTGAATGCACCAATTCTTCTAACTGACCACATTTAGGAAAGCTTAAAATAATCCTAGTAATGGAAGATTTATAATGCTTATCATTCAATACAATTGCTGCCCCCTCACCAGCGGATAGAAATTTTCTTAACCTAAAACTATAGAAAGAAGCCACGCCACGCCGACCTACTGTTTTTCTATTATACTTTGTTAACAAAGCATGGGCACAATCTTCAATGATTGGAACTCCAGGAACAACCTGACAAATTTTATCCATATCTGCGGCGTTCCCAAATGTATGGACTACCACTAAAGCAGATATTTTATCTTTTTTTCTTCTAATATCTTCAATGTCTAAAGTGTAATCATTAAGGTTTATATCAATGAATATTGGCCTAAGCCCTGCCATTTTAATTGATTCAAAAACTTCAGGGCACAAATAAGGTTGAACCCCAACCCCTGCACCATCTGGTAAATTTAATCCCTTAAGTATCGTAAAGAGGGCTACCCTACCACTGCTTACAAATAGGATATCATTAACATGGAAAAAATCTTTTACTTTAGAAATTTTAATTCTTTTTAAAAAAATAAGTGAAAAGGTACTTGAAAAAAAATCAGAGAGATTGTAATTTGATAGAAACCGATTAAATTTAAATAAGACAGTCATCTAAAATCCGCCAACCATTTTTTTGCCCTATACCCTATTTCGGCCACCCTCTTTCCTATTTTTGAAAGCACTTTTTGATATCTTCCATAATCCACCAACTGCCCTCCAAATCTCCTTTTGAACTCTCGTACGCCATATGGTTTATCGGGATGCCCTGCCCCTCCAAAATCAAACATGGCAAACTCATTTAAGTTATCTTTTAGCAAACTCCAAACCAAGCAATCATTGATGAATAAATGATTTAAATCACTCCTGGCCCCAGCGTACCAATCATACACAAGTCCATTATCACAAAGAGCCAACCTACAACCAACGGGATTTTTCTCATTGGGCACTTCTGCAATATACACTTTAAGCTTATCCTTTAAAATCTTTTGTACAGCATCAAAATGAGAGTAGTCAACTAAAGGTATACCCACAGATTTGTAAGTCTCTTTAAGCAGAGGGTAAACTCCATCAATCCCCTTAAGAATACTGACTTTTACCTCATTTTGGGATTTGTTAATTGCTTTCCTCTTAGATTTGCTAATAGATTTCCACAGCTCTTCCTCCTTTTGCTTAAGGGAAATGTGGAAGTTTAAGTGAGGTTCATAAACAAAACCTTCTTTTTCAAGAGTACATTTAATATCTGAAACATCAAAAATATTCCTTATTTGCACAAATAATGCTTGTTTTTTTAAAAGTTGATTGCATTCCCTCATTAACTCATTAAGATAATCTTTTCCTTTCTTGGAGTAGATTGGCCCCCCATGAATAACTGCCCGCCTACTAAGAAAACTGAAAACTCCGGGCATTTCCGTAGAAATATACGCCAACAAGCCACATAATATTTCTTTGCCCTCTTCAATGATAATCAAAAGAGGTTCAATATTCTTTGTTTTTTTATATATTTCATAGAATTCATATGTCTGAAAGATGTTCCCTCTAGGATTATCAAAAACAAATTTGTTCCATTTTTCTTTATCCACTTGCCCATTAACTAAGATTTTCACTTCAGCAACCTCTTCCCAATATTCTTCACATTCTGCCACAGCAGTTCTTTCAACCACATTACATAATTGTCATTCCACCTACAAGGGTGAGTTAATATATAGGCTTTTTTAATTTTTTTTAATTTGATTTTATTAATTAAGTCTTCTGTCCCATTAATTTTCTGCAACCCTTTCCCAGTTCTGTCCTTTACTGCAAAGTTAGAATTCCATGATCTCCCTGTATCTGTAAAATATGGCATTTTGTTGAAATCTATGGATAAATAAGCTTCGCCCAAAACTCCAAAATCCTTAAATTTATTTTCCTTCCACATATCTCTATTATCCCATCTACTAAGGGGATTTCCATGCATACAAATCGTTTTAACACCCCACTTCTTAAAAAGGCTTAATTCTTTTTTAAATATGTTGAGTGCTTTTTTAACATTCCCTTTGGCCTTGTCCAAACATTCATAATGATATCCAATCTCATGGCCAAGCTTAGCAATTTTGTTTATGGTATATATATCAAAAGTCTTATGAACCCTAAAATAGTATGTTGAAGAGAGATTATACTTTGCTTCCAATTTAGCCATTTTTAATGCATTATTTAAACTCCTATCAACATCATGCCTAAGTATAATTGGATGGTTATTAATTAAATATGATCTAATTGTGCAATCATTATAATTAATTACCTTAAGTAATTCAGAATACATATTTAAAGTAAAATCAACCATCTTTTCACACCACAAGAAATTTCGAGAAATTATTTAAACCCTTCGGTTGAGTTACCTCCTGGTCTTCTTAACTAGAAAGAGTGGACCCTCTTTAAAATAAAATCATTTAATAATAATTTTAATAAAGTTTAATCCTTCTTTTAGCGTGTACTTATGCCACCGTTTAGATCTTATTTTTTCGGTAACATCAATTAAAATATCATTTAAATGCCTTGTAGTATTCGCTTTAATGATCAGATTCCCATGTGCGTTTTTAGTAAATCCCCGATCAAAGCAATATTTTAAAGTTTTATCTACAATATCTTCCCTATCTCTGCCCCCTTCCTTCAAAATTATTTCAATTATATTAGCCAATACTACCTTGTCAATATCATTCGCATCCATAGTTACCACCTGCTCAAATTTTTTAAGTGACAGGGACCATATAAGCCATCTGAATGCAGTTCCCTTACGCGCCTACTGCAATCCGTGCATGTAGGTTGGTCTATAATAACAATATTTGGTATCTTACTATTTTCTATTAGTCTTCCTAGTCTTTCCATTTGTTTTCCTTCTACTACAGCCCTTCAATTAATTCAGTCTCATCATTGGTTGGATCACCCCTTATGGGCGGAAAACCAATTATTCTTTGAATTACTCTTGGGTCGTGTATATTTTTCATTCTTCCTCAACAAATAGTAATAAGACATTACTTATAAAACTTTTGGTTGTTTTCAAAAGCATGAAAAGTATGAGAAACTTCAAAGCTATCAGAAATCAAAAAACTTATAAGCTCTGCTCATTTCATTATATAAAATGCAAATTGAACTTAATGACCAAAGAAAGAAAAAACTTGATTTATATCGAAGGTTTTATGAGTACTCTAAAGAGGAAGCAATTAACTCACTAATAGATTCAATAGAGATAACTATAACGCACCCAAAAAAAGTAACATCCAAAGAAACTATTGCTAATAAACATATTGATGCAGTCAACGATAACCAAGAAATTGATGTAAATCTAACCGAGTTTTACAAACTGAAGGACAAACCTTTGGCCAAAATTATAAAAAATGTACTTATTAATGGTGGAGGGGATGAGAAAGACATTGTCAATAAAGTGCTGTATATTTGCGACAAAATAGGAAAAACAACATCATCTCATAATGGTTCCATTTCCAATCTAAGCGTTCTTAGATTAATGAGAGCAATAATCAAAGACATTGAAAATAAAAGACCAGTATGGTGGTCCACATATGCTGTTGAGCGAGATCAAAATGGTATAAGGATTATCCTTAAACAAGATTCGATTAGAAATACCCAATGAAAAAGAAATTAATGGAATAGATTTAAAGTAAATCATTGAAAAATTCGCACAATCTCCTCACTTGCTTTCCCATCACCAAACAGCTCTTCATCAAATGAAATGTCTTCGCTTAAAATCTCACTTACTGTTTGTTTTATCTTTAAAAAATCCATGAGAAGGACCGTCCCCTTACCTAAGAGTTCTGGCCATTCAGTTGTGTCTCTTAAGACTATTGCAGGGGTTTTTGCGTAGTAAGCTTCCTTCTGCACTCCTCCCGAGTCTGTGATGATGAGTTTTGCTGCACATTCTAAAGCTTTCATACTCAAATAGCCAACTGGTTTGATAAGTTTTACTGTGCCTGTGTTTATTTGAAGTTGTTCGATCATCTTTTTGGTTCTGGGATGAAGTGGGAGAACAACTGTGGTGGCAATTTCTGAGAGTTCATTGAAGAACATCTGCAATCTTTCTTTATTGTCAACGTTTGATGGGCGATGGAGTGTGGCTAAAAAGAATTCATCTAACCCCAAATCTCTAATGATCTTGTCATCTCCTTTTTGATTTAAGTATGTTTCATACATTAAGTCACCAACATTGTAAACATTTTTTGTTATGCCCTCTTTTTTTAGATTTTCAACTGCAGTTTGTGTTGGTGCTAACAAAAATGTTGAGCAATGATCTGCAGTAACTCGGTTTATTTCTTCAGGCATTTTCTTGTCGTAGCTTCTCACTCCAGCTTCAACATGCGCCACAGGAATGTGTAACTTTGATCCAACTAGGGCGCCAGCAAGTGTCGTGTTACAATCACCATAGATTATTATTAAAGTTGGTTTTTCTTTAATGCACACCTTCTCAAATTCAACCATAATCCTACCAGCTTGTTCAGCGTGACTTCCCGAACCAACGCCAAGATGATAATCTGGCTCTCTGATACCAAGAGTATCAAAAAATATCTTGCTCATAGAATAATCATAATGTTGGCCAGAGTGCACTAAAATTTCATCGCCTTTAAGTTTTCCTAAAAGTGGAGCTAGCTTAATAAATTGAGGGCGAGCACCAACAAGATGAATTATTTTCACAACACCAACCCCAAACACCCAAACACAACAGTTATCGCATAGCAAATCAATACTGCGGTTGGCTCGGTTACTTTTAAGGTGTTTGACACAAGATACTTCATGCTGAGCTTATTTGGCGCTTTTAATGTGCCGTCTCCGTTGACTTTTCCAAATTTCTTATGCGGGATCTTGTGCATGTTTTTACTCCAGTAAATCCACATTAGAAAGTTTATTATGTGAGGGATTAAAATTATCACTCCAAAAAATTCCATACCTGCAATAACTAAAAAGCCACCCACTCCTGCCCCTACCAAAAAGGTGCCGACATTGCCCATCAACACTTTTGCAGGGTAAAAATTATAAAATAAAAATGCAGTCATGGATCCAACTATCGGAAGCAAATAAGCAACATATCCTAAATTCCCCATCATGAGCGCTTTGATTGATGCGAAGATTAAGATGATTAAAGATAAGCCTAAACTTAAGCCATTGTACCCTGCGTACATGTTAATTAAGTTTGCAACAACCATGATGTAGATTGGCGCAAAAACAAATGCGTAAAAAACTCCAAGCTCCAATTCAAAGAAGATTAAGCTAAGATTAGTATCAGTTGTCAGGAGGGCAATGGGGAGCGCAACAAAAAACAAGATCATCACCTTGCCTCTCCTCTTCACAAATCCTAAGAGATCATCTGCAAGGCCATATAATGCAAATGAAAATACAATAAAATAAAAGATGTAAAAGCCAGTTACATTTTTTATGAAAAATTGAGCAGCAACAAGGCCAATAAAGATGCTTGCAAGCATTACTAGCCCACCCATATTAGCAATATTTGGTTTGCCTGGTTTATACATATCTTTTACTACCAACTTTTGCTTATGGGCCTTTTTAATAAAATAAGGGGTAGAAATCCAAGTAGCAAGAAATGAAACTAGAAGAATAATAAATGCTTTAATTATCTGAGGAATCATCAAGTGTAAAAATCCGGCATCATATTTAAAATTTTAGTTACTCAAGCGCACCCTTCACGTCAACAACCTTCTCTTTAAAAGGCATTAAGTCCTCTTTTAAGGACAGAACATTATTCATAAGAATTATTCCGTGCATCTCTTCAAAGTTTCGACTTGGCTTAAATCCAAGTTCAGCAATCTCATCTCCTGTAAACATTTCGTCATACGCATAAACTTCGTATCCTCTCTCTTCTAACAGTTTTAACATTGGAATGCTTCTTGTATACGCCAATTCCTTCACTCCTTCCCTATATGTTAAGCCAATAACTAAAATTTTTCCACTTTGCACTTTTAATTGATTAGCATAATACTCAATCATTTTGTCATTTTGAAGTCTGGCTGTTTTTATTACCGGAACTTCATAGTCATTTATCAAAAACCAAGGGTATACACAAATGCAATGCCCCCCCACATTACCCGGCTTATGGATATGGCAAAATTTGTGATTTGCAAACTCTCTTACTTCATTAAAATTAACACCCAGCTCTTCGCTTACCTTAAAAAGTTCATTGGCTATAGCAATATTTGAATCGCGGTAAACCCCTTCAGCAACTTTGATTAATTCAGCAGTTTTAGAATCTGTAACTTTCTGAACCTCTTTGCAAAATTGACTGTAAAGTTCATATGCTTTCTTGCCAGCCTCTTTAGTCACACCTCCGACAACCTTGGGAAATTCTCTGTATCTTGAAACAGAATAACCAGTCATTATCCTCTCAGGAGAATATGCAAGATAATACTTCTTTTCAGAAAAATCAAGCCACTCTGTAACTTTAGTGTCAGTGGTGCCAGGAGGCACAGTTGTTTCAAGCACAATTAATGCATTTTCTTTCATAACACTGCTAACAGTTGAAAACGCACTTTGCAGAATTGAAAAGTCTGGCTGATGATTCTTATCAATAAATAATGGCACAATAACAATAAATGCGTCACAGTCCCTTAAATCTTCAACATCATTTGTTGCAATTAAATTCTTGCCTGCGTGTTTTTCAATCAACTCAGCAAGTTCTGGTTCTTCAGGGATTGGATTAATCTTGTTATTTATTTCCTGCACTCTTTGCTTAGAAATATCAAATCCAATAACCTCTATTCCAGAGTCAGCAATAACTGATGCCAAAGGCAGACCTGCTTTTCCCAAACCCACAACGCAAACTTTCATTTTCTCAATTTTATCTCTACTGTTATTCATTTTTTAATAATTTTAGTAGGGGTATTAAAATGGAACCATATTAATCACTGAATTAGTATTAGATGACTCAATTAATCCAAGGGCCAACTGTAATGCTTTCATCCCATCCTCTCCTGAAATTAATGGTTCTTTATCTTCATTAATACAATCAATAAAATGGGAAAGTTCAGCCTTTAATGGCTCGTGTTTATCAACATTAAACCTTACAAATTTGCCAACTGAAACTCCCCGCATTATATCACTATATTCAATCCCATTATTCATCAAATCATTTTCATGAAAACTTAAATCTTGAGTTAAGTAATTGGCAGTAAAGAGTCCTTTTTCACCAGCAATTGATAATTTTCTAACTTTTGCAGGTGTTAACCAATCAATATTTAGATTACATATTACCCCATTATCAAATGTTAATATTGCAGATAATAAATCTTCATGTGCTGTATGAATCTGCTTTTCAGTTCTTGCGTAAAGATGGCGCACTTCCTCCCCAATTAAGAATCTTGCAATATCAAGGTCATGAACAGCCAAATCTATTACAACACCGACATCCCTTATTCTTGTTGGAAACGGACCTAGGCGGTTAATTGCCATTCTATAAATTCTACCAAGTTCTCCTTCATCTAATTTCTTTTTTAAAGCAATTATTGCAGGATTAAACCGTTCAATATGCCCCACAGTTAATTTCACATTATTCTCTTTTGCAGCAAGAATTATTTCTCTTGCTTCTTCTACTGTTGA
>JAFCCU010000061.1 GCA_017610005.1 Candidatus Woesearchaeota archaeon | reverse complement strand
ACAAACGCAATTGTCTTATCAAGAAGACGCATGCGGTCGGAGTATTCCCGCATCTTCTTTACTGTAGTAATTACTTCGATGGTCTAAACCTCAAAGACGGCTTCGTCGATTTTATCGACTTTTTAACGAATCAAATTTTCTAAGACAAAAATAATTAAATGTCAAATAATCTCTGGATAATATGTATAAAAAATTCTCTAATTTTATCCCCCCAAAAACGATTTTCTGACTTCATCATTTTCAAGGAGGTTTTTTGCTTTATCTTCAAATTTTGGTTGTCGGTTTTCATTTAGAGACACCATAAAGATAATGATCATGATGCTCTGCAAGATCTTTAATCCCAGTTTCTACAGCAATATTTCTTAAATCAAAAAGTGGGTCTTTACCTTTTTTAACCCTCACCTTTTTTCTGCTTTCTTTCATACCTGTCTTTAAGTAATGAATTATCTCAAGAAGTTTTGGCATATCTTCATCAGGCATATCCTGTAATTCTTTAATAATCTTATCTTTATATTTGGTTTGTGAATTCACTTATATACCTCATGGTATACTCTCTCCTTTTGCCTGCTTTAGGGAGCCACCACCTTTTTTATTTATATCGTTGAATAGGCAGCTTATTGCTTTTATAAAAACAGCTCTCTCAGCTTATTCTTGTCGTTTTTGATAATTTCCGGCTTTCCAGAATAGGCGATTTTACCCAGCTTTATTGAATAAACATGATGGCAAACTTCAAGCACCTTTTGCTCCACGATAAGGACGGGACTATGGAAGTAGAAATAATGCCGGATTAACCATTTTACTCGGGAGTCAACACTTTTAAGGAAAGATGTGATACCATTGGTTCAAAGTCACGGTCATTATGCAACAACGTGATGCCTTCAGGAAATAATGCCGGATTAACCATTTTACTCGGGAGTCAACACTTTTAAGGAAAGATGTGATACCATTGGTTCAAAGTCACGGTCATTATGCAACAACGTGATGCCTTCAGAAATGCAAAAAGTACCAATAATGACGTCGATAGTCTTTCTGACTGTTACTGAGCACTCTGCAAAGCAATTTCATATCCTCCAATTTCTCGAAACTGGATGATACTCAGGCAGGTTTTTGCAGCTTCAAAGTCATCATCTGAACGAAACCCCTGTAGAACTTCAGTTAAGATCAAATCACCGATCAGAACAGGAACGTTTGAAAGCAGATCATCAAGTAGATCGGTTTGCCAGTTTCGTAGGCCGTTAAAATAATCGATCCAAACGGAGGAGTCGACCAATATCATTGATCGAGCCTTATCTTATCGAGATTATCATCCCATTTTAGCTTGCCGCGTAAGCTTTTTATGCGCTCTTGTTTTTTGATTTGGATTAAAAGGCTTAACCCGCTTTCGACCACGGCTTTTTTTGTTTTTAATGCGCTGACTTTCATGGCTTCGGCCATTAGTGTGTCATAGTGTGTCATCGATGACAATATTGGTTCGCATAATACCTCCTATGTGTATATTGTTTTAAATATATACACATTATCGACCTAAAATGCAATGTAAAATTCAATAGAAAAATAGGCTCTCTTATTTAGACACACCATAAAGATAATGATCATGATGCGCTGCAAGATCTTTAATCCCAGTTTCTACAGCAATATTTCTTAAATCAAAAAGCGGGTCTTTACCTTTTTTAACCCTCACCCTTTTTCTGTTTTCTTTCATACCTGTTTTTAAATAATGAATTATCTCAAGAAGTTTTGGCATATTTTCAAAGGAAATTTATAATCTTAGGATGTCCCTCGTGCACGTTTTGGGGTTTCAGATGGGGTACGTAGTGGGTTCATACGGCAACTCGGACCAGTCCTGCCAGACTTGGTGCTTTTCGCTGGACTTGTTGAATCTCATTGCGATAGTCTGCCTGACGTGTAAGCCAAGTCCTGTAAATGCTAGCCCACTCCCCGAAATCTAACACCCAACTATCATCTTCCGGCTCTTCTCCGCTCATATATGCGGCGTAAAAAATCTCTGAACGAATACCATACTTTCGTTCGAAGACTAAAAGCTCCTCTTCAAGCGTGTGAATATCTGTTAGTATCTCGTGCAGATTCATAACTTGCCTCCACAAATGATTATAGTCAATGCGATGCAGAAATTTCGTCTCGTTAAACGGCTAAGGAGTTACTTTTCGGGAACGAGTATACGAAAATCTGGCCTTGTGTGTCAAGCCAGATTCGGTCTCAGGAACTTTCTGAAAAAGAGCGCATCCCATGACAAAAGCCGAAAAACTGCCCATACTGCAAAAGCTTAATCCGATTCGAGTCGGCCTTACAAAAGATTTGAAA
>JAFCCU010000027.1 GCA_017610005.1 Candidatus Woesearchaeota archaeon | reverse complement strand
CAGTTGGTTACAATGAGTATGATACTGTGTATAATTACATAGCAAACCAAGATACACATCATGCAGAAGCCTAGATAGATACCCCAACTTTCAAGTTGGGGAGTAGGTCATTTGCAAAAACTCCTTTTGTAATTGGAACTTACAAAAAAACTGCAAGACTAGTAAAACCAGAATATAAAAATGCTTATGCTGGACATAGTTTCAAGGAGGAAGTAATTATATGGCATGGCCAAGCTAGCAAGGGGCAGCGATTTTATTTTAGTGATGATAATTGCATTGCCATGTTTAGTCCAACAGAAGGAATGGCAATTACTCATAATTCGAATTTATTTCCAGGTTTTGGTCCAGCAAGAGAAAGATTTGCATTTATGGGGGTTCCTGTTGTTGGGTTGGCTGGACAATTTGAAAAATGCATGGAAATTGTTGTAGAGGAAACAACAAGTGATAGGGATGAATTTGCTTATACTCCTTTTGAAATTACAATAGAATCAAATGGAAGAGAAGGAAGAGTATATGTTGCAAAAGAACATGCGCATTATTTTAAAGCTTAATTGAGAAAGAAGTTTCTTAAGCATTTTCTCAAGCATTATCCCATAACTCTTGCATTTTAGGTTGTTGAATTCATATTAGGAACAGGTCATTATTATCTTTCATATTTTCAAAATTTTATCTTATGCTTTTCTTTATACCAAATCACAAATATAAACTCAATAGCTAAAAGCAGAGCAAATTCACATAGGACACTTGAAAATTGGATTTCTAAAGAAGGTAAGAACATTAAGAAAATATAAGTTGGAATTGTAAAAATAAACAATCCAAGCATTCCAAAATACATAAGCCTTTTTACAGGAACTTTTTTTGTATTAACTGAAGCAAAGTAGAATAGTGCAACAGCTCCAACTAAATATGCTAAATAATATAGGCCAAAGAATTTTGAAAACAAGCCTTGACTGGGGTACTGTATAAATACAGTTGAACAAGTTGCTCCTGCTTTAAATGTTAATGGAGTAGACCATAAGACAATAAAAAATATGGCAGGCGAATAAATAAACAAATGCCAATAGTATCTAATTTTCTTTCTCCACATGATAATTGCATAAGTAATAGCCATTGCTGGCAATATTGCGGTTGTAGCAAAAGCTAATCTTGTAAATACTTTAAGCCCGGTTGTGCAGATTAAAAATTCATTTAATTGGTAAAAACCAAGAGTAAAAGATAGTGTTGCAATAAATCTGTTTAATTTATCTTTAGGTCGTTGAAAGAAGAATATTAAAGCTAGCATAAATTCAATAATAAATGTTGTAAGTGAAATATATGGGGCAAAGCACATAGTTTAATTTGACACTAAAGAGTATATAAATTTTACTTAAAGAAATATCTCATTTGTTTTTCTGGCATATCTGTAATTCTCCAAGATTCTTGTTGGTTAGGAACCATTGTAATTGGTCTGTCCCTATTCCAATCTTCTCTGTAAACTTGTATTCCAAGTTTTTCTGCTAAAGGAATTACAACCCTTTCTGTGCAAAGTCCTTGCAGTCTAATATACCACTCGGGAACATTATCATAATCCCTTTTTCTCTGCTCATTCCTTTGATGTGCAATCTCCGAATTTACATCTAAGTAAACCCAAGTTTTAACTTGATTGCCTTCAGCTGCCATTTTTTTGAAGAGATTGATATGTTCATATGCTAGCCCTAACATCTCAGGAGTTCTAATGTGGTTTTGAATCCAAGATGCAACTTGAAAGGAAATATCCACAAGGATAAGTCTATCTTTAAGAATTAGACCATTGGCTGCCTCAAATGCTTCGTAGTGTTGCTTTGGTCTATACTGAAGAGCAAAGTATTGAAAACCAAGGATTTTATCCCTAGTGCCCCTAGGAATTTCCATGCCCATTTCTGGAAGAGGGATATCTTCTTCTAATACTAATACTCTATGCACAAGATCAAGAAGTTCTTCAACTCGGTCAAAATCCAAATAACCATTTTCAGGAGTTAGTAAGGGATTTTTTGGTCCTTCTTCCCTAATATTTTTTGTAATTGCTACTGCTTCATCATGCCCTTCATAAAAAGTTTCTAATTCTGGAACATCAATTACTTTTTCTTCAACAAGAATAACCTTATCATTATTTGCTTTATCTAGAAGACCTCTGGCAAAAGAACTCTTTCCCCCGCCCATTCGGGTTCCTATTGCACCAGGAAATCGATTCTCAAGTGGCTCCCAAATCTTTTGATTCACTGTAAAAAGATGAGAACCAGTCATTAGTATATAAAACTTAGGTGCAACCGGTTAGCAATTACTTTTTTAAGAAAACTATTTGTAGGGTCCAGCCAGCATCATTTATCACTTGTTTTAGAACACTTTTAATCTCATTTGGCGAGAAACTATAGTTTATTACTTCCCCAATTTCTCCATTTTCTTTAATTGCATATTGTTTAACGCTTAATTTGGTTGTAATCAAGGGGCCGTTAGTTGTATAAGAATAACTTCTAAACCCTTCCATTCCACTAACTTTTCTTTGTTTTGAAACTTTTTCAAAGAGTTTTACTGTTTTATTTTCTTTATCAAATGTGCCTGATGCAGTGTAAGTAACATTTTCCCAGTTTTTACCTACAATTCCAAGCCACTTGGCATCAACAATGGTCCATTTGATCTTAAATCCTTCTTTTTCTTGCATTACATCAAAGACGTTTTTATCGAGCTTTAAGATTTTATCAAGAAGTTTGTCTTTGTCAATTACTTTTGTGCCTTCTTCTGGAGGAAAGCGAAGCTGTTTTTTGGAAAGAATTATAATTATAATAACAACTATTGCTATTAATACTATTGGAAGTAAAAATATCCACCACATAATCCTTCCAATATATGAGTGATATAAAAATCTTTCCAAAAATATAGAATTAAACTTTTAATATGGAATATACTAAAAAGAAATTACTGTTAATCAACTCCCCTTGAATTGTTAAATCTTATTAGTTTAAAAAACCCTAATATCTTGGAATAGATTCATATTAAAAACCTAATTAGGAAATAATTTAAATAAGGAGCAAATACCAAAAGTAAAATGCAAATAAGAAAAGTTGATACAATAGAGCATGTAAATTCTGACACCTGTATTGCTTCAGAATATCCATTTCAAGATAAAGACTTAAACATTGCAGACATACAGATTAATGGCCGCTACCCTGAAACTGGCTTTTGCATGAATGAAAAAGTAAAAGAGATTGTTTATGTTATTGAAGGAAGCGGGATAATTTGCATTGATGATAAAATTTATGAAGTAACCGAAGGGGACGCTTTTTTATATTTGCCAGGTCAAAAAGTTTTTTATGAAGGTGAAATGCGAGTATTAACTGCTTGCACTCCTGCTTGGACACCTGAACAGCATAAGGTTATTGAGTAGTGTGCTAATCCTGTTAAAATCTTTGGTGAAAAGAAAGTAGATTTCTCAGGCATTACAATTTTAGGATCATCAAGGCTAGCATCTGCAACAGCTATTCTTGAATTGAGACTGGTGCTATGGCTATTTCATATTTGCCTGAATTAACAGCTTCTTTCATTTGTTAAATTTGTGTTTTAGTAATCAAAAATTACTTGGTTAGTGATTATATCCTGGGTTAGCCCTAACAAAAACCTCAGTTAGTTCTTCTTCAGGATAGATTTGTTCATAAACGTAAAATGGAAGTTTGTTATCAGTTTTTAAAATATTTTCCAGTTCTGTTCCTTTTTTAATAACATCGTAGGGAGGAGAAGATACTTTTGTTACACTTTCTTTATTTGGTAAAAGTTCAGTAAGCCCAATTATGTGTACCATAATATTTAATATTTGTCGTCTGATATATCAAATTTTTCCTTGGTGTCATAAGCTATACAACTTATATTTATATATTTTAATCCCTTAAAAAGTATTATGAGGGTAGCAACACAAACAATTGTCCCTGTATTAATTCAAGTTAGTGGGGCACTTGAAAGAGTTATAAAAACCGCTTTAAAAAATGCAATTCCTGGAGGAATACAGTTTTTTAATGATGAATTATGCAACCCAGATTATTTAGGGCAATATTGGCATCAGATTGGCAAAATTATTAAAACTGGGGCTGTGGAAAATGAAGGATCTTCCATTCAAAAGCCGCTTGAAATTCCTTATGAGATTATTGTTGTTTCTCCTTCTTCTTTGATTCAATCATTCCGTGGGTCTGGTGTTGTGCCATTAAGTGGCAGATTATATGCAGATCAAGTTAATCGCTTTTTAAGAGATGTAACAGTTTATTCTGGGAGAGATCCTTTAGTTGTTGTTGTTGAAGGAGAGGTTGATGAACACCATAAATATATTTCTGAACTTATTAGGAAGAATATGCCCTCAGGTGTAGTAAGACTTGACCTTAGTCAAAGAAAAGCTCCGTATGAAATTAAAAGATTAGAAGCAATTGTACAAAAATATTTGGAGCGTAAGATCAGTGTTCCATCTTTAAATTAATCAAAACCTTTTTAAATTCTATACTTTTTGCAACCCTTAGGCCTTCGTAGCTCAGCTAGAAGAGCGTGGGATTTGTAATCCCAAGGTCGGGGGTGCAACTCCCTCCGAAGGCTTGCGGAGCAAGACTTAGGGGGCTTGGAAATCTTTGATTTCCTTTGTCTCCGAAGGCTTGACTTATTTCTATGCTTTAGTTAATTTGAGAATATCTATACAATTAGCCTTCGAAGGTCCTGAACGTCAGTGAGGATATTTTCACATAGTGAAAAACTCGAACGTCAGTGAGGATATCTCTGAAGGCTTAACTTTTAACTATTTTGACTACAATCTTTTTTATTAAATACTTAACTTTTCTGTCTAAAAAATCCTAAAATTTATATACCCAAAGACCACAGTTAGTTAAAACATGAAAAGAGGATTAATATTTATTATAGGTTTTTTATTAATTATTAATTGCGTAAATGCAATAAATTGGGAATTTAATTCTAATGAAGATGAAGGTTTTCTTTCAACTTTCTCAACTTTGGTTCCAAAGATAACTGGATTAAGTATAAATGATTTAGAATACTCTATTACTGCATCAAATTATTATTATAGAGATTATGATGAGGATGGTTGGGGAGATATTTATGATTATGTTTACATGACATACTGTCCTACTGGTTATGTTAGTACTACTGGAGATTGTATTGATACAAAAGATTTTATCCACCCTGGGGCTGCAGAAATATGCAACTGGTGGGATGATGACTGCGATCCAAGTACTGTTGATGGTGTAGATGAGGAAGCTGAATTAAATGAGAATCAAATAGGGGTTTGTGCTGGTTCCAGTCAATCTTGTGTTAATGGAGTAATGCAAGAATACTATGAAAATATTGCAACTTATGAAACTGAAGAAACCTTATGTGACGGCCTTGACAATGATTGTGATGGTGAAATAGATGAGATTTTAATAATTGCTTATGTTGATTCTGATGGAGACAATTATGGAGTTTCTGAAATTGAACTTTGTGGGATCCAAGAAGGTTACGCATTAGTTGGCAATGATTGTGATGATACTAATGCTTTAATTAATCCTGGAATGGTAGACCTTTGTAATAATTTTGATGATGATTGTGATTCTGGAACAATTGATGGGGCAGATGAAGAAGGACCCAAAAATACTTTGCAAGAAGGAGTTTGTTTTGGGAGTAGAAATTCTTGTACAGGGGGAGTGTGGGTAGAGGATTATAGTCCAATTGATAGTTATCAAATTGAAGAAACTATTTGTGATACTAAGGATAATGACTGTGATGGATTAACTGATGAAGAGCTTAAGACTACATTTTATAGGGATCTTGATTCTGATTCATGGGGAAATTCAGAAGTCTATTTTATTGCTTGTACAGGGGCCACTTATTATGTAGAAGTGCCAGGAGATTGTAATGATGGTGATTCAAGTATTCATCCAGAAATGGCTGAAACTTGCAATTACATTGATGATGATTGTAATGACGAAATTGATGAAGGGGTTACAATTACGTATTATCCGGATTTAGATGGAGATACCTTTGGATATGATGATAATCCAATTGAAGTATGTGAATTTCAACAAGGTTATTCTGAGACTAATACCGATTGTGATGATTCAAATGATGCAATTTTCCCAGGAAATGAGGAGATTTGTAACCAAATAGATGATGATTGTAATGGCAAAATTGATGAAGGGGTAGAGCTTCCATTTTATGCAGATACTGATGGGGATGGTTATGGTAATGATAATATAGTAATATATGCTTGTGAAGTCAGTGAAGGCTTTTCTGCAATACTCGGGGATTGTGATGATAGTTCTGCATTAGTTTATCCTGGAGCTAATGAAATTTGTAATAATATTGATGATGATTGTGATAATGAGATTGATGAAAATGTTAAAACAATATTTTTTAAAGACTTAGATGGAGACTCTTTTGGAGATATACAAGACACAATTGAGTTATGTGCTGTAAGCCCTGGTTATTCTGTAAATTCTCTAGACTGTGATGATACTAATGCAAACACTTACCCCGGAGCAATTGAAATTTGTAATGGGGTGGATGATGATTGTGATCAAGAAACCATGGATGGTTCAGGCGAAGAAACCCCATTAAATACCAAACAAGCAGGAATATGTTTAGATTCTTTGCAAATATGCCAAGATACTTGGCTGGACAATTATGAGGGATTAGGATTTGAATTAGAAGAAGTTACTTGTGATGGTCTTGATAATGATTGTGATTCTGAGGTAGATGAAGGTTTGTTTAAGGATTATTATAAAGATAATGATGGGGATTTATACGGAGATTCAAATGATGTAATTTCAGCTTGTGTTGCACCCACTGGTTACGTTGGACTTGATGGAGATTGTGATGATAATAATGTCTCAATTAATCCAAGTATTGAAGATACTTGTAATGGTGTTGATGATAATTGTGATGGGATTGTAGATGATGCTGAGGCAGTTCCTTCTTATAGGGATGCTGATGGGGATAATTACGGGGACTCTAATAATATGGCCTTGGAATGTTTTATTCCTGTAGGATTTGTTGAATTGGACGGAGATTGTAATGATAATAATATTGAGATCTCTCCAGCAGGAATTGAAATTTGTAATAATATTGATGATGATTGTAATATGAGTACAATTGATGGTTCAGCTGAAACTGCACCATTAAGTTCAAATCAAATAGGTGTTTGTAAAGATTCCATTAAGGTTTGTAATGTTGGGATTTGGGTTGATGATTATAGTATAATTGAGGGATATGAAATAGAAGAAGTTACCTGTGATACCTTTGATAATGATTGTGATGGAATAACCGATGATGACGCTGAACTTCCTTTTTACCTTGATTCTGATGGAGATTCCTTTGGAAATCCAGAAATTATAATTTATGCTTGCGAACTTGTTGAGGGTTATTCTGAAAATAATTATGATTGTAATGATAGTGTTTTATCAATTTATCCTGGTGCTAAAGAGTTTTTAAATGATATTGATGATGATTGTGACTCTCAGATAGATGAAGAATTTATTATTGGGGATAAGATCAATAGTACATTAAACTTAAGTTTTACTATTGATGGTGAAGAACCAGGGGTTGAAAGGTACTCTGGGAAAAGAAGATTGGAAGTTTATGAAGATGGGAACTTAAGATTAAGTTCAGAAGTTAATTTATCAATGGCTCCTCTTATTTTAAGTTCTCTAAAGCTTGTTAAGATTAATCAAGATTTTGGAGCTATTGAAGCTAAGGGTTTTGGAGAAAATAAAACAATTTATGTTGATAGAATTGCAAAACACGGTAAACTTTGTATTAAAGATAGAGAAGAAGCCTTAATAATTGAGATGACGCCTGATTGTACTGCTCAAGATGAAACTGGGCTTAACTGTCCTGGTGTTAATGGGCAGTATTCTTGTGTTGTGTCTGATGACGAGTCATATTATATTGTATCGGGGCTTAATCATTCTGCTGTAAGAGAACAAACCTTTTGTGGGGATGGCGTAATTCAATCTACTGAGGTTTGTGAGGCAACTATTGATATTTTGACTACTTGTGAAGATTTGGGATTTGGTGCAGGAGATATTGTTTGCAATGAGGATTGCCAATTAAATACAAACAATTGTTCTTTAGCTGTTCCAACAACAATTTCAACTACAACTACAATTCCTCCAACAACAATTTCAACTACAACTATCGCTCCAACAACAACTTCTACAACATCTTCTAGAGGGGGGCGAAGCTCAGGTGGCGGAGGCGGTGGATTTTCAATGCCTCCTACAACTTCAATTATTTGTGAGGTTGCTTGGACTTGTTCAGCTTGGACTACTTGTTCAGGTAAACAAAGTAGAGATTGTTCTAACCAATGTAATGACGAAGAACGTGTAGAACATAGGGATTGTAATATTTGTGATAATAATATAATGGATGGCACTGAAGTTGATGTTGACTGTGGAGGGACCTGTAGTCCATGTTCTGATGGTTTATTTTGTAGATCTGATTCAGATTGCCTTGGTTTATGTAACCCCACATTAAATACGTGTTTTTCCAATGAACCTTATATGGAGACTGCTTCAGTTAGATTTAATGGTGAACAGGTTAATACGACAATCTTTTCAATTCAAGGATTAGTGGTTTTTACTTTATTATTATTAATCTTATTTGTGCCTTATTTTGTGTTATTTATTACTAGTTTGTATATAAAACCAAAACCGCACGAAAAATCCCACGAGAAACATTTACCTTCTCCACCTCCGCCTAAATTTAATATTACAGTCAATAAAACTCCTGTGATTGTTAAAAGGAATAAGGAGTCTGGAGTCAGCAGTCAGCAGTCTGGAGTCAGCAGTCAGCAGTCTGGAGAGAAAGAAGGGCATAAGGAAGAAACTCTTAAGGGGTCTGGAGAGGAAAAAGAAGGGTCTCAAACCCCAAACCCCAAACCCCAAACTCCAAAGGAGTCTGAAGTCCGAAGTCCGAAGTCCGAAGTCAAAGAACAACCTAAACAAGAAACTCCAGAAGAGTCTGGAGATAAAGAAGAAGGGTCTCAAACCCCAAATCCCAAACCCCAAACCCCAAAAGAGTCTGGAGAGAAAGAAGAAGGGTCTCAAACCCCAAATCCCAAACCCCAAACCCCTCAAGAAGGTCCAAAACCTTATATTCCTCCTCCAGGCCATTTGCCTGGATTAGAAGCTATTCAAAGAGAGTTTGAGAAGTAAATTCTAAGTTACCATAAAATATATAAAGGAGTTCTGTAGTTATAATATACAAATAGGTATACTAATACCTGATATAGGCTCTCTTAGTGCAAAAGAATCCGTGGCTCGGATTATGTTCACGCGACTTTTGTGTTGGGGGGCGGTTTTACCCCCTCCTAGCACCTTTTTTATAGATTTTTATTAATTGATTTAATAAGAATTAAGCATACTTAGTATAAAGCGAAGAAAATTTTTGTTTGGCAATTACTTCTCCTAGCATTCCAGAAACAAACTTCTTACATCTATCTAAAAACTCTCTGGGGTGTTTTTTGGCATTAACTTCTCCAGCAAATACTTCAACTTTTTTTGCTGAAAACTCCCCAAAGGTATCGTTTATCACCTTTTTAGCATCGTCAACAATGGACATCTTATACATATTCTTTATATTACAACTATTATAAAAAGGTTTTTAAAATTTCCCTAATCTCTGGGTTTTTATGAAACTATTAATAATGGGGCCTCCGGGCGCAGGAAAGGGTACACAAGCACAAGTAATAGCAAAAAAATTAGGAATTGCCCATATTTCTACTGGCGAACTTTTTAGAGGGCATATTAAGAATCAAACTGAGCTTGGGAAGTTGGCTAAGACTTTTATTGATAAAGGAGAGCTTGTTCCAGATGAAGTTACTCTTAATATGTTTAAGGTGAGAATCGCTGAATCTGATTGTGCAAATGGTTTCATGTTAGATGGATTTCCAAGAACTGTTCCCCAGGCTGATGCTTTAAAGGATATTGCAGAAATTGATAAAGCGATTAGTATAGTGCTTGAAGATGAAGAGGTTGTTAAAAGACTTACAGGCAGAAGAACTTGTGAATGCGGAGCATTTTACAACGTGAATATTTCTTTTTTAATGCCTCAAGTGGATAACACCTGTGATAAATGTGGTAAAACTCTGATTCAGAGAGATGATGATCAAGAGATTACTATTAGAAATAGGCTTGTCGTTTACAGGCGCCAAACAGGTCCTTTATTAGATTATTATAAGGATATCTTATTTGATGTTAATGGAGTAGGCTCTGTTGAAGAAGTCACTGAGAGGATTATGGAAGGACTTTAATAGTCTGAAGTTTGAAGTTTGAAGTTTGAAGTTTGAAGTAAAAAGTATGAGAAAGGTTTAAATATTAGTTATATATACTTATATAACATGATTGAATTAAAAACTAGGCAGATTTTGCATTTTCCTCAGTTAGATACAGTGTTAATGGTTGAGAGATTTATCAAAGACCATGGGGGGGAATTCAGGAAAAAATCTCTTTGGGAAAACCTTCCTAAGAAAATGATGTATCAAACTTATTGTTTAATTATTGATTATTTACTTGATTCCAATAAGATTGCAGTTGATAATGGGGGCAAGGTCTGTTGGATTTGGGATCCAGAAGGAGTAAAAAGATATCTTTCAAGGCCAGATCTTAAGTGGAGAAAATGAAGTCAGAGATAATCTTCGGAGATAATAAAGTAAAAGAGTCTCTAAATAAACTGCTTTTAGCAAAAACTGAAGATAAAAGATTATACGAATGGATAACAAGGGCCTTTGAAGATTTGGAGCTAGATTCTTTTAGTGGCATACAAATTCCAAAAAAGTTGATTCCAAAAGAATATGAGAAAAAGTTTGGAAAATTAGACAATCTCTGGAAGTATAATCTTCCAAATGCTTGGAGACTCATCTATACTGTTAAAAGAGATCAAGTAGTTGTATTATCTATAATTTTAGAGTGGTTGGATCATAAAGAGTATGAACAGAGATTTAATTACTAAAATAGCGCTTTTAGTGCAATTGTAGCATAAGACCCCTTGGGCAGGTAGAAAGTTACTTGATAGCCAGTTGCTGTGTCTCTGATTATATTTAATTCCCTTAGCTTAACTATTCCTTTTCTTTTTGTACCATCTTGACTAAGCCATTTTAATTGAGGGATGATAAAGTCAATTAATCTTATTTTATATTCTTCTAGTATTGGTTCAAATATGATTTTTTCTTCTTTAGTAAATGTTGTTGCAAAGCCAGGGATTGGCAGGTCTTTAATATCTAGTTCTGTAGTTGGAAATGCGAGTTTTACATGTGCAATCTCAATTTCTTTGTAGTCTTTAGTTTTTTCTTTAATAATTTGAGATAATGCTTTATTAAAAATCATGCTCTGAAAAGAGTGGATATAAAGCAGCATTAATGGTTTTGGCACAATGGATAGGACGCCTACAAATTCATTTGGGTGAGCTGACAAGTGCTCTTGTGAGGCTTCAAAAAATGATTCATCGCTCTTCTGGATTAACTCAACTACTTTTTTAAAGTCTTTTTTAACTATTGCTTCACCAATGTTTGCATTTTCATCAGAAAAACGTTGTTCATCAAAATAATTAGGAATAAACTCATTTTTTACTGGAGGAGTATCAGAGGTTACTCTTAAAACAAATTGATTTTCTGTTAAATCTCCTATTTTAATTGGTTTATCTAAAAATCCTAAGAAGGTTAAATTTATTCTGGATAACTGCAAATTATCTTTCTCAGTTTTACCAGGGATTGATATAAATTGAAAAGTAATTGCTTTTTTATCTTTATTACCTGCAAAGCCAATGGTATTTGGTTTCACATGCAACTTTGTAGCAACAGTTTGTATTGCTTCATAAGTATTAAGCCCATGCTTGTGCAATGTGAAAATTCCATATTTCCCTTTTTCTTTAAATTCAAACTTAGAGAATTCATTCACAATAAAATGCTCGGGCCTTTCTTTAAATTTTAGCAT
>JAFCCU010000013.1 GCA_017610005.1 Candidatus Woesearchaeota archaeon | reverse complement strand
CTAAGTTTAAAATATAGATCATAGACATAATCATAATTAGGGTTTTTTGATCTTGTTACACCAACAAATGCCAATTTATCTGGCTTAATTATATTCTTTATAACTTCCTTTCGATCAATCTTCAAACGATTTAATTTTATAGTAAAATGGGGCTCATTATATTCAATGTGTTGCTTAGAATACTTGCTTAGTTTCTTTTTAATCTTCTTTAAGTGTTCACCCCTTATCTTTTCTTGCATAATTTCATAAATGAGTTGAGTTCTTTTAAATATTTTCTTGTATTAGGTTCGTTAGTTCAATTTTTAATTCAAATAGCTTTTCATTGCAGGACGGTCTTTTTCTCAACTCTTCCTTCGGAAGTCCTATCGGAGCACATAACAGCAACTAAACAGCTCGCAAAAGCTCGCCCAAATTCTTTCGCTACGCTCAAGAACTTTGTTTACAAAGAAATGTTTCATTTCTTGTTCCAAAAATCCAAAGGATTTTAGTTACCCGCGGACGTTAGTTGCAATCGGGAAAGGAAAAAGGAGGGGCAAAAAAACAAAAGATTTATAAATGTGGTAAGACTAGTCTTACTTGGTGATAATCTATGGATGTTGCAATTACTAAAATGAGTTCAAAAGGGCAAGTAGTAATCCCTGCAGAAATGAGAACGGAGTTTAACGAAGGTGACAAATTCATTGTTTTCAGAAATAAAGATCAGATTATAATGAAGCAAGCGAATAAATTGGATACTAACTTCAAAGAGGATATTGAATTTGCCCAAAAAACTGAAGAAGCTTGGAAAAGAATTCTTGAGGGCAAAGGAATTGAAATGAATTCCGAAGACTTCTTAGAAGACCTAGCAAAGTGGTAGAGGTAATCTTTGATCCACATTTTAAGAAGAGTGTCAGGAAAATCAGAGATACAGCTGTTAAAGAAAAGATCAAGAGACAAATAGCGAAGATTATTGAAAATCCAGAGATCGGAAAGCCAATGAGGTTCGGAAGAAAAGGAACAAGAGAGCTCTATGTAGCACCTTATAGGCTATCTTACGTTTTTGAATCGGATAAAATCATTCTGCTGGTGTTATACCACAAAGATAAACAATAGCTACATGCCCCCTCTTCCTGCCTTACGAATCAATATTCAATAAGCCTTTCCCGACTCTTCACTTACGCTTAGCAAGACAATTAACGGCAACTAAACAGTTCGCTATCGCTCACCCAAATTCTCTTTGAGAACTTTGTTTACCCGCGGACGTTATGTGCAATAATTTTTCGGGCTCGAAGAATTAGTTTATGCCTTCTATAACGGGGAAAGAACGAGCATAATTATAATTAGGAGTACCATCTGAGAACTGAGGTTCATCTCCAATAATTGGTCTAACAACACCAAATCTCGAAACTCTTAATTCTGCGTTCTCTCCGATAGCTGGAATCTCAGGATTATTATAGTTACATAAGGCCGCAACATATTCTGCTCCTGAAGGAAGAGTCAAAGTGACGATTGTATAAGACGGAACATCTAAGCGATTTCTTCCGTCAAATCCAGGCAAGGGAATCCAATCAGGAGCCAGTTTAGCTTCGGTTTGAAGAGTTATTTGTACGTCGGATACAACACCTGCGATCGTTCTTGTAGAATAGGTTAAAAAATCAACTCCCTTGATAAAACCCATTAGTCCAAATAAAATTACTCCCCCGGCAACAATTCTTTCTAATGATTTCCGCATTAATACTCAGTTGTTCTTATAATTAATAAACTTTTTTATGGTTTTGCAATTAATCAGCAGGTTATTTACGAAGGCCCGAAAAATTACTTCTCGCTTCGCTCGACAAGGCACATAACAGCGACTAAACGGCTCGCAACAGCTCGCGAAGATTTTTCTAGCGAAAAACCTCGTTTACCCGCGGACGTTATACGCAATTTGAATTTGACTTAATCGATATCAATAGAAAAAGTGGCCAAATCTTTTTTTAAATTAAACAAATCTTTGAATAAGATAACAGAAAATTCTAATTTCTTAGCAGCAGTTATATTGGCTAAATTATCATCAGTGAATATACAATCCTCTGGTTTTTGAGTTATTTTTTTTAATATAAATTGGAATATCTCTTCAGAAGGTTTTTTTAAGCCAACTTCATTTGAAAAGAAGACTTTATCAAAAAAATTTAAATCAAAAGTATTCCTAATATAGTCTGTTTTAAATTTTATTTGATTGGATAGTAGATATATCTTGTATTTTTTAGATAGCTTTTGTGCAATTTCAAAATTTTCATCAAGAGCACCTACATTTACAGCTTTCATAATTGGTCCTACAGGGATATTAAATTTTTTGCTGATAATTGAAAAAAATTCTTTATACTCATTTGTGTGAACAAAATTATCTTCGTGTTCATCATAATATTTGATAAAAGTATTTTCATTAAATTCAAAAGTTTTTTTCAACCTAGTAGCTGCAATTATATTGTCACATGGGGCTAAAACTCCTCCCCAATCAAAAATTATCGCCTTAATCATAAATTAAAAAAAGAACAGGCTTTAATATAAAGTTTTCCAAAGGTGGCGTCAAATTTCAAACTTCTGACTATCGCTCGACCTTTCAGGGAGCATAACAGCGACTAAACGGCTCGCAACAGCTCGCCAAGATTTTCCTTCGGAAAACCTCGTTTACCCGCAGACGTTAAGCCCAATCGAACTGGAAAACTTTTATCTTCGTCTAATAAAAACATCAATAAATTATAACTAGTTTTATTCAACGCAAAAGAACATTAAATCTTCTTTAGATATATTCTTGCATCAAAATGCTATCATTTTGTAGACTCTCCCTCGCAGAAATTTATTAATCTTTTAGTTAAGTTATCAAAAGATTTGGATACTTTTATTCCTTTTTCAATTACAAAAGGGCGACCTTTATCTCCTGACTCTATAATCTTTTTATCTAATTCTAATTCTCCCAAGTAACTAATATTTTTGCTTTTCGCAAAGTCTTCCGCACTTTTACTTCCAAACAAATCCCCAGTCATGTTCCCTACCATCCCTATGATAGGAATATTAAGAGTATGTAAAAAATCAATAGATCTTTCAGCATCAATTAAAGCAACTTCCTGAGGAGTAGAAACAATTATCGAACCGGTTATATTGGGTATAAGCTGAGCTACGCTTAAAGCCTCATCGCCTGTCCCAGGTGGAAGATCTGCTATTAGGTAATCCAAATTGCCCCATTCAACATCCTCTACAAACTGTTTGATTACATTATGTTTCATTGGTCCCCGCCATATGATTGATTTCTCTTTTTCTACGAGGAATGCCATAGAAACTACTTTAAGATTCTTTTTTACAGTTACAGGGATAAACTTATTTCCCTTTGTTAAGAGTTCCATCCCTTCTACATTAAGCATCTTAGGAACATTGGGTCCGGTTATATCAACATCCAGTAAACCAGTCTTAAAACCCTTTTCTGATAAAGAATAAGCAAGATTAACTGCAATTGTGGTCTTTCCAACCCCTCCCTTGCCACTCATCACTATTAGTTTGTTTTTAATATTCTCCATTTATTAACCCCCTTAACCTTTTAAAATCTCTCTTTAAAATATCAATCATTTCGCTACGATAGCATGCAACAGCAGGATGAAATGAAGGGAATATAATAATTTTTCCAAATTCTGCATTAGCATGAAACATCTTCCCATGCAATTCACTTATTCTAGAGAAAGGCAGTCCAAATTTCTTAAATATTTCATCAGTAGCATATTTTCCCAATGAAACTATGATTTTGGGCTTGATTATGCCCATCTGCCTGTATAAGTATCCAATACATGAATCAATCTCTTGTCTATTTGGATTATGATTTCTAGGAGGGTGGCACTTTAAAACATTCGTTATGTAAATATCTTCTCTCTTTAAGTCTACTAGTAGTACATCTAATATTTTCCCGGCTTCCCCAACAAAAGCCTTATTCTGTATGTCCTCATAATATCCAGGAGATTCGCCTACCAACATAACTCTCGAGTATATGCTTCCATCGCCAACTAAAGGATTTCTCCTAGTTTTAAATAAATCGCACTTTCTGCAATTCTCAATTTCTTTTTTTAATTCACTCATAGATTCCTCTTTTGATTTCTCAGGGCCCTCTCTTCTAAATTTATCCCAACTATCCATAATTAAACAAACATTTGCTACTATTTTAATCTTATTATTTTTACAAAATCCTAAAATCCCTTAGATTTTAATTCACTATATACCTTAAAACCCCAATTCTTACAATTAGCAGAAAACCCAATTATTGCAAAAATATTTTTTTTTCTAAAAAATTATCTGCCTATTCTATTTTCATCATTTCCATAAAAAAAAGCCATGACAATGTTTTTTCATCCTTGTAATAAACACCAAAGCGCATTATTTCACCTCAGAGAATTTTTCTACATGGTCAATACTTTTTTCCAAATTCTTCCTCATTTTAATTAATGCTTTTGTGAGATGTTCAGCTTTTTTGGAGGTTTAACCAAAAACCATTTTTTCCTAAATACTCTTTAAATTCTCTAATGCGTTTTTTAATTTTTTCATCCATATTAATCCTCAATTTCTATTGCATTATTTGGACAGGCAAATATACATGCTCTGCATTTTTTTGGATGATTTAGCTTTTTCGTTTTCAATTTCAAAAATGCCGAAAGGGCAAGCCTTAACACAATTTCCACAACTAGAGCATTCTTCCCCATCAACTTTTATCTTCTTGTTTTACCCCCCTACCACTTTTGTTATTACAATAAGAAGGGACAATAAAACTCCCGCTAAAAATGCCCAAACTGAATGTTCTTTTTCATACTCTCTTGCTTCAAGAAGAAGACGAGTTGCTGAAACATAAATTAACACTCCTCAAACAAATTCTAAAGCTAGTCCCAAAATAGAACTATTTAGTTTACTTACTAAATGATAAACAAGAAATGCACCTAGTTGAGATCAAAACAACTATCAAACTGTTGGCATCAATTATTAATTCCATTATGTACATAACCTTTCATGGAGAGATTTGTTGATTTTTTCCCCCAACTCTAAAACATCCTTTTCAGTTGCTTTGATTTTGTGGAGATTGCTTTTAAAATCTTCAATTAAGCCACTTTCTCCTTTCAGTCGAAACCTCGTTTACATAGAAATTTGTAACATTTCTTGTACAAGAAATTTCTAAGTACCCGCAGACGTTAACCGTAATCCTAAGAGGTGCCTAAAAGAAAGCTTTATTAATTCACTAATTTTACTAAATTTATGGAGAAAAAAGCACTTTTAGAATTTATTGTAAAAGCACACAGACACACTTATGCCGCACCAAAAGAAGTAAGAGAACAACACAGGTGTGAGGTGCCCATTTTAGAAGGACATAAAGATTTTGAATTTTCTGAAGGTGATTTTAATTATCATGATTCTTATGCTGGAAGTTCATGGGCACCAGGAAAAGAAGTTGTTTTCTTTCAAGGAAATCCAGTTTGGTGCATGGTATATCAAGGACAACATAATGCAAAATACGACGATGCTTTTTTCCAAGAACAAGCATTTCCATTTCTGAAAAAAGCTTTAATGAATTTTGATAATAATATGCCTTTTAGGGGGCCTAAAGAATTCTCAGATGGTGATTTCAAATATACTTTTGAAATGGAAGGCGACTATGATTATTTCAAAGGACAAGAGAGAATTCTTTACAAAGGAGAAAGTGTTTTTTTCCAAGATATTATGGGTTCATTAATCAAATAGAACGGCATCTCTTGCGGGCGTTCAATTTTTCAATGGGTACTGGATAATAAAACAAAAACATTTATTTACCTAATAATTTATATTATAAATATGAAAATAAATTTTACGCCAAAGAGTAATCTGGGCAAATGGTCAATTGGATTAATTATCATAATGCCCATATTATTTTACATCGGTATGTCATTTGTAAGTTTTTATGAATCTGTTCCCGCCGGGAAAACAATACCTCATGATATGATTGCTAGGCCTGGAGTGGCGCTACCGATGTTAGCTGGGTTCGTTTCTGGCGTTGCTGCTTTTTTTTGTGGTATTATCGGCATTACAAGAAAGAAAGATTATTCTATTTTGATATTTATATCTACTATTCTAGGCTTTTTTGTTATACTATGGATATTTGGAGAGTTTCTATTTCCACACTAAATGCATCGGGGCAATTAACTTGGACGTTATACTAATTTTTTGAACGTATAATGGGAAAGTGCAATTTAAAGTAATCACTAAGTTTATTAATATACCAATATAATCAGCAATTATGAATGAAACCATTATTTTTTCAATCTTAATCGGAATAGTAATTCTTGCAGGATGTACACAAATGCCCTTTGATAACATCATAAACTGCAATGAAGACTATGAATGCTTATACCACCAAGCATCAAATGGCAATCCTGCAAAGGTGATCGTTACTGAAAAAATTGAATCATTATCTCTGATTGAAAGAAGTGAAATTACAGTTGAACCTGTAAATATTCAGTATCAAGTGTCCTTCAAAGTTATTGATCTAAAAGAAATGAAAAAAGAAGACCCAATAACTAAATCAATTGTTGGTTCTATTTCTAAGACCTGTCCTCAAATTATAAATAATCTGAACAAAATTGAATCTAAGGTAGCAATTTGTACTGTCAATTCTGCTGAAGAAGCAAAGCAATTGGCGATATATGGTTTATCTGAAGCTTCAATAAAGCAGTATAATTGTGCTGGAGATTTAATTGACGTGATTACGGATATTTGTGTTACTTCTGATTTCCCTAATTTTCCGCCAGGAGTTAAAAAGCCAGCAATATATTTATATCCAGTTGAAAAATCTGAAATTGAAGTCAAAATTGATGTAAATGGGTTTATTACAAAAGCAAAACCTGACTATTTAACTGGCTGGAAAGTCACAGCAGAACCTAACGGGCTGATTGATAACAAATATGATTATTTGTTCTATGAAGCACAATTAAATAATCTTCAGCTTCCTAAAGAAGGTTGGATTGTGGAATATTCAAATCTTAATAACTGGTTTGATGAAACTTTACCTCTTTTAGGGTTGAATGATAAAGAAATTACTCAATTTAAGAGATATTGGATGAAAGAATTAACAGAAGCAAATTACTATGAGATTAGAATTCTTGGAGATCAATTCTTGAATGAAAATATGGATTTAATAATTAATCCAAAACCAGATACAATAGTAAGATTGAATTTCTACTTTAAACCCCATTTAGACAAAATTGAAATAGAAGAACCAACAATTAAAACTCCTAAGAGAACAGGATTTACTGTTATTGAATGGGGCGGATTGCTAGATAATTAAACCTTGCCCAGTATCGCATTTGCTAAAATTACTCAAAGGAACATTTATATAATTATATAAATTTATTAATTTATTATGAAAATCCCAAAATATATTCAAGAAATAATAAATAAGCAAGAACTACATGTTTTGTCAACTTCAACCAAAGAAGGTACTCCAAACATTATTTATTTAAAATTTCTTAAGGTATATAATAATGAACAAATTATAATTGCAAATAACAAATTTTTTAAAACTGAAAAAAATTTTCTTGAAAATCCTAAAATTTCTTTTGTTGTATTAGATAAAGAAAACAAAAAATCATATCAAATTAAAGGAACCGGCGAATTGCATAAAGATGATCAAATTTTTGAAGAAACTGTTAAATGGGTTGAAGACAAAAGATCAAGTCCAACAACATATCCGAAATCAGGTATACTTCTTAATGTTACAGAAATTTATTGTGGAGCTGAAAAAATTTCTGAAGAATAAAACTTTTACCTAACAATTATTAAAAGGAACATCGTTCTTAATGTTTACTTTGTTTAAAATCTAATTTAAATGATTATAAAGCCCAATTTTCTTGAGATAATTTAAAGAATTTTGATCTTTCCTCTTCATTCATCACAGAAAATTTAAATTTTACTTTAAAACTTTTTAACTCTTCTTTAATTAAATTCATAAGTAATTCTTTAATTGGAACTTCAGGCATCGGCAATTTTATTTCAACAACAATGTTTTCTCCTTCTTTTTGCACTTCACTTATCATTCCCAATTCAACAAAAGAATTATTTATCTCAGGATGTTTTATTTTGTTTAATAGATCTCTTATTTCTTCCATTTTATTCCTCTCCCAGTTTATTGATATATAAGACATTATTATCTGTTTGGTTTAATAATAACTTAAGTTTGTCTAACATCTTATTTATCTCTTCTAAACTCTTCTTAATATTATTCTCTTTAGAGATAATTATAAGAAATTTTTTCCTCATTCTCACAATATTTGGTCCAAAAAAAGAATTGATTAGTATTTGAACACCACTTAAAACATCTGAAACAGCCCTTGCTTTCATAGGATCTCCATGAATCTTTTCTTCAGGAGTTAAGTTTTGTATTTCTCTTAAAAATTGAATTTCTCCATTATCCAAATTTAAAGAATAAATCAAATATTTTTTAGCAGAACCAAAATGTTCTTTTGAAAAATTAATTTGATCATCTGTTGCACACGCAAATTTTATTCGATTAACCATAAAGTTAACGATTCTAATTGTTTTATAAAGCTTTTGTTTAATAGATAAGACATCTTAAAAAGATTCAAAACTGCACCAATTTCTTGTTCACCGAACGCAATTAAGCCTTCTTATAAATATGATTGAGCTCAAGATTATTATTCCAACTATTAAGAAAAATACTGTAAAACCATTTGTTTTAATAATCCACCCGCCAAGAAGAGGGAAAAATGCAGGAATAATATTTCCGGCTCCTACAAGCCCAGCATACATTGCCCTATTCTCATTATGTGATATTTCAAGGAGAATCCCACTTATTGTGATTTTGTAAGTTACAACTAGTATGCCTCCTAAAAAGAAAACAAAGTAGAATAGCCAAGAAGTATTAGATGAGAAAAAAGTAAAGGCTAACATGCTCAAAGCAAGAAAAATTATTGTATAAAGCGTGTACCTGTACTTGAATCTCTTTGAGAAATAAAAAAGAAGCGAGCTCATTAATACTCCTCCAGTCACCTTAAAAAAGAGGAGGTTGCCAATAGAAACTCCTGCCAAATTTTCTTTAGCAAATAAAATCAAGAAGGGCATTAAGCTAATTGAAATCCCTAAGGTATTAATAACAAGCAAATATCTCCTTAGTTTGTGATTTATTTTAACCTCTGCCCACATAAATCTAAAAAGTTGCTTTAAATTTATGTGCGCATTATTATTAGCTATCTCTTTTAATCTCCAGAAACCTAGAGATGCAATGCTCAAAAATACAGCTGCAAAAATAAATAAGAATGCGTAGCTTAATGGTACATCAAAAATAGAAAGTATTTTCCTGGCAATTATTGCTGAAACAAACAAACCAATCGCTGATATAATCTGCTTTAAAGAAAGAAGAGATTTTCTCTTAGTTTTTTTAATTGATTTTCCAATAATATCAGTATAGCTAATATTAGCAAATGCGCCACTAAATGAGAATAATCCTGCCAAAAGCAAAATGGCCACTATTTTCAATGAGTCTGGAAAAGAATTAAAATTAAAGAACAAAAAGGCCAGGAATACAAGTGCTAAAACCCTAGTGTTTATCCCAATCAAAAGGAATTTTCGTTTTAGATTTTTATTATGTAAATAAGGTGCAAAAATGAGCTGTGAAAAACTTGCACCACCAAGCATTATCGTGACTAAAAGGCCCATCTGAAATGCGTTCCCACCTGCACTTCCAAGAACAGCTGGCATAATTGTGTCAATATCCATAAAACTTGAAGCTAGTGCTAAAAAAGCTGCATGCCATAAAAAATAACCATAATTTAATTTGGAAATTTTATTAGTAAGCTTATTCATATTTCAAAGGATTAAATAATGGCCTTATAAATTCTTTTATAAGCTCACCAACAAATTCTTGGCCCTTTTCATAGAAAGAATGTGCTAGCTACTTTTTTGGCAGTTAAGACACTGTAGGATTCCTGCCCCACCAGCTTTACTCATTGTTTGGATAACATGATACATTGGTCATGCAAACACGCAATACCATTTTGTTTACAAAAATTGATTATTTCAACAGATTCTGATCCAGGTTGGAGCCATATCTTTTCAATATCTAATGCTATGCATTCTTTTAAATATCTTTCAACAATTTTTGGAGGTACAACGAAAACCACCACGTCAATATCTTTCAGTTCAGATAGGTTATTATATATCTTTTCACCATCAATAAAATCAACATTTGGATTGATTCCTAAGACTTCATACCCTTGTGATTTTAGATTATCATAAACAACTCTGCCATATTTTTTCTTGTCTCTTGAAACCCCTATAATTACATATTTATTACCTTTATCTAAAAAATTATCTATAATATTCTCACTTTTCATATTATACTCCCAAGGATAATAGTATTACCCCAACAAGTAATCCAAACACAAAATTGAAAACCTTTATCTTAACTGCATCATCCATTGAAAAACCCATAATTGGAAGTAATCCGTGCCCATCCTGGATTATTGAATTTGCCAATAATACAGAAAATGGAATTAAACCCTTAGAGAACATAACAACTAAAAAAATGTTTGGACCTGAAATGGGCAACAATCCTACAAGGGATGCAACGATTAATACATAGAACATTGCTTGGCCAGTGAAGTCAATATGAATAAAATCCTGGGAAAGCTCTATGATAAAAATTGCCACGAACAGCCAGATAAAAATTTGCCAGATATGTTTCTTCAATATATGATTAAAGACATGCTCTTTAAGAAAATGCTTAATTTGAAACTCCTCATTTTTATGGTTGATAATTTCACATTTTCGGCAAAACTTCATTTTAGTCTTCTTTTTGAAATAATCTGCTAAAATGCCTCCCACTATACCTAAAATAAACAACACAGTAATGATTAATATGAGGTTTATCCACAATATTTCCCCCTTTGCAGCCATTCCAATAAGTATAAATGCCTCATCTCCACTGGTTGCAATCATTGTTGCAACTATTCCTCCAAATCCAAGAAGCCCAGACATATAAAGGGAATCCATTGCAAATGTGCCAATACAACCAGGGATTATCCCAAAAAAAGAAGATAAAACATAACCAAAGAACTTATTTTTTTTCATGAGGTTAATTATCTGTTGTTTATACCTCACAACAAGCAATTCAATTACAATCATTAAACCCAAAATAATCAAAGTTATCTTAGTTGTTGCTTTCAAACTTTGAATAAATATTGTGAAAAGACCCATTTTTTCTTAATAATTGCCAAGTTTGTTTATTATAATTTACCTCCTAACCCTTCTTTTATATTAAGAACCATAAAGTTATAATATCTTAGCTAAATAATTCTACATATAAATCATATAAAAATGTTTTGAAGTACTTACCGATAACTGATAGAAAATAGAAGTACTCTTTTACAATTAGTGACTCCTTGACCTTTCATATAAGTTAACAGCGACTAAACAAGTCGGCAAGACTCACCCAAAATCTTTCAAATCCTAATCAAAAGATATTACTCCGGGACTAACGTACCAATATCACTTTCCACATCACTTATCCCTGCAATTTGGAATTTATCTATCAACACTTTCAAAATATTTGGAGATATAAAAGCAGGTAATTTTGGCCCTAAGTGAATATTTTTCACGCCAATTGATAACAATGCGAGTAATACTAACACAGCTTTTTGTTCATACCAGGAAATATTATATGAAATCGGAAGTTTATTGATATCATCTAATTCAAATGCTTCTGCTAATTTATTAGCAATAACTACAAGACTATAACTGTCGTTACATTGTCCTGCATCAAGAACTCTGGGAATTCCATCAATTTCACCTAATTTTAATTTATTATACCTATATTTTGCACACCCAGCAGTTAAAATTATGGTATCTTTAGGAAGAGCTTTTGCAAATTCTGTATAATACTCCCTTTCCTTACGCCTTCCATCACAGCCCGCCATAACTACAAATCTTTTGATTGCTCCAGATTTAACAGCCTCAACAACTTTATCTGCAATAGCTAGAACTGCATTATGCGCAAAACCACCCATTATCTCTCCTTCTTCAATCATTTCTGGTGCTTGGCATTTTTTAGCATGTTCAATTAGTGCAAAAAAATCTTTCTTTTCACCTTGTTTTCTATCAGGAATATATTTCAAGCCTTCAAAACCAACAAGCCCAGTATTATACACTCTATCTTTATAGCTATCTCTTGGAGGGACAAGACAGTTAGTTGTCATTAATATAGGGCCATTAAATTTTTCAAATTCCTCTTTTTGTTTCCACCATGCACCACCATAATTGCCAATAAAATGTTTATATTTTTTAAATGCAGGATATGAATTAGCTGGAAGCATTTCACCATGAGTATAAACATCAACACCTGTCCCTTCGGTCTGTTCCAATAATTCTTGCATGTCTTTTAGATCATGGCCACTAATAAGAATTCCAGGATTTGTGCCAACACCGATATTAACCTTTGTTGGCTCTGGATTCCCATAAGTTTCTGTATTGGCGGTATCTAAAAGTGCCATTGTTTTGACACCAAATTCTCCACATTTTAGAACCAAAGCAGTCAATTCATCAGCAGATTTATCTTCAAGCGTGACAATAAGTGCGCCCCTTATAAACTGAAATATCTCATCATCTTTATAACTTAAGATATAAGCATGATCAAGATATGCACACAGTCCCTTTAAACCAAAAATTACGAGACTTTTTAATGCCCTAATATCTTCATTTTCTTCTTTTAAAATACTAGAATTGCTATCTAATTCCTCATCACTAGCTTCAGCAAATTTTTTTCCTTCAACAATTTTTTGTTTGAAATACCTGGCATCAAAATTTGCATTAGTTATTGTTGCAAATAAAGATTGCATAATAAATACATTTTCTTCTTTAGAATTGTTTCCTTTTTTCGCTATGATTTTTGTAAGATAAATTAATTTGTCCTGCAAATCTGCAACTTCTCCGGTTTTTCCACACATGCCTATTTTAGTGCAACCAGTACCATTCATTGTTTCTTCACATTGATAACAAAACATTTTATATTTCCTCCACCCTTATAGCCCCCACAGGGCAATCATCCCTTGCTTGAGAATTACATCCAATTTCATCAACTTTAAAATTAATAGGATTTGATTTTTCATCTTTTAATTTAAAATTATTACAGTTTTCTTCACACGCACCACAACCAATACATTTATCATGATTTACTGATATTTTATATTTAGTCATATGGTTCACCTTTATTTAAAATTATTATTAGCCCTTTATTAATTCTCCCTAAATTTAAGTAAATAACATTCCCCCATTTTTCACGTTAATGTTTATTGTTTAAGTTATAATTTCTTATATTATCCCATTTAACTACCATTTCTTGAAACTCCCTCAACTGAATAATTAAAAAAATCTTTAGTTGGTTTCATAAAAAATCTTACTCTCTTAAATTTATTAATTAAAGATAAAAATGATACCAATAAAAAGATTTGAGTTTCACAAAATTTAAAAACGGATGCTGTTCCTTTTTTAAAAATGGTGAGTCAAAATTAACAAAGAAATTGAAGAGTTAAATAAGAGATCAGAACAATACTCAGATAAAATAAAAAAAGTTCATTCTGAGATTAATAAAGTAATTGTAGGTCAAGATAAAATTATTGAGAAATTACTTATCGCATTAATTTCAGGAGGGCACGTCCTTATAGAAGGAGTGCCTGGCCTTGCCAAAACACTAATGATAAAGACTTTATCAGAATGTTTAAATTGTGGATTTGTGAGATTGCAATTCACTCCAGATTTATTGCCTGCAGATATTACTGGGACAAAAATTTATGACCATAAGGATGTATCTTTTAAAACAATGAAAGGCCCGATTTTTACTAATTTTATTTTAGCAGATGAGATTAACAGGGCTCCACCAAAAGTTCAATCTGCGCTTTTAGAAGCAATGCAAGAAAAACAAGTCAGCATCCAAGGAGACACAATTAAATTAGATAAACCATTTATGGTCTTAGCAACACAAAATCCTATTGAAAGTGAAGGGACATACAAACTTCCTGAAGCCCAAGTAGACAGGTTTATGTTTAAAATTCTAATTGATTATCCTAGAAAAGAGGATGAAATCGAAATTATTGATCGGTTTACTGAAGGAGTAAATAATTCGGCCTCAAAATTAATAACTACAAAAGAAATTCTAGAAATACAATCGTTTAATCAAAAAATTTATGCTGACAAAAAGATAAAAGAATATGTTGCGGAATTAGTTGATGCAACAAGATTTCCTAGCAAATATGGCCTTGATATTAACGGGCACATTGAATTTGGCGCATCACCCCGGGCTTCTTTATGGTTAATTTTAGCTGCAAAAGCCAACGCAATAATAAACGGAAGAGGGTATATCAAACCAGAAGATGTTCAAGCAATTGCATATGACGTGCTCAGGCATAGAGTTCTTCTAACTTATGAGGCAGAAGCTGAAGAGATTACAAGCGATGAGATCATAACAATGATATTGGAGAAGGTAAAAGTTCCTTGATTATACAATGCAAGAAATTCTTAAACAAGTTAAAAAAATAGAGATTGTAACAAAGCAATTAGTCGAGGGCCTAATCTCTAGTAATTACCACTCGATATTCAAGGGGCAAGGAATTGAATTTTCTGAAATAAGAGATTATAGGCCGGGAGATGATGTGAGGGCAATTGATTGGAAAGTAACTGCACGGTTTAATCGCCCATTCATAAAAGAGTTTATTGAAGAAAGGGATTTAAGTATATATTTTGTATTTGACTGTTCTGCATCTGGCAACTTTGGAAATCTTGTTGAAAAGCGAAGAAAAGCAATTGAACTAACTGCAACATTGATGTTCTCTGCAATGAAGAACAATGATAATATTGGATTATTTATGTTTACAGATAATGTTGAGAAGTTTATTCCTGCCAGAAAAGGAAGAAGGCATGTTCTTAAACTAATAAGCTCATTAATTTCTTTTAAACCTAACAACAAAAGAACAGATATTGAAAGATCACTTTCTTATGTTTCTAATGTAATCAAAAAGCGAAGCACCATATTTATAATATCAGATTTTTATAATCAAGAGTTTAGTAAACCGATTAAAATATTAAAAAAACGTCATGACATTATTGCATTGCGAGTTAATGACATTCGCGAAACAGAAATTCCAGATGTGGGATTGATTCAATTAGAAGATGAAGAGTCTGGAGAACAAATCCTTGTAGATACATCAGATAATCTTTTCAGAGAAAACTATGCAAAAATAATAAATCAAGAAGAGTTAAGACTATCAAAATTATTTAATAAACACAAAGTGGATACAATAAAAATTAATACAGATTCATCTTATGAGATTCCATTAAAACAGTTCTTTAAAATAAGACAATCCAGGGGGATTAGATAATGGCAGGATTCTCATCACCCTTAACTCTCATATTTTTATTTCTAATACCTTTAATATATTATATATACTTAACTATACTTAAAAAAAGAAAAAAGGATGCAATAAAATTTAGTAATTTGAGTTTTATTAAATCTGCAATTGGGAAAAAATCCAAACGAAATGATGTTTTATTTTATTTATCTCTCCTTGTTTTAGTTTTAATGATAATTGGTTTTGCAAATCCACACATCTCATTAAAACAAGCAAAAGAAGGAGTTAATATGGTTTTGGTTTTAGATATCTCTGGAAGTATGCAGGCAAAAGATTACGCGCCCACTAGACTGGAAGCTGCAAAAAGCTCAGCAGAAATTCTATTAAAATCCTTAAAAGAAAAAGATCACGCAGGAATTGTGGTATTTGAGTCAGGGGCAACAACTGCCGCATATTTAAGCCCCTATAAAGAAAAAGTTATTGAAAAACTAAGAGCTATTTCTCCAAAAGAAGGAAAAACCGCAATTGGAGACGGGCTTAGTCTTGGAGTTGATATGGCAACATCAATTCCCAATAAAAAGAAGGTTGTTATTCTATTATCTGACGGAGTAAGTAATTCAGGAGTTATATCTCCACAAGAAGCAATTGAATTTGCGAAAATTAACAATATTCAAGTTTACAGCATTGGCCTTGGTTCAGAAGGTAAAGTTGTTTTAGGATACGACTGGTTTGGCAATGCCCAATATGCAGAGCTTGATGAAGAAATACTAAAAACAATTGCACAACAAACAGGTGGTAAATATTTCAAATCAGTGGATGACAAAACACTTGATGAGATTTATAAAACAATTAGCCAAGATATCAAAAGAGAAAAAGAAGAAACCAATATTAAAGATTGGTTATTTTTAAGTTCCTTAATTACTTTTTTAATTTATCTTTATTTAAGATATGGGGGGAGAAGAATAATCCAATGAAAAAATTATGTATTTTTTTATTTGTAATAATTTTCTTTATTCCAATTGTCGCTGCAGGAGATATTTCATTTTCTGTTGATCAAAAAGAATACTATTTTAAAACAGGCGAAAATGCTTTGATTCCCCTTAAGATTGAAAACAGCTATGGAAAACAAATTAATGGGCTTTTAACTTATATTTATACTCAAGAAATAAATCAAGGGGGGTTTTCTATGTCCTCATCAAATTCTCAATCAACTTCATTTTCAATTAAAGTTGGAGAAAGCTCAAATGGATTAGACTTTGGAACCTTTGATAGCCCAACAACCTTGAACATTAATCTGAAATTTAGTTATTCGGAAAATGAATCAAGGATTGTTAATCTTGATAGTATAAAAATTCATTTTGTTTCAAATGAAAGTCAAAAGCAAAATAAACAAGATCAACAAACTTCTTCTTCAGCTAAAAATCAGCAAAACCCCATTTCCCAATTGCAAAAACAGTTAGATCAAATGAGAAGACAGCCCCAAAATCCTAAGCAAACATTACAAAATAACCAGATGCCACAAGATAGTTCAGCTTTAAAAAAACAAATGGAAGAACAATTTAAAGATGAACAGCGAAAAAAGGAAGAATTTCAAAAAGAACTAGCTCAAAATCCTGACTTTCAAAGAGAGCATAAGGAATTATTAGATTTAGGGTACAATTTAACAAATGTAGATCTTTCTCCGTCATCAAATAATACAGGGGAATTTAATTTAGATTATAAAAAAGAAAACGAGGATAGAGCTTCATTGCAAGGAAATATGGAAAATGGAGAAATGCAAAGTATACAAAAAAACACAGCCGAGGACAGAGAAAATTTACTCAAAGAACTTAGAGAAAATAAAGAGTTCCAAAAATACCAAAATCAACTTCAAAAAGAAGGTTATTCACAACAAAGTTCAGAATTTAAACAAAATAATACTAATATCCAAGTTAATTACTTAAATTCAAAAAATGAAACTGCAACAATTAATGCAGATATAATTAATAATACTATTCAAAATGTTAAACTATCTCGCAATAACATTAATAAGAAAAATTATTTAGTTTTTTTAATACCCTTATTTGGAATATTAGGTTATATACTCTACAAAAAATTAAAAAAAAAACCAAAACAGAATGTAATAGAAAAGATTAAAACACCATTTGATTATAAACTAGAAAGCTTAAAAATGTTAAAAAGTGCGGAAAAATTGTTTGATGAAAGACAATACAAAAATGCTTATGGGGGGGTTGGGCAATCATTAAGGCTGTATTTAAGTTACAATAATAATTTAAAAAAAGAAATGACCAATGATGAGATTATTAAACATTTGAAAAAACATAAAAAACCAACTAAAGATATAAAAAATTGTTTTGATTTATGCTCTTTAGTTGAATTTGCAAAATATGATGCAAATAAAAAAGATTTTAGTATGATAGTTAGCTTTGCAAAAAAAATAATTAAATGATGTTTCTAATTTTTTCTACATTCCAGTTTAAGAGAGTATATCAAAAATGGTAGAAACATTTAATACCTAAAGTATTTTTACAAACCAGATGAAAATCATTAGGGAAAGTCTTATTGCTGGTGCAAAAAAAGCAAAAGGGCTAACAGTTATTATTGATGTATTTAGAGCGTTTACAACTGGGGCTTATCTCTTATCAAACGGAGCTGAAAGGATAATTCCATTAGGTGAATTGGATGAAGTCTTTGAATTAAAAAAACAAAATCCTAATTTTATTTTGATGGGGGAAAGAAAAGGTTTAAAGGTTGCTGGTTTTGACTATGGTAATTCCCCTTTTAAAATAAAAAATATTGACTTTTCAAATAAAACAGTTGTATTGAGTACAAGCGCAGGTACCCCTGGCATTATAAATGCAATAAATGCCACTGAAATAGTCCTTGGTAACTTTGTCTGCATAAATGCAACGATAAACTATATCAAAAAACAAAATCCCCATATTGTAACATTAGTTAGCATGGGGGCAGCAGGCATTGAACAAGAGATGAAGACGAATTATGTGCCCAATACATTGAAGATTCCCTTAATGGGAAAAAACCGGATTTTGAAGGCATTAAAAAACATTTAAGAGAATATAAGTCTGCTCAGAAATTTCTTGATGAAAATAAACCAGAATTTTCAGAATGTGATTTCTTTTGTGCAATGGAAATTGATAAATTCGATTTTGTTTTGAAAGTTATTGAAAAGGAAGGGCTCTTTGAAATTGTTAAAGTATACCTTAATAAAACAAATTCAATATAAAGTATATAAAACATGTACTTTTCGTTCTTTGCCTCATCCATTTCCATCATGGAAAGTAAAAAGAAATACCATTCATCAGAGAGTTAGACTATAACAATAACTTATTAAACCCCACCAGATTTTTTAATAATGATAGAGTATTTTTATCTTATAGCAGGGATTATTTGCTTGATAAAAGGGGCGGATTTTCTAGTAGATGGCTCTTCTTCATTAGCAAAGAAACTTGGAATTCCTACGCTTATTATTGGTTTAACAGTTGTTGCATTTGGAACCTCTATGCCTGAACTTGTTGTTAATGTTATTTCATCCATACAAGGAACTGGAGATGTTGCTTTTGGTAATATTCTAGGAAGCAATATGGCAAACATACTTTTAATTTTAGGGATTACTGCATTAATCACAAAATTAAAAATTCAACATTCTACAACATATAAAGAAATACCTTTTTCTTTACTTGCAGTTATAATGTTATTTATCTTTTCTAGCATATTCTTATTTAATAAAACTATAATAAATTCTCTTCTAAGAATTGAAGGGATGATACTGTTATTATTCTTTTTTATTTATCTATATTATGTTTTTAAATTAACAAAAAAAAATAAATCTGATTTAACAGATGGTAAAATAGAAATAAAAAAACATTCAAGGCTTGTAATTTTTTTAATGATTCTTGGTGGGTTAATTGGATTATACTTTGGAGGTAAATGGACGGTTGATGGCGCTGTTATAATTGCACGATCATTTGGTCTAAGTGAGTTTTTAATTTCATCGACAGTTATTGCCATAGGAACTTCATTACCAGAATTAATTACGTCAATTACTGCAGCCTTAAAAAAGGATGTAGATTTAGCTGTAGGAAATATTGTTGGCAGCAATATCTTTAACATATTATGGGTGCTTGGTCTAACTGCAACAATAAAACCAATACCCTTTCCAATATTTGCTTTTTTTGATATAGCTGTTTTATTATTTGTTACCCTATTATTATTTTTATTTATGTTTATTGGCAGAAAACATGAATTAGAAAGATGGCAGGGAGCAACATTTGTTATGTTATATATTAGTTATATCGTATTCTTAATAATCCGAGGATAAATTTCTATGCAAAAATATTTATAATTAAAAGTATTAAAATTATAATGGACTTTAAAAAAATCTTAATTCCTGCCTTAATCGGATTTATTCTTTATCTTATCAACTCTAATTTTCTTAAAACCATGTTTAATTTATTTCCAATCACCTTAACTCTCACAAGAGGTGCTTGGTGGATTTATGCTCCTTGGTATATGAAAATAATTTATGTAGGGATATTTGCACCAATTTTTGAAGAATTGGTATTTAGGAATATAATTTTTAAGTGGTTTTTAAAGAGAAATTATTTTTTAATTGGATTAATGTTTTCAAGTGTTTTATTTGGATTTTGGCATATTACTTCAGGATGGGGAATACTAAAAGTTGCAAATATGACTCTTGTTGGAATTGTTTTTGCATTAGTCTATAAGAAATATGGCCTTAAGGGCTCATTGATTTGTCATTTTGCTAATAACTGGCTCGCTTTAGTGTTTATTCTGGGTATTTAAGCACCAATTCATCAGATAGCTTTTTAAAGGGAGGCTAAGAATTATAGTATAAACCATGGAAGAATTCAAAAAATTAGGATTATCAAAAAGGACTATTAGTGTCTTAGAAAAGAAGGGTTTTAAAAAACCAACTTCAATTCAAGTAAAAGGAATTCCATTGCTTTTAGATGGTAAAAAAGATGTAGTTGGCCAATCTCAGACAGGAACTGGAAAAACTGCAGTTTTTGCCTTACCAATTCTTGAAAGAATTAAAGAACACAGTAAAACTATACAAGCAATCATTCTAACTCCTACAAGAGAATTAGCAATTCAAGTAGCAACAGAGATAAACTCACTTAAAGGAGACAGAAATATAAAAGTACTTTCAGTCTATGGTGGCACGCCAATTGAAGTCCAAAGACAAAAACTAAGGGCAGGAATTGACATTGTTGTTGGAACTCCTGGAAGAATAATGGATTTACAAAGAAGAAGATCACTTATTCTTGATAAAATCCAATATGCAGTTTTAGATGAAGCAGATGAAATGCTTAATATGGGATTTGTTGATGATATTGAATCAATCTTGCAGCATACTCCAAAAGACAAAACCATGTTACTATTTTCTGCAACTATGCCTAAACCAATTCTTAGGATTGCTGAGAGATATATGAGAGATTATGAGTTTATTGAAGTTGAACAAGCTCAAATTATAACTAACACAGTAAAACAAATATACTATGATATAAATTCAAGGGATAAAATTGCAGGGCTAAAAAGAATAATTGACGCAACTGTTGATTTTCATGGAATTGTGTTTTGCAATACAAAAGCAACTGTTGATAATTTGGCGCTTCAATTAACTAAACTGAAATATCAAGCTTCCGCCCTTCATGGAGATATTACCCAAGGTCAAAGGGAAAAGATTCTTCAACAATTTAGAAAACGAACAATTAAAGTGCTTGTTGCAACTGATGTTGCTGCTAGGGGAATTGATGTAAATGATTTAACACATGTTATCAATTTTTCTTTGCCCCAAAGTCCTGAACTTTATGTTCATAGAATTGGGAGAACTGGCAGAGCAGGTAAAACAGGAATTGCAATTACATTTGTAAGTCCTTCAGAAAGAAGAATGTTAAGTTATGTTGAAAGAGTAAATAAATGTAAATTAATAAAGCAAGAACTTCCTTCAATAAAGGATATAATTGAATCTAAAAAAGCTGAAATAAAAATTATCATAAAAAAAATTATTGAAGGAAATTCAACTAAATACTTAGAGTTTGCAGAAGAACTTTTAAAAGAGTATCCTCCAACAGAAGTTGTTTCTGCGGTTTTAAAATATAGTTTAAAGGATGAACTGGATGTTAATTCATACAAAGATTTATCTGCTGCAATTGAGATTCAAAAACCACGTAGAAGAAGTGATAGAAACCGGCCTCAAAGGAATAATAGGCATAGGGATGCCAGAAGGCCAAGAAGAAATAACAACCGCCGATAAATAATTCTTATTTTTTTAATTCCTTTAGTATAATTTTTGCCAATTTATCATAAGCATTAAATACAGGCAAGTGATTAGATTTTGCTAATGTGAATAACTTTACATTTTTTTCTTTTGCATTCTTTTTAATTCCTTTATAGGGAAATACTCTATCCTTTTTACCATGAACCATTATTACTTTAGTTTTTTTATGTAATAATTCTAAAAAGTCTTCAGAACTTGTATTAAGAATTAGTACATACAATGATGAGAAGTACCCTCGAAAAGAGGTATTTTTTATGTCTAGAAGTAATCTTATTATATTATAATCTAAAAATTTTTTTACCCCTGTATTTTGTTCTGCAAGGGTACTGGGGATTCTAATTTTTTTAAATAATAATCTTAATGTTTTAAGATTAAGCTTTTTTGAGTTTGGAAAAAATGGGTCAGAGGATACTAAGAATAAATGCTTAATTCTCTCCCTTAACAAAGTTGACAATTTAATTGCAACAAAAGATCCAAAACAATGGCCAATTACATCCATTTTTGAATTTTTTCCAAATTCCTTATCTACAATTTTTTTAATAAATTTACTTTGATAAAAAAATTTGTATTTCTCTATTGATTTAAAATTAGTTGATTTTCCATGTCCTGCTAAATCAACCATCACAATTTTAAAATTTATTTTTTCTTTTGAGAACTCTAGCAATTTATTCATCAAATTTATAAAAACATATTTATCTCCACCAAGACCATGAAGAAATAATAAGTTAGAACAAGTGTTAGACTTAAAAGAGGATTTATAGCTGATATAAGATATCTTTTCTTTCTCATTTAAAACTAATGTTTTTTCAGTTACTCCTACATCAATAAGTTCATCAGTATCCTTAGATTTTTTATGCCTGAGATAATTTAATCTTGTAACAAGATATGCTTTTGTAGCAAGATAAGAGGGAGAAAAAATTAACCCTCTTGTTTTTTTCATGATACCAGTAGTATAAGTTACCCTTTGAACTAAAAGATGATAAATTGCCTGGATTTTAATTATCATTTTAAATCTTGAAGGGCCCTTGTAAGAATTTGTAAGAAAATCCACTTGCTTGTCTAATAAATTAAATAATTCATTTTTATTACATTTAATTTTTGATAAATTCAGTTTATATTTTTCTAAATTTCTTAGAAAGCAATTTAAATCAGACTTATTTATCTCTTTTGAGCATATTCCAAATTTTAATTTATCTAAATAATATCCATTTATTTCCTGTTCAGTTAAAAACCTTATAGGTATAGAATAAATGGGTTTATTTAATGCTACAGCTTCACTAATTAATGTAAATCCCCCATTTGTAATAATTGCCTTGCAAGAAACTAAATCTTTTGCAAATTGAGTATTGCTTTGTTTTTTGAAAATCAAATTCTTTTCTGTTTGTTCCTTATTTAATCCATAAATCACATATTGTTCATTAGATTTCTTTAAAACTTCAATCAATTTAGTATTAGATTTAGATGATTGATAAACAAGAACAAAATTCTTTTGATTAGAGGAATTACTTAAACATCCTCTGATTATTGGACCAACAAGACAGGTATTATTTTTGTATTTTTCTCTTAACGGCACATTAAATACAGATAAAATAAAATTATAATCACCATTAAAATTAAGGATGTACTTGACAAATCTTGTGGAAATTGATTTTTTAAATTTTTTATCTATTTGACATTTTACCATAAAATTGACATTATCAATACAAATTAAAGGAATCTTTAATAATTTTGCAACATGATTTGAGATAAGTTCAAAATCAGTTATAATTAAAGAAGGATTATATTTTGAAATTCTATTTAAGAAAATATAAATATTCTTAATAAGAAGCGGAGGTATTTTTGTTGATTCTTTAAGAATGGTTTTTCCAAGCCTAAATCTATTTTTCTGCAAAACAAAATTTATTCCAACAATTTTTACTATCTCCAATACACCATCATTTGATTTAAAAATATCCTTAAGATAGTCAAGTGGCCGGCCATATGAGAGTATTACGATCTTATGGCCTTTAGTTAACAAATGGTGAATAACTGCCTCACTACGTGTAGCATGACCCATGCCTTCTCCCCCAACTGCATAAAAAATTATTGCCACTTGTATCCTTAAGCTAAAAATAGCTATATAAAAGTTATAAATCTTTCTCTTGGGTTTAGCTATTAACTGATCCTTAGTTAGTTATAATCTCATAAGAAATTCCTGGTAGTTTATCTTATATAAATATAATATTAATACATATAATACAAATAGTATCCTGCAAATTCCACAAGTATTTCAATTTCCCCAACACAACCTTTATCAACTAGTGAAATAAAAAATATCTAAATGACAGAAAAAGTTTACCAGAAGCCTATTGATGACCTATTTAAAGACTTAAATTCAAATAGTGAAGGGTTAAGTTTTGAAGAAGCTGAAAAAAGAAATAAGGAACATGGATTTAATGAGCTAGAAGAAACAAAAAAAGATACACCACTAAAAATTCTCTTAAGACAATTTAAATCATTTGTAGTAGGTATTTTAATTGTCGCGGCTGTAATCTCTCTTTTTATTGGTCACACAATAGAGTTAATTGTTATTGTTATAATAATTGCATTTGTTATTCTTATTAATTTTTTTGAAGAATTTAAGGCATCAAAGGATATGGCTGCACTAATCAATCTTACTCCTAAAAAATGTAAAGTTCTTAGAGATAATAAAAAAATATCAATCTTATCAAAAGAACTAACTGTGGGAGATATCCTTGTGCTAGATAGAGGAGATATAATTGGAGCAGATTGCCGTATTATTAGCGCCAATAGCTTAAAGATAGAAGAGGCAGCATTAACTGGAGAATCTGTGGCAGTTTCTAAGTTAACTGGTGAAATAAAAGAAGATTTGCCCTTGGCTCTTCAAGCAAATATGATTTTTGCAGGAACATCCATTATCAGTGGTAATGGTCTTGCACTAGTAGTTAGTATTGGTGAAGAAACAGAGATTGGAAAAATCTCTAAGATGATTAAAGGGATAAAAGAAGAAGTAACTCCACTTCAAAAAAGATTAGACAAAATGACAAAACAAATTTCTGGAGTTGTTATATTGATTGCACTAATTGTTTTTTTAACAGGAATTCTTCATGGTACTCATTGGACTTCAATGTTAATATTCTCAATGGCAGTTATTATTTCTGGAATCCCTGAAAGTTTACCAACGGTTGTTGCTGTAACGCTTGCTAAAGGGGTTAAGAATATGGCTAAGAAAAATGCCATCATAAAAAGGCTTCCTGCTGTTGAAACATTAGGAACTTGCACAGTGGTTTGTACTGATAAAACAGGAACATTAACTCAAAATAAGATGGTGGTTGAAAACATATTTACTTCTGATATTGAAATAAATGTAACAGGAAATGGCTACGAACCAAAAGGTGCTTTTTTTAAGGAGAACATTAAGATTGATGCTAAAAACCACAAAACTTTATCCAAAGTTTTTGAGATTGGGGTTTTATGCAATAACGCAGATATCCAGCAAGAAGAGAGTAAGTGGATTGTTGATGGAGAAGCTACAGAAGGCGCCTTAATAACAATGGCCATGAAAGCAGGCTCAGTTAAGTTAGAATTTGAAAAAATATCGCCCAAAGAATTAGAATACCCTTTTGATCCCATAAGAAAATGTATGAGTTCTGTACATGTAAATGAAGGAAAACATTATGTTTATTCAAAGGGTGCTCCAGAAGTCATTCTTAACAATGCAAAATATTATTTATATGATGGGCAGATAAAAAAGCTAACAAAAGATATCTCTGATAAATTTATAAAAAAAAATGAGGAATACGCTTCAAAAGGATTAAGGGTACTTGGCTTAGCATTTAAAGAGTATAATGGCCCACTTGAACTAAAAAGCGTAGAATCAGGATTAGTATTTGTAGGATTAGTTTCTATGAGAGATCCTCCTGAACCAAATGTAGGGGATTCAATAAGAAGATGTAAAGAGGCAGGGATAAAGGTTGTAATGATTACTGGAGATAATGAGATTACTGCTAAAGCAATTGCCAGTGAACTTGGAATCTACTCTGAAAGAGACACAGTTGTTACTGGGAAAGAATTAGATAAATTAGATGATGAAGCATTTAGAAAAATTGCCAATAATGTAACTATTTATGCTAGAGTAACACCTACCCACAAATTAAGGATTGTAGAGACTCTTCAAAATATTGGGCATATTGTTGCAATGACAGGGGATGGGGTTAATGATGCTCCTGCATTAAAAAAAGCAGATATTGGCATAGCCATGGGGAGATGTGGGACAGATGTTGCAAAAGAAGCTGCAGAATTAATTTTAAAAGATGATAACTTTACCACAATTGTTAATGCTGTTGAAGAAGGAAGAACAATATATGAAAACATTAGGAAGTTTATCTATTATCTATTAGTGGGAAATGTTGCTGAGGTTTTAATTATCTTAATTGCAGTCTTAGTTGGTGCGAACTTACCATTAACTGCACTAATGATCTTATTTATTAACCTAGTTACAAGTGAATTGCCAGCCATAGGGTTAAGTTTTGAAAAGCCTTCAGAGAAGATCATGAAGCAACGACCAAGAGATACTAAAGAAGGCATAATGAGTGACTACCTACTCTTTAAAATAGGACAGATGGTCCCCTTAGTTGTCTTAGGATCAATAGCATTATATATGTGGGTGCTGGTTATGAATGGGGCAACAATTCCCAAAGCCCAAACAATTGTATTTGCAACAATAATATTTTTTGAATTATTCCACGCGCTAAATGCAAAGAGTTGGGATGAATCTATTTTTTCAAAAAACTTTTTTTCAAATGTCTTTGTACTGGGAGGAATTGCACTGGCGGCAATATTAACTCTACTCGTTATTTACTTGCCAACATTACAAATCGTATTTGGAACAGCAGCATTAAGCTTTAGAGACTGGCTCCCAATACTCTGTGTATCTTCAAGTGCACTAATCTTCATAGAATTCCAAAAGACCCTTGTACAAGCTGAAATAGTGGAAAGACAGAAAACAAATCTTTACCCTACAAGGGAAGGGTGATGTTACTTATAATGTGTGGTGCCTTGGGTGCTTATGGCCCATCTTCTTCCTCTTTTTAATATATTCTAAATGGGCAATTTTTTCTTTCAAGAACATCTCAAAGTTCCGACCACTTTAAATCTAGCAAAAATTATAAATAGAACAATAACCAAAAGAAGATATGAAAAGGATTAGTTCTTTATTTCTCATTTTATCTTTATTAATAGTTAGTAGTTGTAATTCAAATGTTGCCTGGAACTCAGGGAATATTTGTGAAGATGACCAGATTTACTCACAAAAGGATTGTACTTGCATTGAAGACTCTGCTGGATGCAACGGATTAAGCCAAGAAGTTTGTGAACAATCTGAGTATTGTTTTTCATTTAGCAGAGGGGGATCCTGCAGTTGCCCGACTTGTAAAGATTTATTAGCCCACCAATGTTTACCAAACAGTTGGGTAGAGATTGACCCAATACAATGTTTAGGTAACCCCTGGGAGATAGATTGGTTAAAGGATAATGATGACTACCCAAGAGATGTCCACACTTTAGAATTAGAACAAGGAGAGGAAGATATAATAAAAGAATATTATCTAAAACAAGGCGTCTCAATATTAAAAGTCGAGTCTGAGTGGACTCATGATATTGTCTGTGAAGCTTGCAGTTGCCCACAAGGATACACCTTGTATCTTTTAGTTTCTGATGTTGATAAGATGATTAAACTAGGGCACAAGATAAGTGAATTCAAATGAAAAATAAAATATTTTTCGGAATATTATTAATGGTATTAATTATTTTAATTGCTTTATCAATTGCTTATGCTAAAGTTAATAAATTGGCTAAAGAAGAGTACAAACAAGTTTATACTAATTGTATTGAAAAGATGGAAGAATATGAATTTGATTTGACTGGTTCTTTTGCTAAAGAATGTATAAATAAAGGCGGATGTTATTCTCCTTGTGGAAGTGCATGTTCTCGAAGTAAACCTTATGCAAAGTTCTCTGAAATATTCTCTAGAGGAGAGATGAATTGCATAGCCGTGTGTGTAGAAAGTTGCATTATGGCAAGATAATTTTTAAACTATGAAATATTAAAAAATAATTATAAAGCTTCAATTTAGACTTATTGTACCAATGAAATACTACCTCCTACCAATCATCCTTGGACTTACCGTATTATTCTTCTTCCCAGAACCAGAAACCAACTTTTTAGCTTACGCAGGAACAGCAGTATTTTTTATTGTATTAACAATTTTTTTGGCAATTTGGCAAAAGAATCGTTTTAAATAAATTTATATATGCAAACCTTCCTTTTAAATTTAAATGATAAAGCGTATTCACCAATTCTTAACTGGGCTAATCGCAGTTGCTTCATTAACAAGTGTTGCATTATTGTGGAAATATAATTTAATTTTAGTGATTACACTGATTGTTCTAGCAACCCTCATGTTATTAATGAATAAATCCAAGCAAGAATTATTAACATTTATTTTTTGTGCTTTTTTTGGTGCCATTGCTGAAATCTTCGCAGTGATATTTGGGGCATGGGAATATACAAATCCAAATTTGTTTAACATACCAATTTGGTTGATTGTTTTGTGGGGGATTGCCTCAGTGTTTATGGTAAGAGTTTATAACGGTTTTAAAAAATAATGAATATAACAACTTTTAAAAGCATAGCAAGATACCCAAGTCTTGGATGAACAAGAATTGGATTATGAGGATAATCATTTTTATTATAGTTATACTGCTAATTTCTTTAGCTGGTTTAACGAAACTGTTTACTGATTATTTATGGTTTAGTTCATTAGGCTTTGATCAAATCTTCTTAATAACTCTTCTTTCTAAGATTAAATTATTTGGAATTGCTGCAGCTATTTTTTTCATTTTTGCCCTTGTTAATATCTGGATATCATCCATTGTAATAAAAAAAAAGAAATTTCCCTTCAAATTCAAATTACTAATCATATTCTTTTTATCTCTTTACGTCAGCAAGAGTGTTTCTGCGCAATGGTTAAAATTTTTACAATTTATTAATCAAACATCGTTTGGAATGGTTGATCCAATTTTTGCAAAAGACGTTTCTTTTTACATTTTTTCATTGCCTTTTTATGAATTTGTTTTAGGATTTTTAATGAGCGTTATATTTTTAACAACTGTGCTTGTTATCCTTGATTATCTAAGTTCTTACTTAGACGCTAAACAAATGTTTGCTAAGCAACAGTTGCCTGGAGTTATCACTCAAAAACCAGTTGATTTTAAGAAATTACTTACTAAAAGAAAAGCAATTACCCATTCAGGGATTTTACTTTCAGTATTGTTTTTATTGCTAGCTGCAAAACACTATCTTTCAAGATTTTCAATAATGTATTCCAAGCAAGGAATTGTTGTAGGTGCAGGTTATTCGGATGTTGTAGCATATTTGCCTATGATTAAAATTATGATGGTATTAGCTGTCATTATGGCAGCATTACTGCTAGTTTGGGTATTTTTTATTTCAAAAGAGCCTAAATTAAGAAAAAGACATTTTATTGTTTACGCACTGGTCGCATATCTTATTTTTGGAGTTATTGGCCCAACAGTAATTCCTGGGCTAGTACAAACTTTAAAGGTATCACCAAATGAAATTAACCTTGAAAAGCCATATATTGAAAATAATATTAAATTTACAAGATTTGCTTATGGTTTAGAAACTGTTGAAGAAAGAGATTTTAATGTCAATATTGGATTAACTTCTAGTATGTTGGATAATGCAAAAGAAACAATTGATAATGTTAGAATTTTAGATTGGAGACCATTAACAACAACTTACAAACAAACTCAAGAAATTAGGCTATATTATGATCTTGCAGGAATTGACATAGATAGATATAATATTGATGGAAAATATACTCAAGTAATGCTCGCTCCAAGAGAATTAGATCAAAGTCAAATTACCTCAAATGCAAAAACTTGGGTAAATCTGCACATGGTTTATACTCATGGTTATGGTGTAGTAATGAGTCCTGTCAACCATGTTACAAAACAAGGCCTACCAAATTATTTTATTAAGGATATCCCTCCAGTTTATACTGTTGATGAAGAAAATTTAAAGATTATAAAACCTCAAGTGTACTATGGAGAAAATGATAATGAATTTGTCCTAGTTAACACAAAAACAAAAGAATTTGACTATCCAAAGGGAGACACTAATGAATATGTTAGTTATGATGGCAAGGGAGGAATTGAACTTAATTCCTTTTTTAAAAAATTATTAATGGCGATTAGATTTAAAGATATTAAAATATTATTATCTTCAGACTTAACAGACAAAAGCAAGATAATGTTTACCAGAGATATTGCTAAAAGAATTGCGACAATTACTCCATTTTTAGGGCTTGATGAAGATCCTTATTTAGTAATTGATAATGGTAGATTACTATGGATTGTGGATGCTTATACAGTTTCAGGAAATTTCCCATATTCCGAGAAATACGGACAAATAAATTATATAAGAAACTCTGTAAAAATTGTTGTTGATGCATATGATGGTACAGTAACATATTATGTTATGGATACAAAAGATCCAATAATGTTAACTTATGCCAAAATATTCCCTAAACAGTTTAAGCAATTTGGAGCTATGCCTGACAGCATAAAAGAGCATATTAAATATCCAATTGACTTATTTAAAATACAAGCTCAAATTTACAGTACTTACCATATGGATGATGTTAAAGTCTTTTACAATAAAGAAGATGCATGGCAAATTCCCAATGAAGTTTATGGTGTAGGCCAAAAAGTTAAGGTAGAACCTTATTATATAATAATAAAACTTCCTGGAGAAAATAAAGAAGAGTTTGTTTTAATGACCTCATTTTCTCCAATAAGAAAAGATAATATGGTTGCTTGGATGGCTGCAAGATCAGATGGCAGTAATTATGGAGATTTGATACTTTATAAGTTCCAAAAAGATAAATTAATTTATGGGCCTTTACAAATTGAAGCAAAAATTGATCAAGATTCAGAAATTTCACAGCAACTTACTCTTTGGAGCCAGCAAGGTTCAAGGGTAACAAGAGGAAATTTACTTGTTATCCCGATTAATGATAGTATTCTTTACATTGAACCGCTTTACATACAGGCTGAAACAGGCCAACTTCCTGAATTAAAAAGGGTTTTAGTTTCTGATGGAGTTTCAGTGGTGATGGAAGAAACCTTAGCTGAAGCATTAGAAGCAATGTTTGGAAAGACAAAAATAGTTGATGTGCCAGATAAAATAGTTACAATTGAAGAAGCTCAGATTTATTATAATCTTATTGAAGAATCTATGAGGGAAGGAGATTGGGCAGGAATTGGAGATAACTTTGATAAGTTAGGAAGTATTCTAGCTGGTTTGACTTAAAGTGATAGAGTATAATTTAATTACCTTATAGTGACAATATCCCATAACCTTATAAATGTTTAAAAATTTCTTTAAGATATGCCCAGATTAAACACAAGAATTGAAACTATAATAAACAAAATAGAAACGTTTGAATTAACAGAGGATAATATTGGTGCCCTTATGCATGGGGCATTTATATTTTTTAACGATTCTCAGGTTCGTGTTTATGATCAACGATCAGAATGGGCTGAATATCAAGGTGGGCCATTTCAATCTTTAAGAATAAATCGACTTGAAGCCCATATGGTTAAACGTGACTATAAATTTCATGGACTTTCAAGGAATGATTTAGTTTTAGAAGTTTCTTTTCTAAGTGAATTCACTCAAGACCATAATGTTGCAATAATTCTTGGGGCTGCTCCAAAATTCGGTTTTTCAGAGCATGGCCTTTATATTTCCCAAGGGGTAAGTTTCCGGCATCCCTATGCGAATAGAAAAAAGGTATTCTTCTCCAAAAAGGAAGTTTAAATCCCCTTGATAAATGGATTTATAATTTTAGAAATCTTATCCTGATCATCCTTTCTGGTAAAAACAGACAAGAAGATTTTATCTTTTCCATAGATAAATTCTACTATATAATCTTCAGTTTCAGCTGACCATCTTTGATCAGTAAAGGTTTTTATGTCCATTTCCTTTTTTGGATCATATTCTCTTTCTTTTTGATTATAATAATAGCCTATTTCATATTCATAATCTCTATCAAACTCTCCAACTAATGCCCTAACAATTTTAAAAAATACCTGTTCTTTGGAGAGTATATAATGAACATACCTTTCAAATTTACCAACCCCTAGGAGTCTTATTTTAACCATTTTCAACTATTAAATTAATAATCTTTTCTACAATTAACTTTAAAAGTGATTATTAATTAGTCATTTTTATGGACAGAAAACAAATTGCAATGCTCGCAGTCTCAAATAATCCAGAGATACTTGCAGAACAGTTTACAAGATGGATAAGAAGGAGTTATGACGCAGAACCTTGCACCTTTCGTGACACTAAACATTTTATGGGTGAAATAAAAGCTAATCCTTATGAACTTGCAATTCTTATTAGTGATATTCCAATAGTTGGCGGAAACGGAGAATATTTAAGACACCCTCCTGAATATAGGCTTCATGAAGGGTTAGTTCAAATGATTGGTCACATTAAAATATTTAAACCAAATCTACCAATAGTTGCATTTAGTACCGCTCCAGAATTGAAAGGTTCTGTTGTTGATGATTTGATTAATGCTGGTGCAGAATATGTATTTCATAATACATTTGGCAGAAAAGAGCTTGAGCCAGTTATTGCACAATATCTTGAGCCAATAAATTAATAAAGTTAGATTAGATATTCTTCTAAATGGTTCAAGTATTATATATTCATGGAGGTATGACTTTTAAGAATAAAGTTGATTATTTGAAGTTTCTTAAAACCAGGGAAGTCTCAATTGAACCTAGAGTTACTTGGTCTGGAGAATATTTTACAAAAGCCCTTGGTGACAAGTTTGAAATCATCAGGCCAAGAATGCCACTTATTGAGGATGCAAAGTATAAAGAATGGAAAATACATTTTGAAAGACATTTTTCACAGCTTAACGATAACATAATCCTAATCGGAAAGTCTCTTGGAGGGATTTTTCTAGCACAGTATTTATCAGAAAATAAATTTCCTAAGAAAATATTGGCAGTATATTTAATATGTGCTCCATTTGATGACACCTTATCAGAAGAAGATTTAGCCGGAGGATTTAAGCTAAAATCAGACTTATCTTTAATTGAAAAGAATTGCAATAACTTAACATTATTATTTTCAAGAGATGATGATGTGGTTCCAGTTCTTCACGCAGAAAAATTTAAAGAAAAATTGCCTAATGCAAAAATTATAATTTATGAAAGCAAAAATGGACATTTTGATATAACTGAGTTTCCAGAAATAATAAAAATGATTAAAGCATTATCTCCTTGAATACCTTCTAAATTTACTTCTACCCCTATTCCTACTTGCTTTATGTTTAATTTCTCTGTTTGGAATTTCTCTTACAACTTTTTCCAATTTTGGCCTTTCTCCTTGCTTAATTTCGAAGTTTCTGTAGGTCTTGATAAGTCTTGCAAAACTTTTGTCATCTCTTGGAGAAATAATATTTATTACAAGTCCGGTTTTTCCAGCTCTTGCAGTTCTACCAATTCTGTGAACATAATCTCCTGGTTCAGCAGGCATGTCAAAATTGTAAATATGGGTTATTCCTTCAATATGGATTCCTCTTGCTGCAACATCAGTGCAAACAAGAACTTGAAATTTTCCTTTATGAAACATCTCAATTGTCTTAAGTCTTTTATTCTGATTAAGTCCGCCGTGAATGTGAGCTGATTTTATTTTGTTACCCTTTAAGACTTTTCCGACCATCTCAGTTCCACGCCGTGTATTACAAAAAACCATTACTAAATCACTATCTTCTTTTTTAAGTAAATTAACTAATAGTTCTCGTTTTAAGTTTTGAGAAATTTTATAGTATACTTGTTTTAATTTACTTGGATCAACCATTTTTGTTGCGTGGACAACAGTTGGATGTTTCATATATCTTTGAGCAATAGATTGGGCAGGTCCAGCCATAGTTGCAGAGAAAATTAATGTTTGTCTATTTTCTGGAGTTGATTTAATAATTTTCTCAACATCCTGAATAAATCCCATTTCAACCATTCTGTCTGCTTCATCTAACACAAGAATTTTAATCTGCTTAGTATTAATTGTTCTTCTGTTTAAATGATCTAAAAGTCTGCCAGGAGTTGCAATAACAACTTCTGCAATTTTTAAGTTATCAATCTGAGGGTTTATCCCAACTCCCCCGTATATCGCAATAATCTTTAAATCTTTATTAAAAGAAAGTTTAATCATCTCATCTTTTACTTGTTCGGCTAATTCTCTTGTTGGAACTAAAACAAGCGCTTGAATGCCTTCTCTACTATTGCTATTATGAATAATTCCTGCGCCAAAAGCCAGAGTCTTGCCACTTCCTGTTGCAGACTCGCCAATAACATCTTTTCCTTTTAAAATCAAAGGAATTGTATCTCGCTGAATTTGGGTTGGCTCTTTAAATCCAAGCCTGCTAATTGCTTCTAAAAGCTGGTCGCTTAAATTAAGTTTCTCAAATAATTTCATTTTTACCTTCATAATATGATCAATAGAAAAAGCATAATGGCCCTCTCACCCATATTTTATTACCAAATCTTCGCTCATCGTTTATAAAGATTGGGGTAAGTTTTATTTCAATTAAGTAATTTTCCTCTCGAAAAATTTAAATAAAACTTATCTTTCATAAAACTTATGCGGGGCGTAATATTAACATTATTTGTATTCTCCTTATTAATTCCCTTATCCTATGCAGATATCTCAAGTGATATTACTGCATTTTCAGATAAAATTCAAGATTTTATTGGTGGAGGAGAAATTGTTGTAGTAGAAGGCAAGTATGCTTCATCAGCGGAAAAGGCAGCATTTTCACTTATCCAATCTAAGTATCCTGATTTTCAAGCAGAAATAATCAAAGAAGAGGATTTATTGCCTGAAGATATTAAAAATAAGACTCTAATTTTACTTGGAGGCCCAACCCAAAATTATATTGCTAAAGAAGCACTAAATGATGCAAGTTTCACAAGTGAAAAGGAAAGCATTACTCTTGGAAGTATAGAATTTTTAGAGGGTGAAAAAGGAAAAGTTATGATTTTTTCTGATGCCACAGGGTATGAAAATGAGCCTAAAAAACTATCCAAATCTCCCCTTGCCAAAGTTATGCCTGAGAGTGTTATTCCAATAGCTGCAACAGGCATTAGCTTAGGGTTAATTTGGCTCTGGAAACTTCTCGCTGAATGGACTTATAGAATTTTTAGATTTAAAATCGCTGACAAAATAATGGGGAAGGTTAAGAAAAAGCAGATTAAAGAAAAATTTAAGGGAATAAAAATCAAAGGGATAAGACTAAAGGTGCGAGAATGGGTATCAATTGCAATTTCAGCAATTGTTTTTGGAGCGTCATTATCTTACATTTATTTATCCCCTGGGTCCGGAGCATTCACAATTGTTGCATTAACTATTCTTGCAAATATAGTAATGTACGCAATTAGACATATAACAAGATTAATTATGGATAACCGCTACAAAATTCATACAGAGTTTCATATTTGGTACTGGGGAGCATTAATCACTGCAGTATCTGGTTGGTTAGGTAATGCATTTTGTGTTGCAGGGTATATTGTTTCAAATGAGTCAAAAGAAAAAGAAGCTTTTATTGCTTATGTAGTCAATCTAATAACTTTCTTCCTTTTCATAATATTCTTTGTGTGGAATTTAATTAATCCTGGTTTAATTGTACAAATGGTCATGATTCTATGTATTTCATATACTCTTTTGCAGTTGCTTCCAATAGCCCCTTTTCCTGGCAAGGGGATTTACAAATGGAAAAAAGGACTTTGGTGGGTAACTTTTGTACCAGTTGGAATATTCTATACGCTAATAACCTTGGTTATTTAAGAAAATTTAATACTAAAAACATTCAAGATAATTATTACACTTAAAAGGAGGCGTTTATATTGAGCTTATTTGGCAATAATAAAGCACAAGGTGTACAGACACTTGAAAGGGAAGATACAGGAGATGTTGCACGAGCAGATAGAGAGGTAGTTGATACAGAAAAAGAAATTGAATATTTTAAATCTGCAATAAGTGAGCACAACTCACTGGTATCACTCTGTGATATCCCCAACTTAAAAGTTGGGGTACTTTGAAATCCAAAAAGATTTCATGTACAAGAAATGCCAAAGGCATTTCTAAGTATTGCGGTCCTCGAAAAAAGATGGATTTTTGGGATTAAAAATTTCGGACTGAAGTCCGGGGTATTAAACCCCTGTAAAATTTCTTCCGAAATTTTTAATAACTGAATTTAAGACTTGTGAGATAATTGCCAATAATATTTCTCACGGAAATAATGAATGGGCAGATCTTTTGGATGCTTTTGATAATGGAGTTGCCTCTTATGAAAAAGGTAAACTCATCAATATTACATTAATGGTTGAAATTGTAAAACTTGATGCCTTAGAACATAGAGAATGGAATCAAGTTGTTGCAAATCTTAGAAAAGCAAAAAAGCAAGAACAGTTTCTTATGCAATTGGAACAATCCAAGCAAAAAAAAGAGGCACATGTTGCAATAGCTCCAGGGCATGTGGCATATAAACATGATCCAATAGCGCCAAGCATAGGCCCCAAATCAAACTCATCTTCATTGGCTTCAACTGGTTGAGTTTTACAAAATGCAACACATTCTGGGTAGCCTTCACAATTTTGTATAGGGGAATCAACTATCCCATCAAGCTCTGCTTTTTTTGCATTATATATTTGTACATATGCTTGACTTTCAATAGTACAAGTATTAATACAAGTTTGAATCTCAGTATCTGCATCTTGTGAATTACATATTCCCACATCAATAGGTATTACTGCTGTTACAAGTGGGATAAGCAAGAGTATAAGAAAAATTGTGGGCTTCATTTTATTAATTAGAAATAAATTATTTATAAAGTTTCCTGATTATTCTAAGAATTTAATAAAAAGAGTAATCTCCCTCAGGAGATTAATAAAAAAATTAGTTAGGTTGGCAGGATCCACCTGAACAAGTCCCAAGTTCATACTGATCATACCTGCAAATTGTTGTGGTGTCTTCATCAGTAGGGTAATGACAATGGCTTAGACTGTACTCTACGCCACACCTTTTAACTCCCCCGGAATCTGGTTCACAAGTATGAACATACCAAAGAGTACATACTCTCTCACAATTATTCTCATAAGCCTTCCCTCCAGAAAATTCATAATTAGGACCATAACCATCCTCTGGGTTTGGTGAAACATAACAATTGGTGTAATCACTACAATCATCTTCTTCTATAACTTCACTTATTTCTTCTTGTTTGTCCTCTTCTGAATCTATTACTCCATTGTTATTATCATCCTTTATTGGAACATAAGGATGATCCTTACAAACAACTCCATCACACCCATCGTTACATCTAATGGTTTTAAGAACTTCATATTTTGTACCAAACAA
>JAFCCU010000012.1 GCA_017610005.1 Candidatus Woesearchaeota archaeon | reverse complement strand
TATTTTTGTGTTGCGTGTAATTTCTTGCAATAGCAAAATCTAAATTTCGTTTTTTAAATTCTTGGCTCCAAAAATCTGCAAATAACATTGCGTCTTGTTTATTTTCTTCCATAAGAATGAATTGGAGGATAATTCTTGGGGAGCCTTTAGAGATTAAATCTAAGGCTTTTTGAATATTTGAAACAACTTTGTTATAATCCCCTCCTGGTCTTACCGTATCATACACTTCTTTACTTGCTGCATCAATTGAAAAGTGGAGGATGTTGTCTCCTTTTGATTCAAACAATACTTTTAAAGTGTTTTCTCTTAGAATATTTGCATTTGTATGTAAAAGCCATCCATCAATATTTTTCTTATTTTTATTTAAATAATCAATCATTAAATCAATCTCTGGATTTAGCATTGGTTCTCCAAGCCAAAATAAGGATAATATGCCCATCTTCATACCAGAATTGTTGACACTGTCGATTATTTTCTTGAAAGAGGAGAAGGGGAGGGTGAGGTGATTGGTTTTGTGAACGCTTTCTTCTGGATTTTGATGACCATGTCTTATTCTTCCTGCCTCACTCATATCACACATGATACACTGAAGATTACAAAAGTCAGCGAGTTCAATTAGCATAGTGTCCATCTTAATTGGATAAACCATTATGATAGAAAAACTAAATTACAATAAAAAAGTTTGGGTAAGGTTTAAATAATATTCACTCTCTATTCCTACAATGCCTAAGATTTCACTTATTGCAAAATTAAGTTTAATCTTGCTAGGAATTATTCTTTTTATTTTTTTATTTGAAGTGTTTGTTAGAATCACGTCTATTGATATTAGATTATTAGAACCAATGCTTTATTACCAGGTTTTTGATACTAATGCTTATGTTACATCAGAAAATGCCAACCGGCTCTATTCACTTAGACCTAATTTCTTTGAAACAATAGGTTACGTCCACCCTTCTGAAACCAAATATCAAGAAAGAAAAGTCACAATTAATAGTATGGGATTTAGGAGTCAAGAGAGAAATCAAAAAAAGTCTGAAGGCATCTATAGAATAGTTGTATTAGGTGGATCTAATACATATGGGGCAGCAGTCAGTGATAATGATACATATCCTGCGATTATGCAACGAATGCTTGATGAAAAATATCCAGGGAAATTTGAAGTTTGGAATGCCGGACTTTGCGGGTATGTACTCTCTCAAAAAGTAGCCTATGCAAAAGAAATTATTGAAGCTTATAATCCAGATCTTTTAATAATTCAGCACAGAAATGAAGGGAAACGAGCTTTTTCCTTGCAAGAAGAAGGAAATGTCAAAGGTTTAATCCAACTGTTCAATAAAAACAAAGAACTATTTAAAGAAAACGTTCCATCTCCTTTTGAAAAAAGTTCTTTATCCAAGGCACATAATCTTCTAATTGGCAAATCAAGAGTCTATGGGTTTATGGTAATAGTTTTTTTTAGAAGAGAATATGTGGGGGCGCTTGAAAAAGGAGAACCCCATTATGGTTCAGTGGGTGATTCACCAACAAATGTGTTTGGTTCTTCAATTCATGAAAAAAGTCAAGATTACGGGCAGTACATCAATTATAGAGACTTTACTAACTTTGTAAAAGAATATAAAAAGATTCCAATATTAATATTTGATTCAATGGGGCATTGGAAAGAATGTTGTAGTGGAAATAACACTTATTGGGGTGCCCAATGCTTCTCGCTGTGCACATATAAATTAAATCTTTCTGAAGAATATTCTGATATCCACCCCCCTTCTTATGTGTATGAATGGTACGCAAAAGAGCTTGTTGATTATTTGGTTAGTGATCTTATAATATGAAAAAAGAAACTTTCCATCGGAACAAACTAAATGGTTTTGGGAAAAATAAATCAATAATAATTATTTCATTTCTCTTTTTCATAGTAATGCTTGCTTCTTCTGAGTTTGCCCCGATTACCACTGCCACACTTCAGTTTCAATTTAAAGATCCACTAAACTCAATTTCACTAAATTCCTTTTCTTGTGTGAAAAAATCTTCAGATTGTTTTGTTAAGTTTCCATCTTTTCAAAATTACATTTACATTTTTGGGAAGGAGAAAATTGAATTTCAAGGTATCCAAATTATAACTATAATTTTAATTTCTACTGCAATATTTATTTTTGGACTTTCCACAATAAAAGAATTTTCTAATAAAAATGCGCAAATCTTTTTCTTTTTACTTGCTAGCTCTCCTTTTCTACTGATTACAACAAAACAGGCCCACAGACCATTTTCAATACTACCTTTCCTTGCCCTCTTCTTTTTTTATTCTTTGAAAATGAATAAGATAAATCCTAGCACAAAGGATTTCTTTATTTATTCAATTAGCATATTTATGATGATGAATATTTATCCCATCTCAGTGTTATTACTCCCAATATATTTCTTACAAACAGTCTTAAAATTAAAGCAATTAAAACCTGAGGCAATAGCGATTTTGCTAGCCATGATTGCCTTACTAGGGATTGAAGCTAATTTCATGGGCCTTTTTAATCCCCATAATTGGTTAAATGAGATAAGATTCCTGGGGGACCATGTCAGCAACAATATTTCCTCATTTAAAATAATCCATATGTATCTTAATGCATTCACGCCCATGGCCTATGGAATATCCTCATTTATTTATAAGTCGGGAGCTAGAATTCTCCTCTTGATTATTTCAGGGGTAGCAACAATTCAATCATCCTTATTTATACTGGGTGCTTTTCTATTGCCCAAAAAGTATCGTTATATACTCTTGTGGTACTTGTTACCCTTGATATTTTTCTTAATTATTGGCGCTGCACCCTCCAGGTATTATGCTGTCGCTCTTCCAGTGTATTTCTTTATCCTAGTAAAAGGCCTTCAAGAAATTAAATTCCCTGCAATTAAGAAGTGGGTAAAAATAATGCTTTTGCTATTTATAGTTATTAATCTTATTACAAGTATATCTGTATTTGTATTTTCTAATGCCACTAACACCTCTTATTACCACTCAGATGATAACAGCATATTATACAAACCAACTTATTCATTTTTAAATGATCTTAAAAATTCCCAAATTCATGAGCTCACTGGAGATAAATATGTACAAATGCTCTGGCTTAAAGAGAACAATAACTCATTTCCCAGATAGAACATTAGTTTCGTCCTTTATGGATTCTCCCCAGAAAGAATAAATTCAACACGAATAATTCAATTAAATACCTCTCGCGAGATTATTAAATTTCAAAATCAATCAAAACAACTTCCATTTGTCACAAAAGAAAAAAAGTTTAAGATTAGTGGATCAAACAATTTACCAATTGTAATAAACCCTATTAAAAAAATCTTTGACTGGAGTAACTTCAATTATTCAGTAACGGTTAATGGAAAAGTCTTTACAATTAACTCGACTGACTGCACTAACCTATTTATAAACGGAGAAATTGAAGTTTCATCATCTGCCATAGAAATGTTTGATATTTTTTCAACTGATAAAAAGATAGTTCAAAGAATATGTGTGCAAGTCAATTAATCTTATCTAACTGCTCTTGATAAAACCCTTCTGGAACTTTTAAAAAACCTTTTCCAGATACAAAACTTTGGTTAGCTAGCTTTCTAAAAAATATAAAATTATAGTATTTAGGATCAAAATTACCCATTGTTGCAACAGAAAATTTCATATTATTCTCCCTAAAAAAATTTGACCAATCTTCTTTAAACTTCCCAAGTTCATTTTTATTCTCTTCCATAACAATAAATTGGAGCACTGCAGAAATATTCTTTTTACCCTTCTTTTTTTGAAGGAAATATTGGATATTTGCCAGGACTTCGTTCCAGTCTCCACCAACCCTTATTTTTTCATATGTTTCTTTTGTGGCTGCATCAATTGAGAAGTGAAAGAAAAAATCTCCTTTTAACTTAATTAAGAAATCACTAAGCTCTTTAGTAAGCAATGATCCATTTGTATGAATTAATATGCGATCAAATAATTTTTTATCCCTCTTAGATTCTAAGTAAGTTACCATCTCTTTAAAATCTGGGTTTAAAAGAGGTTCTCCAAACCAGAATAATACAATATCTCTAAATGATTGCTTTTCTGCAAGCAACTTGTCAATAATTATTTTAAAATCTTTAAGTTTCATAAATCCAAACTCATCTTCTCCCCTGCTTGATCTCCATAAGTTTCCTTCTGCTTGGGGGCACATAATACATTTCATATTGCACTTATTTGTAAGTTCGATTGTAAGAAAAGAATCTTGGTACTTGGGGAGATTACCTCCCCCTAAGATATATCGAAGGTATTCTTCGATATCTGTAGAAGGCATTTGCTCCATATCCTCTTTAAATTTACATGTGCTGCAAAGGGGGATTGTTGATAAATCGCCTTTGATGTGATTTAACCTAGTTACGTTAGCATAAATATTGTCCCACCAAAGTTCGTTAAATCCTTTTTCAAGTAAATTTCCTAATTTTAATTGCATATCAGAGTCCTTACAGCAGACAGTAACATCTCCATTCCAATTAACAGTTGGCGTCTTCCAAAATCCGTTGCAGATTGGTTTTTCTAGTGGTTGGTTAATTAAGCTTTTAGCAATTTGTTTAATATCTCCATTTAATTCACAATCATTAACTAATCTGATAGTTATTGGAAGATGTTTTTTTTCACTCTGTTTTTCCAAAATTGCTAAACCGGTTGATGCAATTGGTTCAAACCTTATTGTGTGATCCCCCTCACAGTTAATGCCTTTGGTGTCTTCTAAAACCCAGGAGTAAGTTCTTCCAACTCCTTCTTCTAAAGGATAAACCATTCTTTCTCCTAAGTTAATCCCATCAAATTTAACAGCAACCTTCCCCTTTCTTCTAACCATCTTATTATCTTGCCAGCCAAATGTTGCTAGATTTGCAGATATGATAATTTTAGATTTTTTAGGTAATTTAGAGTGAAAAGAATATTCAAAAAAACCTGAATCATATCCATAAATAAATGAACTTCCATCTTTCCCAGAGTATTTGCTAAACTCTTTGTCCCATTCATTATTTGTTAAATTAGCCCCTGCATCAAATTTAACTTCCATTCTTTTTTTTGAAAATTCTAGTTTGATTGGATAATACCTGTTTAACGAATTACTCGGACGAGTTAAAATGCAAAGTCCAATATCTTCTGAAGAGAATGTGATTGTAAAATCTTCTTTTAATGAGTCAATTAATTTTTTATTGGTTATTACCCAAGTATAGACTGATCCTTTTCCCCCCATCAAGGGAGAGATATTATTCTTGCCAATCTCTGATCCATTTATTATAAGAGAGATGTTACTGTTAGCATTTGGGAGATTATTTAAAGTTGCTAGATTAGCGCTCACTTTAATTGATTTAACTTTTTCAAGAGCAAAGTTAGAATTTATATCAAATGAAAAAAAGCCTTTGCCTTTCCCTTCTAAAAAGTGATATCCTTTTTCAAATCCATCTTTACCTAGGTAATAATAGAAATTCTTCTCCCAACTCTGCTTAGAAAATTTTTCTGGGTTTACATAAATGGTATCTTTAGTTGAGTGATTTTTTCCTTGTTTAAACATGTACAATGAAATCAAGTCTTCTCTCCCAACATTTTTTAGATACTCTACAATTTCTTTATCAGTAATTTGAATCCCGTCAACATTTTTACAAGCTAAACACTTTGAAGGGTAAGAAAAGTCCCCCATTATCTGCATAATCCTTCGCTTATGCATCTCCTCCGAATACCAAATATCCTCTAGTGGTTTTTCATTGATATTGCCTACCCTTAATTCCATCATGGGATCATAGCAACACACAGTAACATCTCCATTCCATTGGATAACTGGAGTCATGAAGAGTGCAGGACAAGGGTTTCTATTTTGCATTTTTAAAGTGGTAGATTTCATCATCTGGAATTGATATCCCTTTTTTATCAAAATTTTCTTTTACAAATTGGTCTAGTAATTTAATTCTCCTTTTTCTTTCATTAAAATCATTATTTCCATTTTTCCATTTTACCCAAAGAGCATCTTCCTCGGGGACCCCTGATTGAATAAGTTTTTTATGAAGGGGGGTTCTTGGGAAAACTGTACATGAAGAAACTGAAGGAGGGATACTCATATATTTAAATGACCTTTTAAGTAAACTTATTGTTTCATTAAAGTCAATCTCAGATTCCCAGGGATATCCTACTATTAAAGATAGGGTTACTACAATATTCGCTTCATGTACCTCCCTAAACTGTTCAACTGCCTCTCCTGGAGAAAAATTCTTTCCCATAGAAAGGATCACACTTTTTGAACCAGATTCTAATCCAAAATCTAACCAATCGCATCCTGCTTGCCTCATTTTCTTTAATAATCTTAACTCCATATCCTTCCTTATGATCGCAGTTCCACCCCAACTTATATCAATTTTCTTTTCAATTATCAAATCACAAAAGGATTCGAGAATCCTTAAATTTCCATTTATTTCCAAGTCTGAAAATTGAAATTTGTTTATTCCATACTCTTGGATAAAAAGTTCAATTTCCTCAACCACATTTTCAGCAGATCTTGTAGTAAATGACTTCCCCCAAATCCATTTTTGTAAACAGAAGTCACATTCATATATGCATCCCCTGCTAAAAAGAATTGGAAGCCAAACGGCACTAGTTAATAAATCTCTTTCAAGATATAACCCCAGATCAAAATCTGAAAAGTCTGGAAAGGGAATATTATCAATTTGAGAGAATCTAGGCCTTCTTTTATTTTCTAAGATCTTCCCTTCTCTAAAAACTGAGGTCCCTTCAATGTCATCTAATATTTTACCGTTATCTAACCGTTTAAGAATTTCAATAAAAGTCAACTCCCCTTCTCCCATTACTGAAAAATCAATATTACCTGATTTTAATAGCTGTTCCCCTGAGAGGAATATTTCACTTAAATTTCCGCCCACCACAATGATAATATTTGGATCTTCTTTTTTGATCAATTCGGATACTTCTATCAATAATGGCGAAGAATAGTTTATCGAAAAACCAACCACTCCGGGTTTTTGCCCAATTATCTTCGATACCATTTGTTTAATGAGGTATTTGCCAATTTTAGGTTTTAATTGGGTTTTCCAAAGCAAATCGTCATTCCAGAACTCCATAAATTCTCCCTTCCAAAATTTCTTGTACTCACTTGGAACTTTATTAAGGAATTCGATATTAAAATCAAAACACTTAACATTATATCCATGAAGTTTGGCATATGCAGAGAGGTAAGCAATATTCAAGGGAGGAGATCTTGCATTCCAAACCGGAGGATTCACCAATACAACTTTTTTATAATCAACCATCCATATCCCTCAAATCATTGCTTATCTCTGCCCCAATTCTGCACCAACCAAGGTCTTGACTTTTTATATTGTACTCTTTTAATTTTGTAGCATAAAACTCGTTTAAATTCTGTTGTTCTTTTGGGTCAGGAGTGTCCATTCTTTTTATCCAAATGATATCTTTATGGTGCCTCAATCCTGGCACAAAATGTTTTTTAAGAAAATCTTTCCAAAATTCAATAAATTCTAAAATTTCAGTATGGTTTTTATCCATTACAATGAATTGAAGCATTACTGCTGGATACAATAAGCCCCGCTCATGTCTTCGTTTGAAGAAGTATTTTACATTCTCCATAGTTTTATTAAAATTTCCTCCAATTCTAATCTTCTTATAAGTTTCTTCTTTGATTGCATCCAAAGATAATGTGAATAAAGGAATTAAGTCACCAGCATCTAAGATTGTATCTGTAATCTCTTTAGTTAAAAGTGTTGCATTGCTGTCAAAAGTGATGTACTCATACCCTCTTGGATTATTAAGTTTTTCAGATGCATATTTTAAGAATTTATTGAAATCTGGATGCAGCATAGGTTCTCCTAGCCAGAAGAGTTTTAAGGCATTTGGTTTTTGTTTTCTCGGAAAATTATCTACGATATTTTTAAAAGTTTTAAAGTCCATAAATCCCTTTTCACACATCCCACCATCAAATGCTTGGGGGCACATGGGGCACTTAAGATTACAATAATTTGTAATCTCCACTAATGTGTACTGTAACCTATAATCAAGATAGTTTTGCATTTTCAAGTTTTAATTTTAATAATTCTGCAACTTTTTTATGTGTTTGCACTGAAAAATGACCATTATCTAATGTAAATGGCGGATCATATTCAAAATCTAACAATTCATGTATATCAAATATTCTCCACCCATATTTATTAAACCTTTCATTTAACAAATGTGTTTGAAACGGAGGAGAGGGTAGCATAAGAACCCAAACAGTAAAATTATTCGTTTGACTTAGATTATATAACTTCTCTAAGGGAGTTAGTACTTCTTCTTCAAATTCTTTTTCCGGGTTTTTTTTGAATACAAACTTTTCATAGAAACTGGATGCAGCCTTATGTATACTTGATAAAGAATAGTCTAGTCCCCTTTTTTCAAATTCAAAACTAATATTATCTGCTAAATTATATTGTTCATAAGTATCCTCAAAATCATTGAAACAATATTGAAGAATAACCAAATTGGGGTTATACTCAATTCCTCTTTTTTCTAATTTACCAACTTCAATTTTTGTGTTAATCCCACTAATTGCAAAATTGAAAACCTTGTATGACACTGTCTTTGATAATATAGAGGGCCATGTTTCATTTTGTTTTACACCTAAACCCCAGCTATATGAATCCCCTAGTATTAACAAAGACATATTTCCCTCATTAAAGGGATAAGATATTGGATCCCTTTTAAAATCATAAAGTTCTTTCCGGTACTCTGAAGTAGGGATCATATAAAGGAGATTAGGATTGACTGCAATCAAATTATTATAAAAAGTTATTGGATTTTTTTGATTAAAAACTGCTTTGATTAAAAATTTTGAATTTTCTAAAGGTGGTATCTGTCTTCCAAATTTCCAACTATTATAACTTGTCTGAAAAAAAGCAAATAAAAGAATAAAAAGTAGGAAGATTAGGATAACCAAATATTTTTTCATATTATTCATTTTTAAATAGTATTCATATTCTTCTTTTGGAGTTTGTTATTTCAATAAAGGTATATTACAATCTATAATTAAGATAGTTTTGCATTTTCAAGTTTTAATTTTAATAATTCTGCAACTTTTTTATGTGTTTGCACTGAAAAATGACCATCATCTAATGTAAATGGTGGTTTCCACTCAAATTCAATATCTTTCCCAACCTCAATGATTGGCCAATTAAAATTATCACATAATCTCTTAACTTCATCTAATTCTCTTTCATTCCCTGGCACAGTAAGAATCAAAACCTCGAAATTATGATTTTTGCTCAAATTATGCAATTTAATAAGGGGGGCCAACACGGATTTATTAAAGATTCCCCTCCAATTTAATGGGTAGATCTCATCTTCATAAAAGTTTTGAAATTTAGAATTAAAAAGGTATTCTGAATCCTCATGTGTAATGTTAATCTTATCAATCACTGCCTCAATTGCTGAAAAAAGGAGATATGACTCTTGAAAATCATTAAATGAATATTGGTAAATAACAATTTGGGGGTGGTAATCAACTCCAAGTTTAGCAAATCTTTCTATAGAGATATTAGTATTTATTCCAGGTATAGCTAAATTTATAACATTAGAATTTATAATTTCATTTAAAAAGAAAGGCCAACTTGCATTTTCAAGAACTCCTGCTGCAAATGTAAAAGAATCTCCTAAAACCACAATATTCTGATTATCTCTTTTTTCCCTATAAATAAGTGGAGGTTTTGAAATATTAAAAAATCTCCTTACCCCATTTGAAACTTCAATCTCTTGAAATAAATCATAATCAATAAAAACATTGCAGCCATCTACAACAATAGGACCACTAAGGTTTCTTCCCAAAATGATATTGAAAATATTATAATCTAAAGAAGTTTTTCCAAAAATATTTTCAAAGTTAAAAGAGAAGAAGATTGCTGCACCAAAAGATAAAAAAAGTAATAAAGCTAAAACTAACATTTTAAAATTATTAATGCTCTTCATTTTTTAAAAAATAATATTCAAGTTCATTTTCTGAAATTGAACTATAATTCGAAGATTTTGGAATTAAACAACCATTACATATTGGGATTTTCTCCAAATCTTGTTCAATCATTGCATTTCTGTTCTTCTTCATTTGTTTAGATTCCCACCAAATTTCTGAGAATTTCTCTTTCTTAAGATCACCTGCCTTAAGTTCCATCCCACTATCTCGTTGACAAACTGTTACTTCTCCAGTCCAAGAGATGGTGGGTGTCTTCCAGAAACCTGAGCAAATTGAATTTTTACTAAAATCTACTTCTCCCAATTTCTTTCTCTTTTTGTAAGGAATGTGGACATATCCTTCTGGAATAAAAACAGCTTCTTTTCCTTCATAATTGTGGTCTTGAATTCCATTTTCTAATAATGTATTTTTGTAGAGGGTATTAAGTTTCTTTTGCCTTTCTTCCCCCCCAGTTACCGCATCACATTGTCTTAAAAATATAAAATTATCAACATATCCTGGCACAAAGTATCCCACCTTTGAAAAACTCAATTTATATTTTTCAAATTCTTTTGACCAAAAATTAATGAACGGTTCAGCTTCATAGTAATTTTCCTCTTCAACTATGAATTGAAAAACAATTCTTGGAAATTTACCTTCCTTTTGCGAAAGCAATTGTTTACAATTTTCAACTACTTTCTCAAATCCGTGAGTTCCGCTGATCTTTTGGTAGGTAATTGGAGATGTAGCATCAATTGTTAAGTGCCAAGTTTGAGGAACGTCATGAAACTCATTTAAAAGATTAATAATCTCTTGAGAGAGGAAGTGGGCATTTGTGTGTATATTAACACTTCCAAAAAGTTTATTCTTTTTATTTGCATTTAATACATAGGAGTAAATTTCTAAGAAATCTGGATGCATTAATGGTTCGCCTAACCAGAACATATTAAAATCATAAAATTTTATTGCGTTATTAACTAAATCATCTATTAGATTAATTACAATTCGTTTTTCAATATTTCCTTTTTTCTCGAGATATTTAATTCCCTTGTCACGAATACAATGAGAGCAATTGCAGTTACAATTATTAGTTAATTCCATAACTAGATAATTACCATGAAAATTTATCGGTTCCAATATCTCTCCTCAAATAATTCAAGCATGGATTATTTATTAATGTTTCCTCAAAATATTTAGATAATATCTATAGCAATTTTTATTTTTAATAAAAACAAAATCATTTATTTAGAACACTCGCGATTCTTAAATTCTCTGCCTTTAATCCAGGGGGGCAGTATTTACAATAACTTCGCATGACACCTTCCTTCATAGTCTTTCTTAATTTTTCCAATTCATGAGAATTAAACCAAGTATGTTTTAATGATTCAGAAAATGTCCCTGGATTTTTTTCATCTGTCCCCACACAACACACCCTTAATTCTCCATAAGGATTTATAACTAGTCGCAACCAAGGAAAGTAACAATGTGGCCCAATAACTTTCTCAGATAAGTTATCCTCAACATTAATATTTTCACTAAATCCTCCCCTTACAATAGTCGGAGAAACAAAATCAGAATAATTGTTTTCTATCCCCCAAGATTTAAGTTTAGGGAGATATTTATCATTAAGTAAGTCCTGAAAAAGATTAAAACTCGCTGAACTTACTTCTAAACTTTTAAATAAAGGATCTTCGCAGAAAAGTGTGCTTAGTGAATCTAACTCTAAATAAGAAATATCATATTTTTCTGCAAACTCAATTAAAGGTAGTAATTTATCAAAGTTTAAATTTGTAAGAACGGTATGAATTTTAATTAAAGGCAATTTAGAATTATTATTAACCTTTAGTTTTTTGAAGATGCCTAATGCTTTCTCTACTTTTTCAAAGGTCCCTTGTTTACCCCTGTGAGTATCATGAATATCCTTATATCCATCAATGCTAATTACTATTTCATCCCATTGAAATTTTATGAATCCCTCAATAAGATTTTGAGTGAACAATGTACCATTCGTGGTTATTGAAAAAAAAGCTTTTTTTTTAAAGTTATTGAGTATCAACTCAAATAAATTTTTCCTTAACAAGGGCTCACCACCACCTAAGAGATATATATCCTCAACTCCCCCCTTATTAGCTTCTTTTAATATTGAAAACCATTGATTATCCGAAAGTTCATTTCTCTTAGTATAATCAACAGTCCCACAAAAAATACATTTAAGATTGCATTTATTTGTGGGATAAATCTCCAAATATCTCGGGTATCTCCTAACCCCATTAAACCAATCCCTTATCAAACTAACATTTTGGTCAATTAAACTATTCATCATCTTCTCCATTAATTTCATCAAAAATTCTTAAATAACCAGAAATATCCTCTTTTGAAATTTTTGGTCCAATAAAGAAATCACAATCCTTGCAAATGGATATATTCTCAAAATCCCCTGCAATGTGTTTCTTTCTCAAATTATGTGCACTTTCTGAGAACCAAAGATCAAAGAAAGAATCATTTTTCAAATTTCCAAGCATCTGGAGATCGCGATCGTCTTGCAAACAAGGGCTAAGTATTCCATCTACCCTCACAATGGGGGATAACCAAAGAGAAGCGCAAGGTTCTCTTTTAACGCTATGAAATCTTGGAGAAAATTTTTCTAAGTCTTTCTTTTTTTCTTCGAGAGGAAGTAAGCCAAGTTCTTTAACTACATCTTGATGCATTTTATCATACTTTTCTTGATTATCCCAATAAACTCTCTTAAAAATTATTGCAACATCAGACTCTTTCTTAAATGGGAGCTCGTATTCAACAATATAATTTATCCCTTCATCTTGTAAAAAAGATTCCCAGAAATCTAAGAACTTTTTAGATTCTTCCTTTGAAAGTTCATGAACAAGATATTGCAATAATACAATCTCATCAGTTACATTTTTATTCTTCTTATCCCTCAATAAATATTTAGTATTTTCATTAGTTATTTTTAATAAATCTTGCCCCTTCACTAACTTAAAAGCCCTTGAAGAATAAGCATTAATAGATAAAGTAATCATGAATTTACCTGGATAATTTAATATTAAATTATGAATGGTATCTGTACTTTCGGGGCTTAAAAAAGCAACATTTGTATTCAAGCTTATTATATCAAATAATCTTTCACCTTCATTATTCTTAAAAAGAAAGCTAATAATCTCGTTGAAATATGGGTGCATCAATGATTCCCCTCCCACTGCTAAAAAAATGACCCTATATTTAATTTTATTTTCTATCTGTTCATTAATAATTTTTTTAAACAAATCTAGATTTAAAAAATCATTCTCTCTATCCTTGTTGAGTTTATTCTGAAAAGAGCAATAAACGCACTTGAAACAGCACTTATTGGACAAATCAAAACCAATCATTTTATTATCCAAGTTCCGGTAATAATCTATAAATTTTTTATTCATCATCTTTAGTTATCTCAGACACCTCATCTTCAGTCATTTGTTCGGCTGCAAGGTAATTGCATTCCATGCAGTGTGGGCCGCTATCCTCAAACCTCCCTTCTAATTGTGCTTGTCTCCACCTTTTTAGTTTTTCAGAATTCAATGCCTCAAACAAATCCATCTCACTTAAATTCCCTATCTTGTTCTTTAAATCAGAATCTAAGCAACATGTTGTGATATTGCCTTCAACGTCAACAAGCAAATAATTCCATAATCCCTTGCAAGGCATTCTTTTTGAAATTAGAACTCACCACCGCCAGGGTATTTGTTATACAAATTATCTTGAACACCTATAGAAGACACTATTTCTTGGTGAAGCTTATTCGCACTTATTTGGTCGGAGGGATTGCTTAACCGCCTAAAGTAGATCACATTTAAGTCTTCACATATAAATCTGCAGCTAACGGCATGAGGGAGGTTTCTTTTTGTAAATTCATTAACCCAAAATTCCTTGAATAATCCGGCCTCATGCTTATTCTCCTCCATAATGATGAAAGAGAGATGGAGCTTAGGATATCCAAAATTTTGTTGAATGTCAAGTAATAATTTAATATTTTCTTTTACAACTTCAAGCCCATTTTTTCCTTTTATTTTGGAGAATGTTAAATCTGAATATGCGTCTAAAGATATATTAATGAAATAGAAAGTATTTTCACTTTGATTTTTCATTGAAACGCATTCTTTTATAGCATCAAGATGTTTATTGATTAAAAGACCGTTTGTGCTAAATTGAAAATGGTGAAAAAGTTTATTATTTTCATTATTGTTAAATGCAAATAGCATCATTTTTCCAAAATCTAGATTAAGTAAGGGTTCCCCTATCCAATGAGGTACTAAATCGATGTAACGACCTTTTATTTTAGAAAGAGACAATACCCCTTTTTTCCAGTTCTCAAAACTAAGAAATCCACTTTTACAATCTTTTCTATTCTGGAGATGAATTCCACACATTTTGCAGTTTAGATTACAAAAATTACACATTTCAAAACTGATACCTAATGAATCTTTACTCATGGTCTATATAATTGCAATTTAATATTTTGCAGGGCTTTTGACATACAAAAATCTTTTTTCTAACTTCTGTAGCGGCCTTGGAGTTCCATGCTTCTTCAGGAGTTGTGTTCTTAATATTTCCAATTGGTTCCATATCTCTACAGATCCTCATATCCCCTGATTCATTTATAACAAGGCAGCTAAAAGCAACTTTACAGGATTCATCCATTTTGTATCAATCCCTTCCAATCAAGTTCATTAAAATAGTTAATCATTTCATTTATTTGCCCAGCATCATTTATTAACGGATATCCTTCTTCTTTCATGTTAATTAATGTTCTAAGAGAATCACAAATTTCTAATGCTTCCTCCTTAGAACTTGGCCAAAGTTTTTTGTCAAACCATCCTTCAGTATGTGGGAAAAAATTATAGCTTAAACATTGGATTACTAGAAATCCTGCCTTATTTTCTTTCAACCATTTTAAAATTTTTATTACATCTAGATGATTATAGTTTGACACAATTGATGCAATACTTAAGTAAGGCAATTCCCCTTTTTTCTTTTCAATTATTTTATTAAAAGTTCCAAATGCTTTTTCAAAAGTTCCTTTAACCCCTCTGATATAATCATGCTTTTTTGGATCTAAACTATCAATAGAAATTGTTAATCCTACAAGCCCACTTTCCACAATCTCATCAATCATCTTTTCCGTCATCAAAGTCCCATTTGTAATTACAGTGGTGGTTATTCCCAAGTTAGAAGAATACTCGATAAGTTCAACTGCATCCTTCCGCATAAAAGGTTCTCCTCCAGCAAATGCAATCTTAAAATCTCTTTGAAACCAATTATGAAGATTTAAAATTGCTTTTTTAAGTTCTTCAGTTGAACTTCTTTCTGGATTAACACTATTCTTCCAGAAGTTACACATTTTGCATTGTAGATTACAAGTTCTAACTAAATCAATTTCAACTTCATAAATTCTATTTGGGGGCCCCATAAAAATCAACTAAAAAGTTTTATTTTAATGTTTAATATAAATCTTTCTTAAACTTGTTGATTATCTAATTAAGAAAAATTTGCCAAACTCAAAATTTTCAGTTACATTTTTTGCATTTACTTTAATTAACAATTCTGAACCACAAACTTCCATAAAAGAGATTCTCTTATTTTCCACAGTCTCACCTTCTTGTGGAGAAAAGTTAAAGTCTTCGGGGGTTAATGGAATTTTCATAAGATTAAACTTAGTTAAATTATGGCCGTCAACAAGGACTGCATGGGACCACTTCCCTTGGCCCAATTTAGAACAATCTAATAACTGATATACGATAGAAAAGTCTGGAGCACTTGCTTTAAAATAAAAGTTTAAGTACTTGTAGTCAGACCAATCTCCCTTAAATTTATTAAAACCTAAACTTAAAAAGGGAGGGAAAACTCCCGCCAAATAATCTAATGGAGTAAATTTTATTTGAAGAGCGCTGCTAAAATTAGAATTGCCTTGAATGGCAACTATCTTCTCTTCTACATTCCCTGGCCCATAAACTTGTGAACGTAATTCTAACTCTTGGTTAAAATTTGAAAAGTCTTCAATTAAACCTGTTTTTAAGATTTGTTCTTTGTTTGCCTCGTCTGCTAGGTTAATAGAATTTTTGCTACAACCAAGTAAAAATACTAGAAGAATAAACATTAAACAAGCAATCCTTTTTTTCATTAAAATATTTTTAACTTTAATGTTTAAAAAGTTTTCCTTGAGATAAATTTTTAAATGCGATTAATTCATATTCCAAATAAGTTGAAAAGAGGAAGAGTAGCCTTTATACTTTTAATAATACTTATTCTAGCTTTAGTTCTAAGAACTTACAAGCTTAATGACCCAGGACTAACTTTTGATGAACTTTCGACTCTTGCTTGGACTTCTTCTAATATGTATGAAGATAAATTTGTAAATGAACCATACAAAGCTGCAGAGTTAGTTAGTACAATAATCAAACATGCTGCGGGAACTGGAAGCTATCCGCCAGTTTATTATCTATTTGTGGCCTCTTGGGTCAATCTTGGGGGAAATACCTCTGAAATCTTTCTTAGGTTGCTAACTGTTCTCTTAAGTCTGGTTGCAATTGTATATACTTACTTGCTTGGGAAACTTCTTTTTAATGAAAAAGTAGGGTTACTTGCAGCATTTTTCTTTTCAATTATTCCTTATAGTATTTTCTGGGCACGACAAGCAGTAAATTATCATATCACTGCAACATTTTTCTTAATGTCCATATTTTATTCAATAAAGCTATTAAAATATAATAAGATAGGCAGTATAATTCTTTATGCCATTTCAAGCTGCTTGCTAATCTTTGTTAACAATTATGGGATTTTAGTTTTCTTTATTCAAAATGTTACAATTTTTGGATTTTGGATCCTAAAAAGATTCTCAATAAAAAAATGGTTGATTGCGCAAGGAGTTATGCTAATTGTATTTCTCCTTTATGGAAAGACATTTCTCCGATTTACCCTAAAAAGGCAACTAACATCTAACTCTCCCCTTAGCTGGATTAGCTTTTCAAACAACCTTGTTTCTCAATTCTCAAAGATTATAGGAGAACTATTTGGAGGAAAGTTTTACAATAATTTAATTTTATTTTCTTTGATAATTTTTTTAATTGCAGGGATTTCATTATTACTAAAAAAAGAATATCTTAAGTTTATTCTATTGGGGAGTTGGACATTTATTCCTTTCTTTGTCACAGCCATGTTCCCGAATGTATTTAGAGAAAAATGTTTCATTTTTATTGTCCCTGCCTTAGTGATTATTTTCTCGTTTATTTTAATCTCCTTTTGGGATAACAGTAAACCAATCCTTAAAATTTTTCCTTTAATTATTATTTGTATCTTCTGCTGTGTATCTATTGCTTCCTTTAATATTTATACTAATTCAGATCTAAATCAGGAGGGGTTAAGAGAGATATCAAGGTATCTTGAGTTAAATTCGGATCGAGAATTGATAATTATGTCTCATTCTTATCCGGCCCCAGTAATCCAATATTATTATCCAGGGGGAAATGTAATTCCATTGTATTGGAAAGAGGGTGAAAAAACCAAGAATATCTTGTTAAACATTACGCAATGCTGGTACTTGAAAATACACGAATCTTGGATAGGATATAATGAAGAACTTGAAGAAATCTTAGATTCTAAGTTTCAAACTAAAGCAATCTTGCCCCAATTTTCTAATTGGGGTAATGAATTAATATATTACACCAATCCTAATTAAAAGATGGCGCAGGTTTGTCTGAAAAAAAAACCTTTATCGTGTATTGAAGATGAGTATTGCCTGCAGATTTATTAAGCCAAGGGCTATCAACAATTCCATCTTGAGAAAAATCTTTCATATATATATCTTCCATTATTTTATACTCTGCCATAGTCATAGTTGATATCCAAGGGTTTTCACTATTAATATTCTCAGCAGAAAATTCTCTTAAGATTGCATTAAAATACCTCCTTTGATCTTCTATATTTCGCTCATTTCCAATTTCAACTGGATTCATTGCGCACGTTGTATACGCGGGGCACCAACAATCTTCAATTATTGTGGGCAATTTATATGCCTCCGACCTAGGTTTAAAAAAAATTTTTATATCTTCTCTTACTTCCATCTGCATCTCTAGTGTTGATGCGTTTAACTTATTAGCCAAAGTAGGGTAATAAGTGGAAGAAACAGCATCCATATTTTCATAAGGGATGCCTGATGCTCCAGGGATTAAGAGAGATGGTACAAATTCTCCTGCACCAAAGAAAGAATTTGCATAGGAAATGACTCCATTGAAACCTTCACGCCTATATTGATCAATAATCAAATTATAAAACTCTTGGGTTTCTATACCTCCTGATTGTTCTAATGCACCAGTTTCTGCCCCCAAGAATACGCCATCTACGCCTAAAGTAATCAAATCATCTAAGTAAAATAAGAACATATTATTGAGGCCCTCTCCTTTTCCGATCCACCACTCCTCCGTTGCCCTAAAGGAGTATGAAATCTTTGAAACTGGATCAAAGGTGGTGTGATCCCATTCAATATCTCGATCATTTTGATAAGGCCAGGCCCTCATCTCTACATAAACTTGAAATCCTTCTTCTTTTGCCCGCTCAACATATTTCCTAAAAACATCCATGCGAATTGTATCTCCGCGAGGATCAGGGGGCCAACCATTAGCCCATAGGGGTTCTATTGTCCAATTCCCTCCATCATCCGGGTGCCCAAAATACCAAATTACTTGAACAGTGATTGTATTCACGCCAATAGATCTTAAAAGAGGAAACTCTTTATCCATGCTATCTTCCAGTTCACTAACTTGGATAAATCTAGCAGCTGCAGTATTCACACTTCTATTCTCAAAAGGTGTCCCATTTTTAAAGTAAATCAATGCCTCAATACCTTCCTCCACAATGGTCCCATCATTTTTCTCGATCCTACAACCAATATCTAACACATTTGGCCAAGTACTTGTTAAAGTAGTTACTGGAGAGTTTTTATTTGCAATTGGAAATGTCACTTCATCTGCTGGATCTCCATTCTCTGCAGACCAACTAACACTCTTGATTTGTTCTACTGGAACAAATCTAGTTGCATCCAAAATTATCGGAAGTTCATTATGCAGGGGAATGTCAATATCTATGTCCCCCCAAAAATAAGTATTCCCTTGTTTGTCATTAATTACTAAACTTACATCGAAGGTTGATGCATTTGAAAGAAGATAGAATTCGGGATTGAGTCCGTTTAAAGTCTGGCTTCCAGTACCCCACTTCAAATCCAAGTCTGGATAATTTTCAAAATTGACTTCATATCTTACAGAAAAAGGGATTGTCTCATTTGCAATGTATCTGGTAATTGTTCCCTCTAAAACAGCATCACTATGTGCACTAGGGAGGGCAACTTGGTAATCCCTAATTAGTTCTTCTGCTAACTCGGTCTCATAAATTATTGCAGTTTCTTGAGCTTGGGGGGTTTCTAAACTTTGTCCAAAAAGAGGCACTGAAAATGCCCCCATTCCTAAGAAAAAAGGTAATGATCTTCTAATATGTTTCCAATTGGGTTCAATCTCCCTCCCCCCATTTGCAATCAAATCTGCTAGTTTCTTAATATCTCTGTGCCGATTCCATTTCTGGTGTAAATCTTGGACTTTGTTTACAAGACTGATATTGATCACCTATTGATAAAAAAGATATTTTATTATTTAAAAACCTTTCGGTTTTTTAATTACTATTTAGTCGTGACTAAACTAGTCAACACAGGATCTTGGGTACTTAAAACCCCCAACTTGCGAATATCTTCACTAAAATTATAATAAAAGTGAAAATTGTGATCTCCTTTTGAATACTTTATGTTTGTTGAAAATATCGAATTATTATCTAATATCTCCAGAAATTTCCTTTCACCGTAATCCATTTCTTCTCGTATTAACTGGGAAGAGAATCTAAATAGAAATCCATATTTTTCTTGGTTTGCCGCAGTCTGCTCAAAAATTGGAGATATCCCGTTTAAGGGGCACTTGCTGAATAAATCATAACCGCAAGCAAAAAGAGTTTTTCCATTAGATAAAAAATAGCCAGACCATTTGGTATGGGGGTCAGCATAAATTGTATTGATGCCCAAATCATTAATTTTAGCCGTAAAATCTCTCGCAACTTCATAATAGGAATTATCCAGTCCACTGTAACCCCCCAAGTTCTGAAAGTTTAAATGAACTCCTAAAAATAAAAATAAACAAAGAATACTAACTCCCATTGTCTTCATAAGTACCCCTTTCTTTTTAATTATTAAAAAGAAAATTTTAGTTATGAAATAGAAAAATGGGAGATAAAGGTATATTAAATTCCTATGGCTAAATGGATCACTTAATACGCCAAACACATCAAATTTACTGGCCACAGTATAACTCAAGGTAAAAATTATTGAATAAAATAATAAAAAACCTAGCAGAGATTCCTCCCTTCCTTGTTTCTTAGACTTCATGTAAAATACTCCTAAATAAAAGAATGTGCCAACAAGTAGGGTAAATGCCAATATTATCCAAATATTTCCGTGGCCATAATCAAAAAGATAAGGTATTTTTTGGAAAACAGTTTGTAATTGAACCAATAGTTCCCCAGGATTTCTGATTAAAAAAATTAAATAGGATAATGACGAAAAAAAGAAGTTAATTGACGGTTGGTCACTTAGAATATGTTTTAAATAAAATACTGGAGTTAATCCTATCAAAAAGTATAGAGAATAAAGTAAAGATTGTAATGGCTTTTTGAATAGTTTTTTTTTATAAATAATATAAATTAAAACAATTGATGATAAAATTAGTAAAGAAGGTTCTAAAAAATAATTAAATCCACTCAAAAAGAACAAAAAAAATAACTTTAAAGAAGAAGGAAACTTAAGATAAGAAAATAATAAATAAACTAGGATTATTGAAAATAATAAACCCTCTTGTTGTGACCCATACATTAATATGGTCCTTTTAAGGAGCCTTGGGCCCAATATGATGAATAATGAAAAAATAGCTCCGAAATGCACATTCTCCTCATTTTTAAAAAAAAGGAAGGAAATAACAACAATCCACAGTTGGATAAATAACGGAACTAATTTATACAAAAATAACCAATTATTTAAAAAAACAAAAGGAAGAAAGATTATTGATTCTAATAGCAATGATCCATGATGTTCTACAGTTAGCATTAAACCTTGAGAGATTCCAAAGTCTCTAATCGCAATAGAAACTCCTCCCATCCTAACTTGGTCATTCATATAATAATCATTAGTAATTGCCAGCGGTAATTTTAGGAAAATAAAAAGAGAAATTAACAATAATAAAATAAACCAAGGCCTTGTTATAGTCTTCATAAAATATTTCATCTATTCAATAGAGCTTAGACATTATATTTTTAATCCTTTCCATTCTTAAAATAAAAATCTCCGAATAGGAGTTTAAACTCCCCCCTCACAAAATTATTGTTAATGAATTCATTTTAATTAAAATTAAATATTTCATTAAACCCAACAAAACTAAACTAAAACAGCCTCAGCCAATAACTCGGCAATTCTTTTATTTGCCTCAAGATTAGGATGAATCCTATCGGATAATTTCCAATCATCTTCATCCCCAAATCCCCCATGATCTAACAGATTAATAAACTCCCCCCCATAATCCTTGCATGTTTTTCTCAGCTGAGATATATGGTTCCAGGGAGAGGGAAATGCAACTATAATGACCTCAAAATCATTTTCACTTGCTAACCCATTCAATCTTCTTAATGGTTTTTCAATTCGGCCCCATACTTCCTCAAAAGGCAGCCCATAAATGTATCTCTCATGATACATAGACCCAACATATTTTAATTGAAAATCTTTCATCTGGGGGTTTGTTTCTAGCTCAGACTCTTGAATGCATCTTAAAACTGTATTTTGGATTTCCCTTGCTTTTTTTGTATCTTCTATATCATTACTTACATAAGCCAAGATTACAATATCTGGATTCCATTTTAAACCGTGGTAAATCAATCTTTCAATTTCTAAATCAGTGTCATAATCACTTACACCAAAATTTAATACTTCAAAATTGCCCCCTGAATTCAATTTTTTTTCAAGTAAATGAGGGGAAGTTTCATTATCAAGTAACCCATAACCAAAGGTACAAGAATCTCCTAAAACTAAAATTCGAGTAATATTTTCCCCTTTAATCAAATCTACTTTCTCCCCCCTGAATCCTTCAGAGTTAATTGTAGCTACAACTGTTCGGTTAAAGAGGTGTGAATAATTAACTTTATTTTTTAACGGATGAACCACTAAATTTTCAAATGAATTACTTAAAGGGGGTTCATCCTCAAAATCTTTCCAATTTATTGTTAAAAGATTATTTCTTACCACTAAAAACCCACAGTCTAGGTCTCCAGAGAAATTTACTTTTACTGAATCAATATCTGAAGTTTTTGATAATCTCCCCAATAAATGAATGTCAGAAACTAATAAGATTCCGACAAAAATTAATGAGTATAATACAAATAAAATCAGTTTAAAGTAATGTCTCATAATTTCAAATCGCCCCATAAACTTTTACAAAATCACCAGTTTTTATCCTATTCTTAATTTCAGCAATCGGCTTAAACATTGAATCAAATTTCAACTTTAAACTTTGATTTTTTTCTAATTCCCCATAAAACTCTCTCAATTTAATAGTTCCTTCTGGCCAGCCCGGGTCATTAGGCTTAGTAACTAGATAATCGCATTTTATTAATGTGAGGAATACATCATCTTCAACCAGATTATAGACATGATATTTCTGGGGTTGCACCCCCTCCTTAAATTCTGTCCACTGGAAATCGCTTTTAGTGAGGCCTTCTTTATATTCTAAAAGACAAATATTATTCTTACGACTAGTGTTGATAACCAGAAGAACTTCACTTGAGAAATATTCTGCTTCTAAGGGGTTCTCTTTAATCCACCAATGGGGGCTTTCAAACGCAAAATTTACTTGGTGGAAAATCGGAGATATTGGAAAAACCATTGAAGCAATATTTAAAATGGAAATTGCAACAATCACCGTAAGAAAGACATTAAGCAACTTTTTACTAAATGCAGAATACAAAAGACTTCCAAGAAGTGGAAAAACAACTGCAATTATCGGGAATATGTGCCTTGGATCTTTGTTCTCCACATATGTAAAAATAAGATAAATAAATGCAAATGTAATTAAAAATAAAGAATCATATTTATTCCATTTTTTAATGCCTCTTTTAGTAAATATTCTCACAATTACGAAAATAATTGCCAAAATAGAAATGCTTAAAATGTATATTGATAAATGTTCAAAAATAAGCTTTCTTAAGTAATAACTAAGATTAACCAAACTAAACAGTGAACCTACTCTAAAGAGTACCGAATGGGAACTTTTAGTAAAATAAAATATTGCTTCAATGATTCTATTATTTTGAAACAAATACCAAACTCCTGCAATAACAAATTGGCTTACGCCAAAATCAAACATATTAGATAATGAAGATTTTTCTTTTAAGATTAACCTTAATATGATATAAACTACTGCAAACGCTAACACAGATAAGGGCGCAGCAAATGGGGACCTGTTAAAACTAGAAAAGGAAAAAACAGTAATCAATAAAGCGCCAAGGGAGATTATTAAGTATTTGAAAAACTGCTTTTCTTCCTTTAATGGCTCAAATAACTTTTTGTTTTGAAAGAAGATATAACCAATAATGGGGATTAAATAAAGGACAAACTGCCATTTAGTTAACCAACCAAAACCTGCACAAATACCTGCCAAAGTAGAATATTTCCTATTTCTAAACCCATCTGATTTTAAGAGCAAATATATTGAAAGGGCAATAAATGCCGCTAAAGAAAAGTCCGGGAAAAAAGCGTGGAATATGAAAAAAATTCCATTTGAAACAAGCAAAAGTGTTGAAGCAATGAATGCCACTTTTTCATTATAAGCAATTTTGGATATCCCATAAACTGATGCAGTTAAGATCACAAGGTAAACAAATGAACTTAAAAAAATTAAAGTATCTAAATTCTTAAAAATAATAAAAAGAGAGCCTAAATAAGCGGGCAGTGGTGCTCTCGCCCCCGAAACTAAAAAAAGGCCAATCGAATTGCCCCCAAATGCGTGGCTTGCCTGCATTGTATAATGGATATAATCCATTCCTTCAATGTCAATTGGGGCCGTGTTTTTTTGAAGCCATATAAATTGGAGGGATAAAATGACAACTGCAAGCACCATCAGCAAATGTAACTTTTTCATTGCTAAAGATTAAGAACTCAAACTTATAATACTTTTGATAAAATCAGTAAATTACTTAAGTGATAAATTATTAACTATTTCATGATTAAAAAGATTATTTTTTTGTTTTTCTGGTTATCACTCCTCACAATAATAATAGTTCCTCTTTTAATTTCCCTTCATAATTCGTATCAAGAATGGCAAACATTCTCTTCAAATGTTGAATATTCTGAAGGTAATATGATCAATGAAACCTTTCAAGTATTATGCAATAAATTTATTATAAATTGGGAACTCCTTAGAAAATTAGATTCTTCTGGATTCTCTGAATTTGTACACTCACCTAATGGATGGAGGTTAAATTCAACCACAATGTATGGGGGGTTTATAATTAAACATCCTACAACCTATGAAACAATCAATGAAGATGGTATTAGAAGTACAATAAACTATGAAATTCCTAAACCTGATTCTACCTTAAGAATAATAGTAATTGGAGATTCATATGTAGCAGGGGCAAGCGTAAATAATAATGAAACAATTAGCAGTTTGCTAGAAAATTTTCTTAAAGAGAAATTTCCCTTAAAAAATATTGAAGTATTAAATCTAGGAGTGAATGGGTATAATACTAAACTTGAATTAAACCGTCTAATAGAAAAGGGGATCAAATATGAACCAAATATTGTTTTAATTGGAATTGTTTCCAATGACTATGAAGATGCAAAAGCAATATTCCATCTGGATAGATACCTTGTAAAAAAATTAATTGAAAATAACATTTCAGAAACAAAAGCCTGGGAGATTAGATTAGGAATCCCCGTATCTAAATACTTGCCCTTTAACAAAACTATCCAAGAGTCTATTATAAAACCACTTAAAGAATTAAAAGAGATATCTAAAATTCAGAATTTTAATGTATTGGTTTTTTCCTACCCTTTAGTCGAACAAATTCCTGAAAAAACATATCTTCAAATTATCAAGGGAAATGTTACAAACTTGGGTTTTGAGTTTTTTTATCTTCCAGAAGAGATAGGGTTCAAATATAACTCTCCTTGGATAATCCACCCAAAAGACTGGCACCCATCAGTTTATGCCAATAAACTCACTGCAGAATTTCTTGGGCAAGAACTTCTCCCTAAAATTGAAAAGATCGCAAATTAAAACAGTTACATAAAAGAGATTTTTCCCCGAAAATTACTTAAAGAATTGCCAACAAATAAGTGATATGAAAAAGGGGGATTATATATTCATTCTACTTGTTATCCTTTTCATCATAACTCGAGTGTTTATTGTTACTAGTACCAATAATAATTGGGGTGCAGAAGAGTGCTATGTGGGAACAATGGCAAATGAAATTGCACATGGCACGGGCCTTTCTTGGTATGAAATGCCGTTTGCAGAATATCAACTGGGGGGCGTTGTAGATGCATACTTAAGTTCAATATTTTACAATCTTGGTTTAATTAATGGGTATGAATTAAAAATAATTCCAATTATCTATTCAACAATTGCATTTATATTCTTCTACCTTCTAACAAGAAGGTTTTACTCTAAATTTGTAAATTATACTGCCTCTTCAATTTTCATTCTTGCTCCAGGGATGTTCCTTTGGATGAATGTTATCAATGGAACTGGAGATTTTTTAAGTTCAATTATGTACACAATTATTGCTTTTTACATATTATTAATAATAAAAGAAAAAAATAAAGGGCCAATTTGGTGGGGGTTACTTGGATTAGTTTATGGTTTTGGATTCTTAAATAACCATGGTGTGGCGCTTTCATTACCCCTTGTTTTTGGATTTCTCATTATTGAATTTAAAATCAGTAAAAAGATGTTTAAAAGAGCAGGAATATTTGTTTTAGGATTTCTTACTGGATCAATTCCCTTAGGGATATTTAGAATTTTTTACAATATTTCAGAATTAAATCACCTCTTTGGAAGCTTTTCTAAAATCTCCATTACCCATTTTATCAAAAAAATAATTACCATAACATTCAAAGAGTTTATTCTTTCATTCAAGTCATATCCCATTCTTAACTACACATACTTTGCGTTGTTTAGTATTTCATTTATTATTTGTGTGGCCAGCATAATACAGAAAGTTAAAAAAGAAGGATTTAATGGGCTTGAAATCAAACATAGTTTCCCAATAGGAATAATTATCCTCTTTTTTTTAGCATATTCAATTTCTTCATTTGGAGATGTTTTCAGAGAGCTTGCCGCAGGGCAGGAATCAAATCCTTTTTATTACCTAATCATGTATCCATTTTTCTTTATTTTAGTAGCAGTAGCAATACAAAAACTTCTTTTTAAAAAGGGAGTGTTAAGGATTATTGGAACAATAATCCTTGTGGGATTGTTAACCAGTGGGGGAATTTCTTTAAATCAAAAAATATACCCGCTTAGCTTGTTTCGAGTTAAATACGCGCCTTACTGCTATAATGGAATAATGGATCTTGGAGGACAAAAAGGTGAATCCAATTATTTCTCAAGTCCTGGACAAATTTTCCATTTTAGATGGAATTCAAATAGTGGGAGATTAGATTCGACACTTCCGTTTTCCCTTTGCGCTAAACTTCACAGCGTTCAACGGCAGGAAGAATGTTATCAGATTGTGGAATATTATTTTAACAAGAACAACCAAACTATTCCAGAGTACAAAGGAAAATGAGATTAAATTTAAAAGTGTGTTTACTTCTTATATTACTTTTTACACTAACAAGAGTTCTTGTTTTCTCAAGTAATGAATCTGTGAATGGGGGCGTGGAAGAATGTTATATTGGAACTATTGCAAATGAAATTGCTCTTGGTTCAACCCTAGAGTGGCATGAAATGCCTTACGCCCATTACCAACTGGGAGGGGTTATTGATTCATACTTAACTTCAATTTTTTATAAAGAAGCAACTCTTAAAAATTGGGGCATGAAACTTGTTGCTCTTTTTTTCTCATTAGTTTCATTTATGGGTTTTCTTTTATTAACAAGACGCTTCTATTCTCCTTTTGTGAATTATACGGCGCCACTTTTTTTTATCTTCGCACCAGAGATGTTTATTCGAAGAAACTTAATTGTGGGAATTGTTGATTTTCTTCCATTAATGATGTATACACTACTTGCAACTTATTTCTTTTTTAGGATAATTAAAGAAGATAAGGGGCTTAAGTGGGTAATGGTTCTTGGAGTATTTTGCGGCCTAGGCTATCTGAATAATTATTTAATGGGACTGCCAATAGCATTGTTTATATTGTTCTTTCTATTTAGTAAATTAAGATTAATTCAACACATCAAAAAGTATGCAACCTTAATCATTGGGTTTATGCTTGGAAGTTTACCTATTTGGGTTTACAATATAATTTATAATCAATCATCGGGAGCCCATCTTATATCAAGTATGCAACCAAGCAATCTATTAAACCGATTCATTTCCAAAGGGATTGATGTGTTTTTCAGAGAATTCCGACTTTCATTTTTATCCCTAAATAGAGTTATTGACAATATGTATTATGGGATTTTTTTATTAGGACTTTTTGGAGGAATAATAATTTTATTATTTATGTTTTCAAAAATTAAATTAAAAGATTTATTAATAAAAAAGATTGAACTTGTATTTCCAATCAGTCTAATTACACTATTCTTTTTGGTATACTCTGCCTCAAGATTTGGAGATTTCCAAAGATTAATTTATTTCTTCCCTGGAGTCTCAAATCAATATTATTACTTATTTTTATATCCGTTCTTTTTTATCCTAATTGCTTATGTCGCTAATCTTTTAATTAAAAGTAAAATATTAATTGGCAAAATTATGGCAATTACATTAATTCTAATGGTAGTAATTCTTGGAGGAATATCAATTAACAGACTTGTAAAAAATGACATAGGGGGAGGCAAGTTCACACCAGATTGCTACAAGGGTTCTCTTGATTATTATAAGGACTTATCTCTTAATAGAGAAGATATATATTTTTCAAGCTTAGGTCAAATATTTTATTCTAAATGGAATTCTTACAACCAACCATCATCTCAACCGTTTTCTCTATGTTTAAAATTGCACAACAAACAAAGGCAAATTGAATGTGAAAATATTGTAAAATACTATTTTATTTCCCATAATCAAACACTTCCAGATATTGCAAAAAAAGCTGAGAAATCGCATATTATTGAAGATATCAATCTCTCATATAAAGAAGAATTCTTTGCCTTGTCTGATTATGAAAAATTCATTGACAACCATGGAAAAACCCCCATATCTTGGGAAGAACTTGAAGCCCAGATCATTCAAACAAAAGCATATCTGAACAAAAGTCCCGAAGGATTAATTAGTCAAGATATAAGAACCACAATTATTGAAGGACTTGATATTGATTTTCTCATTGATGGCCTAAATGAAAGAGAATTAAAAGTTACAACAGTAATGATTAATGAATCTAAAGAGATTACTGAAAAAATGCTTGTGTTCACAGATCCATACGTGGGCAAATTTCATGTTTCTCTATTAATCCCAAAGAAAAAACAGTTTCCATTACCCTCAATTATTGCGCTTCATGGGCATATTGCATCTTATTCAAATCTTACTTTTTCATTTGCCCATAGGTACTTTCTTGCAAAAAATGGGTTTGTAGTAATTGCTCCATTTTTTAGAGCAATGGATGGCGCAGCGCCAGAGATTAATATTAGCACTGAACTTGCAGAAAGTGGATTATCCTTAATGGGCCTTAGAGTTTATGAAACACTTTTAGTTGAAAAATATATCCGCTCTCTTGAAATTGTTGATAATCAAAGGATTGGATTAATGGGCCATTCTGGTGGAAGCACTACTGTAGCACTATCCGCATGGGTGTCCCAAGATTTCAAGACCTTGGCAAAAGATATGGGTGTTTTTCTTCTTGCGTGGGGGGAAGAATTCCAAAGTGAAGATTTCCACTGCCAAGATATCCCTCGCCTTGCATATTTTGAACCCCAAATTGCTAACCTTTCTTCAGTCATCCATGCAAAAAAGGAATTTAACTACGGATACGAAAATCAACAGTATGAGCTCCTTGAGTTCTTTACAACTTCCTTAAAAGATTTCTTAATAAACTAAAAGAAATTGATCGCAAATGCGCCATCCTAAACCCTTTAAAAAACCAACCTATTCTTAAATAAAACCTTTTGTAAGCTAATGCTTCAAGATTTTTCAATTCCTCCCAACTTAAATTTTCATGTTGAAACGTGGGCACATTTCTATAAAACCCATAATCGCTCCAGTTTTTTGTAAGAATCTGACCATTAGACTCCAACTCATCAAACAGTGGAGTCCCAGGGATAGGCATAACAATAGAAAATTTTGCTATATCCGGATTTAATTTAATCGCAAATTTAATTGTCTCCATCACATCTGCTTTTGTCTCTCCCGGCAAGCCTAGCATAAAAAAACCAGTTGTCTCAATTCCAACTTTTTTGCATATTTTAAATGCCCTGAGAATATCAGCTTTTTTTAACCCTTTTTTAATCCGATCTAGCACTTCATCTGAACCAGATTCAACCCCAAAAGAAACCCTATAAAATCCAGCTTTTTTCATTAACTTTAATAATTTTAATGAAACTCGATCTGCCCTTATACCATTAGTACAATTAATTAGAATTCTTGATTTTCTTTTAATTAATAGCTTACAAATCTCCTCAGCCCTTTTCATGTCCGTTGTAAATCCATCATCTGCAATGTGAATCTCTTTAAAACCAAGTTTTTCCAATCGTAGAAATTCTCCTACAACTCTTTTTGGAGATTTACCTCTAAATGTATTTCCAAATAATGATTTATTACAATAAGTACAACCATAAGGGCATCCCCTGCTGGTTTCAATTGTTGCGACAGGATTTCTTCTTGTGTAAGTTGTAGGAACCCAATAGTCTTTTAGGTTTACAAGTTTCATTTCTGGAAAAGGAATTTTATCAAGCTCTTTAACCAATTGCCTTGGTCTAGTTACTTCAATGCCCTCTCCCTTCTTAAATGCAATACCTGGCACATCAGACAGATTACTCTCATTTACAATATCTGCAAAAGTAAAATCCCCTTCACCAATCACAACAATATCTATCTTTGACTGTTCAAGCACTTCTTTTGGAGCGAGGGTTGCATGAACTCCTCCTGCAACTATCTTAATTTTTTGATCAATACCATTAATTACCTTTGAAATTTTAAATGCTTGAGTGCATAAGGGGGTTGTAAATGTAATTCCCGCAAAGTCAGGTTTAAAAGAAATAACTACTTTTCTCACAAGATTATTGATGCTAGTCTCTCCTTGTAAATCAAGCATTTTAACAATATGGCCTTCTTTTATTAACGGTGCTGCAATGAGTAATAAATTTAAGGGGTAATATTTTGGGACAGAAGTAGAAACAATTGATTTAGAGTACAATTCCATCATAGATGGATTAATTAACATAATTTTTGCCACATTTGGGAGAAAAGAATTAGGTTAATAAAACTACCCCTCAACTAAAAACAACAAACAAGTTTCCCGCACCAACAATTTCAAAATTATCATAAGTTATGTTGCGGAAACTAAAGTCTTGATTTTGAGATACAAACTTTTCGGCAACTTGGATATTTCTAAAGGGCCCAATAACATATGCCTTTGCAACAAATCGTTCAAAGAAATCAGAATGTGAAGGGCAAGGCATGATGCCTTTTATCCCACAAGAAAATATAATTTTTCCTTTTGAAAATAGATACCCGGACCATTTGAGATTATAACTTGAATACACTACCCCTAGTCCCTCTGATTCTAAATGCTCAATAAATGGGGGCATTGCCTCATTGTATTTTTGATTTATATCTACTGGGTAATTAAATGCGAGATAGACCCCTGAACCTAAAAAGATTAATAGAACCCCCACTGCTATTGCCCTAAATTTAATTACACTTGTTGCCCTTGCCACGAAATAAAAGATTGGTAAAAATAAGTAGATCACATTCCTTTGTTGAAAAGCCTCTATTTGAGAACCAATTGAGTCTAATGGGCTTGCAACTGCATATAAGAAAAAGAAAATTATTCCATATAACAGCATAAATGATGAAGGAAGATCCATCCCATTTAGCACAACTAAACAAAAAGAAATTAAAAATCCCAAAATAAAAAGCCATTGAAATCCGATTCCAAAATCAAACAAATTAGATATTCTTATTGCTGCAAGACCAATTCTAGAAATACAAAATGAGAAAAAACTGGGGAACATACCTAATCCATTAGATACGTATCTCCCTCCAGTTACCAAAATAAATGGTAATAATCCTGTGGCAAATGCCACTATATTAATAATTAATTGCTTAAGTTTAACCTTGGCAAAATAAAAAAGGAATATTGTAAATATAAGAATTACAATGGTGGGTTCAATAAAAAGGGAGAAGCCCATAATCAAGAAAAATAATGGCTGCAACTTTCTTTCCATAAAAATAAATGCAAGATAAACTAAAACCAAAGAGAATAAAAAAGCTTCCTGTTGAGAAGAATACATTATTGCAGATCTATAAAAAAGTTTGGGGCCCAGTACAATTAAAAGTCCAAAAAAGAAGGCCACTTGCCGATTGATTAACCTCTTAAAAAGGACATATGAAAATAGTAATATAAGGCTCTGAACAAAGATAGGAATAAGCTTGTAAATTAACAACCAATTATCCAAGTAAAGAAAGTTTTGAAAAATAATTGAATTTATTAACATCGAACCATGTGGCATGTGAACCAAACCCAATGCAGGTCTTAATCCAAAATCTCTTATGGCTACACTTATCCCTCCAGTCTTTGTAAAATCATTAAAGAATAAATCATTGTTCAATCCAAGGTTTGCCCTTATTGCAAAAAGTAATATAATCAATAACCCAATTAATAAAAAATCCTTCCATTTCTCTTTCACCCCTTGCAACACCTATTACACCCCTCTTGGCATCCTTTCTTTATCATTGCCCTAAATCCTCTTGCTTTCTTGTTGTTTAGAATCTTGAATAAGGGTTCTTCTAAGATGTTCCCAAAAGGCTTTGTAAAGGGGTAGCAAAAGTAAACTCCTCCGCTTGGGTTAATCCGGACAGCATTCCAGGGGAATACGCAACGCTTTGGAATGTAACCCGAAGAATACCACTCAGAAAACTCTTTCCAATTCAAACCTGGTTTGATGAAATGTTTTAACTTCAAGCGCTTACATTCGGTCTTCCAATCCATAATCCCTTCTTTTAGATAAAGCGCATTAAAAGGCAACTTCCCATGTGCAATAAAATGTTGTAGGGACATTCCATCAACACCAAAACCTTTTGCAATGCTTGGGATATTTTTTAGAATTTTGTAATTTTCTGGGCGAATTGTAGTGTTAATAAAAACTCTTGTGGAGTTATTATGTTTAACCATTAATGAAATGTTTTTCACAAGTTTATCGTAACTTCCTTTGCCCCTTATTTTATCATGAATCTCTCTTGTTCCATCTAGAGAAAAGACAATGTAGCTAGGATTTAACTTAACAAGTGCTTTGATTCTCTCTTCATTTAACAAAGTTCCATTTGTTGTAAATCCAAAATTTTGTCCTTTTAAAACACTTAAAATTTCCAAGAGGTCTGGCCTTAAAAACGGCTCTCCACCTGCAATATAAAACGAATGTGTGTGCTTCTTAACTTTTCTTAAAAAAATTTTCCATTGTTTTGTTGTTAACTCTTCGTTTTCTTTCACTTCTGCAAAACAATCAGGACAAGATAGATTACAGCGCATCGTGGGTTCAATTGTAATATTAATTGGATTAACAGCATTGTTGGTTAAATAAGAATATGCAAATTTTGGCAAATGAAAAAGAAAATTTTTAAGAGTTGTAGACCTTAGCCAAAAAATGTTTTGCAATTGTCTTTTTATCATCTATTTATTGAATACCCTAGTGGTTATTTAATATTTTTGGAAGCAATTTCCTCGTCTCGACCTCAACAGAGACTATTTAAAAATTTTATTCCCTTTTTTTTAACACCTCACAAAGTAAAAGATAATTTTTTCCCCATCAGCATACGGGAAACACGCGAAAATTCCCAATTTTCGGTGTCCTAGAAATTTCTGATTTCTATGAAATTAACTTTTACTTGTCAATTTCGTGCAGTTACTTGTAGATTTTATTAATTGTTGCAAGTTCTTTTGGGTTTTCTTGGTAATAGGTCTTCACTTGCATCTCTGCTAAGAGGCCCAATGAAATAAATTGAACAGCTGAGATTATAAATAAGGCTGATAAAAATAATGTTGGGCCAATGGTTAATTTTAAACCATATCTTGCAAAGTTATAAATTATTAATGCGATACCAATGAAAAATAAAATTGAACCATATTTTACAAAGAACTGTAATGGTTTTTTTGAGTAAGTATACCAGAATTTATAATTTAATAAATCAACCAGTCCCCTAAACACCTTAGACGGAGTATACTTAGTTTTGCCAGAATATCTCTCCCTGTGATCAACAACAAGTTCTCCAACCCTAAATCCTTTCATCTTTAAAATTGTTGTAATATACCTGTGCATTTCGCCGTAGATAAATAAATCTTTTACAGCAGAACTCTTGTAAACCCTTAAACTGCATCCGGGATCATGAACTTTCTCATTTGTTAGAATCTTTCTTGCAAAAGAGGCTATTTTAGACACAAACTTCATCCAAAAAGGATCTTTTCTATGTTTTCTCCAACCACACACTACATCATAGCCTTTATCTAGTTTCTTAAGTAATCTGGGAAGGTCTCTAGGATTATTTTGCATATCTGCATCAAGGGTTATTACAATTTCCCCAGATAAATTTTGAAACCCAGAATAAAATGCTGCGGTTTGACCGAAGTTTCTTGCATGATCAATAATTATTACATGCTTATCAATTGCATGTAACTTTTCTAATTTCTCTAAGGTTTTATCCCGTGACCCATCGTTAACAAATATTAATTCATACGAACCAATCTTTTTCATAACAGCTGTAAGTTCATTATACAACGCTACAATATTTCCTTCTTCATTATATGTGGGGATTACAACTGAAAATTTCAAAATGCTACCTCTTCATTCTTAATAAACTGCTTATACCAAATTCCAAAGCAAAGTAAATTCCAAAGTTGCCTTGAGTAGTATAATCTTGTTAAAGTATTAAGTTTTAATAATTGATACTTAATACTTTTCTTATAATTTGTTATTTTCTTTAATTCTTCGATATTAAAAAATTGTAATAAATCCTTATCCTCAAAAATTCTCTTAAAAGCATCAAAAGGAAACCAGTCATTGGTTGGAAAGATCCATCTTTTTTTCTTAGCTTGTGTTATTTGCTTAGGCAGTCTTCCAACCATTAAGTCTCTTAAAATCTTTTTATCTTGCCTTTCTTGGGCAGGCAAAGAGAATCCAAATTCAACTATCCTATGATCAAGAAAAGGAACTCGCCCTTCCATTTTATTTGCCATTAGCATATGATCCAACCTAAATAAATTATCTTCTGGCAAAAACCTTGTTAGATCAAAGTATTGCATATCAGTACTCTTGCCTACAAATAATGGTTTTATTTCTGGAAGACTAATCCCTAATTTCTTAAGTTGTTTTTTTGAAAATTGACTAACCAATATTTTATACGCCTCTTCAGGAGATTCAAGACTTAAGAAAAACTCTTTTGCATTTTCAGGCAGGATTCTTAAACCTTGAGCACCTAAAAGTTTCACTGGGTCTGGCAAGTGCTTATTGATTGCCAGCGCATTTTTCATAATTTTATATTGCTCATACCCTCCAAAGACCTCATCTGCGCCTTCGCCAGATAAAACCATTGTAACATGTTTTTTAGCTTCTTTTGCAAGAAGGAATGTAGGAATTGCAATTGGATCAGCAAGTGGTTCTCCAAATCTAGAAATAATTTCGGGGAGTAGAGAAATACTTGTCTTATCATACCTGAATGAAAAATGTTTTGTTCCAAGAAAATCTGCAACAAGTCCAGCATTTTTATTCTCTTCACAATCCATGCTAAAGGTAGTTAAATTTTCAACATTTTGCTTAACATAATACGCTATTGCACTTGAATCAATTCCACCAGATAAAAAAACCCCCCAATTAACATCACTTTGCAGTCTTAATTTAATAGAGTCATGCATTAATTTATCAAGCTCTTCTTTAGGATTTTTAATTTCCTGGGAATTTATCCCCCAATATCTAATGATATCTAATCCTCCTTTTTGAAAAGTTGCGTAAGAGCCGGCTTCAAGCTTAGATATTCCCTGAAATAAAGTATCTCTTCCAAAGTTATATCTAAATCCTAGAAATCTTGCCATAGAAGCAGTATTCACTTGAGCTTTTGTAATTAAGGGTTTTACTTCAGAACTGAAGAAAAGTTTGCTTCCAATTTGAGAATAAAATAAAGGTTTTATGCCAAGCCTGTCCCTTGCAATTATTAATTTTTCTTGCTTTTTGTCATATAATGCAAATGCAAACATCCCATTTAATCTTAAAAGAAGTTTTTCACCATACTCCTCATATAAATGCAAAATCACTTCAAAATCAGTTTCAGTTGTAAAAATATGCCCTTTTTTTACTAAGTCTTTTTTTAGTTCAGGGTAATTATATATCTCTCCGTTAAATGTTAAAATCAAAGAAGAGGTTTCATTTTTTAAAGGAAGTTCAATGTCTGTTGGATCAATAATTTTCAATCGGTTCATGCCTAAAGATGCATTTTCAGAAAAATAATGGCCGATTTGATCAGGACCCCTGTGAGTCATAAATTTGCCCATGCTAGCTAATCTTTCTTTATCAATCAAACCAATAAACCCATATATCCCACACATCAAAAGAAGATTACCTTAAAGATATTTAAAACCTACTCCACAAGTTGCTCAGACATTAAATAATCTGCAAGGAATTTTGCAAGTTTACTATTTGCATATTCTGAGGGGTGCCCATCCCACAATGACCATTCTTCACTATCCCTATAACCTCTCTTCTCTAGATCTACAAATCTCCAGGAAAGCTCATCTGCAATTCGTTTTAAATTAACTATATGCTCATGCGGAGAAGGAAATGCCAAAAGGACAACTTCAAATTTATTAGCATTAGATAGCTTGGCTAACTCCTTAAGTGGTTTTTCTACATTATCATAAAATCCTGTTTCAAAATCTAATACCTTATCATAAACTCCAATTACTTTTTTTAAAATTTCATCTTGGTTATCTAGCTCCCAATATCCAAACGCCTTATTTACCTCTTGGTGAAACACGATATCAAAGTAGCCATTTTTAATATCATTACTAAGGTAAAAAATGAGAACAATATTTGGATTATAATCTAACCCTTTTAATTTTAACCTGCCTACCTCCATTTCAGTATTATAAGCAGGGTAACTTAAATCTATAACTTCTAAGCCCAACAATTGTTGAAGTTTATAGCTAGTTAATGAAGACTCATTTAAGTATGGGCCCCAAAGAAATGAATCTCCCAAAATTGCAATCCTTGTTTCATTTTCGCGAGTAAATTCTCTGGCGCCTATTAACCCCTGACTGTTATAGTGTTTTTCAACTCCCCCATGAGTACCAGTAAAATAAGGGGGAATTGGATCTAATGGGTTGTAGTCTAGCTCAATTTCATTTAACTTTGAAATTGCCCTATATCCAAATCGCCAATCATTATATTTAATACCAACAGAAATTAATAAAATTATAATTAATATGCTAAGTCCAAGTAATGCCAACTTCTTAATTTTATTCACCCAGGTATGTTATACACAAACACAGGGATTGGTTTTGCATTCAAACTAAAAAAAATAATTAAACCAATTAAGATTGCAAATATTATCAGCGGAATTATCCACCACCATTTGTTCTCTTTTAAAAATTGAAAAAGTTCTTTGAAAAATTGGGTTATTGGATTCATAATGAAGATTGGATAGTAGAGAGTATATTAATTTTTCTTTAGGAGCCGTCCAATTAAGCGAAAGAGTTATATAGTATATCTGAGATATACTATTAGTATGGCAAGTCCGAGCAAAGAATATCAATTATTAAGCCTAATCTTAGAAACTAGTCCCTTAAAACAATGGCATTTTAAGGAATTTGTGGGGCAAACAGATATGACAAGGGCAGCAATAAACAAATGGTTAAGAAAGTACTTGGAAGAAGGATTAATAAAAAGGAAAAAGGAAAAAGGAAAGTTTCCGTATTTTACGGCTGGAAGCAATAATCTGGTGTATCGATCAAAGAAAAGGATTTTTATGCTCAATAAACTTCACGAAAGCGGTCTTATAGCCCATTTGTTAAGTTTACAAAAAGCAAAAACAATAATAATTTTTGGTAGTATCGCCCGGGGAGATTGGTACAAAGGTTCTGATATTGATATTTTTATTTTTGGAGATGCAAATGGAATAAAAAAGAAAAAATATGAAATGGGGCTTAAAAAAGATATAGAACTACATGTATTTGAAAATAAAAAAGAGATTAATGCAATAAAAACAGGGCTTATCAATAATATTATAAATGGTTTTATAATTAAAGGAAACATACAAGAGTTTGTGGAAGTAAGCTAAATGAGAATAGATATTGATGATTTAGATAGCACTTATAACAAATGCTTAGCTACAGGAAAATTCAAAGAGAAGAATAAAATTGATGCGGAGCTTATAAAATCATTAAAAAATGTTGCAGAACAAGGTTTAATTTTCATCAAGGACAAAGAAAAGAGCATTAAAAAGGAAAGTGATGCATGGACATTTGTATTCCGTGATTATTATGAAGCACTGAGAAATCTTATAGAATCAATGTTGTTATTTGATAAAATTGAAGAAAAGTTATTCAAAATAAATTATTGAAATATCTAGCAAAATTAAACCTTAAAGAAAATGTGCTTCACAACTGTTGAGGGCCACATAATCAAAATTAAGCTAGTCGCTTAAATCTATTTAATGCTAAAACGCAAAGGGATTACAGAAATGCTTATAAATGAGGCAAAAATTCATAGATAATTGAGCTCCGGTAGCTTAGTGGTTGGAGCGGTTGGCTGTTAACAAAACCCTTTAAACAGGGATTGAAGGTAACCAACAGGTCCCAGGTTCAAATCCTGGCCGGAGCGCTCATATTCTTAGTCTGGAGTATTCAGGGTATGCTATCTTGAGTGGGTTAAGCGCTAGCTTAATCCCGCTTTAGCGCTCATATTCTTAGTCTGGAGTATTCAGGGTATGCTATCTTGAGTGGGTTAAGCGCTAGCTTAATCCCGCTTTTTGTATCAAAACTTTCCTAAAGTTTTGGGTTTGGAGCGATCATATTCTTAGTATGAAAACACATTCAATCAAACCTTAACAGTCTAGAGTTTACATTCCTTAATTTAAGCATATTTGTTATAATCTCGTGTCAATTGGTACAAAAAGTACAAGTTTTCTATATTTTCTATCCCAAATAGAAAACTTTATTAATGAGAGTACATTAAGTAATCATCATGGTAAAAAAGTATGATGTGTTCGTAGAATTGTATAACTATGGGGGGCCTATGGGGGCCATTGATATAATAAAAATTTTCAAACAAAATAAGACAGAATACCAACGCATTAGGAAAATACTGGACACTCTTGTGAGAATGAAACTTATTGTAAAGAATGACTATGGGTATCAAACCACGATGAATGAAAAACATCAACACCTTTTTGAGATGTTACAATATTGCATAAAAAACGATGTGAATTATAATGAACTATTTGAAGAATCTGTTGCTAAGTATTTAAGTCAAGCATTTCTAAAAAAACCTTTTGGTATGAAAGATTTAGGTCTTAATGCCAAAACAGTTTCAAAAGTTTCAGGTGTTCTGGAAAAAAGTGGATTTTTACTTGTACTTTCAAGAAAACCATTCAAGGCAATTGTCCCGTATAATTCATTTTTAGGTGATCTTATTGCATACTTTGGGCACAAGGTTCTTGTAACAAAAAAAGAAGAAGTATATGTTGATATAATCCAAATTGAACTTACAAAATTTAGAAAACTCAGAAGAGTAAACATGAGGAAATATCAAAAATTAACTGAAACATATAAAATTAAATTTATTCAACATAGCTTAAGCCTTGAAGGCAATCCAATCACACTATCTCAAACATTTAGATTACTTCGTGATAAGATTGCCCCGGGTGGATTAAGTGTAGAGGCCATTCATGAAGTTGAAAACTATCAGAATGCATTTGTAAAAATGATGCAAAATGTCAATGAGAAAGCTAAGATTACTAAGGAGAATATTCTTAATTATCATTTTCTGGCAATGGGACATAAAAAAGAGATTGCTGGAATACTCCGAGAGGGTGATGTGCATATTAAGGGAAACCCAAATTATAAAGTTGCCAATTTCAAGGACTTGAGTCTGCTATTGAGCAAACTTGTAAAGCAGTACAATGACTTTGTAAATGTGAAGAGACCCTTAAAAGAGCTACTTGAATTTGCAGCCTATTTGCATAATGAATTCCAACACATCCACCCATTCTTTGATGGAAACAGCAGAACAACAAGGTTACTTACTTTCCATTTCCTGCTTATGAATGATATTCCCATCCTAGATATCCCCTTAGGTCTACTTGAAGAATATGTTTTCTCAACAAAAGGAGCTAAAAGAAGAGATGATAATAAACTAAGTCAATGATTAATGATAAACTTTCTTGAGTGTAATGAACAACTAAACCCTCATCCTCCGATAATTTTATATAATTCACAAAAGAATAATTAATTAATGGAAAGAAGAGTGGTGGTGTTTATAGTGATTACTCTACTTTTAAGTTCATTTGTCTTATCCATTGGTTCTAACTCAAGTGATTACAATGTCAATGTAATTGTAGCGGGTGGTGGTGGAAAAAGTGATACTAGCCTTTACAATGTTTACTCAGTGGTAGGAGAAGCAGTGGTAGGGAAAACAAATACTACATTATATAATTCATACTTAGGATTTTTCTATGGAGGATTTTTTAATTCAAATGTAGCTCCAACAACACCTCAACATATTGCTCCAAGAAATAACACAAGAACCATTGGCAACTCAGTCACTCTTAACTTCTCATCAGCTGATCTAGACCATGACCAAATTAAATTTTCAATTTGGGGAGACACTACAACTAGCCCAGACACATTGATCTATAATGATTATGATGAGTATTACACTTGGACTACAACTGACGGAAACAACTATTACTGGAAAATTGGAGCATATGATGGAACTGATTTTTCCCCAAATTCAACAATTTGGAATTTTACTGAAAACAATGAACCAGGCCATGGTAACCCTGTAATAACTCCTGCGCAACCAACTTCAAGTGAGAACTTTACTTGCGAACCTGCGGATGGAACTGATTCGGAATCAGATAATATTACCTATGTTCATAATTGGAAAAAAGAAGGTAGTTATCTTAATGTTTTAAATATGCCCTTTGATTATAATAGTTCAATCAATAATAGAGAAGTAAAAGACTATTCTGGAAGTGGAAATAACGGCACACTCGCTGCAATTTTTAATAACACAGGAATTAGCGGAAATTCATATTATTTTAATGGTTCTGCCAATATTAACATCAGTGATTCAGGCACATTAGATATTAATACTGAAATAACAATTGATCTTTGGATAAAAGCAGATGATACAAGTTCTGGCACAATACTATCAAAAGAAGGAGTTTATGAAGTTAATTGGAGTGACTCATTGCATGGAAAAGTTAATTCTGGCTCATTAGATAATGTTTCTTATGCCCTAAGTGCAGATGTCTGGAATCATGTTGCAGTAACCTATAATGGTACTGTTTTAAAATTGTACATTAATGGAACAGAAGTTACTAACTTTGATACAACTGGAGCAATATCAACTAACAATAATGAATTATTAATTGGAAGTAAAGATGGGCATACCCTAAACTTTACTGGACTAATTGATAATATAAGAATCTTTAATGTTTCCCTTGGTACCCAACAGATATTTTTACTTTACAACGAAACAATTGAAAACTATAACTATACAAGCATTGCTGAAAATGAAACTACAATTAACGATGTTTGGCTTTGCGAAGTTACTCCAATTGATAGGTATGAAAATGGTATAACTTATACTGATTCAATTACTGTTCAAAATACCCTGCCTGATCCACCAGACCTTCTCTGGCCATTAAATGATACCTTAACAACTAACAGGACCGTGACTTTTAACTGGTCTGAAACATTAGATTATGACAATGATGATGTTGATTACAATTTAGTAGTTGACAATAATTCAGATTTTTCATCACCCGAATACAACTTAAGTACACAATTTCTTAACTACACAAATTCCCCTTATCTAAATGTCTCAACTGGGTATTGGTGGAAAGTTAGAGTCAAC
>JAFCCU010000011.1 GCA_017610005.1 Candidatus Woesearchaeota archaeon | reverse complement strand
GCCTCCAGCAATTTGAACTGATACTTCTCCATAAGATGGGCCTTTTTCACAACCGAAAAAACAATCTGCTCTCCATGCCTCACACGTAACGATACTGCCAGGATCTGTAAAAACTGCATTAAGAGTAGAGCTATAAGCTCTCTCATCTAGACCAGTCAATCTTGTCCCATCTACAGTCCATTCATAATATTGAGTACCTAATACGCCACCCACATCGCCAGCAGCGAATACTGGGGCTATTATAAATAAGGTTAGTAAAAGCAAAATTAATTTTTTCATTCTCCGCACCTCGGTTGAATATGATATGATTCCGCAGGCATTGGCCTTGGAATCTCGCTTACATAATGGTTGGCTGGGTGATCTGCTTCTGAAAGAAAGCCATCTAATGGCATGCTATCTCTGCAATGGCCACAGCCAATAACCCTGATTTCATATGGGTTTTCTACTGGGGTATCTGCTGAATCAACCAAATATTCTGGAGAAATATCTCCCCTTGTTGAATCATAACCACCAAAAATCTTGTCTAATAAAATTGCAAGGCCCTTTTCTCCGCCAATTAACGGCTGTTCAATTCCAGGTAATCTGTATGGGCTTGGGAGTATGCCGATTGCATATTCTGTAGAAGTTGTTTCACCTAATGTTGCTAGAGCAGTGCTTGTAATATTTTCAAGTAGACTAGGAGCATCCATCTCTGCAGAAGAATCAGCAGTTATAGAATATGAGTTTGCAGATGGATTTAAATTTAGAGAATAAAGTACAGTTTCTTTGTTAGTATCGTTATCCATTTAACAATCCCTCTAGTCCAATTATGAGGGAAAAACCACTCATCCTTTTTAAACCTATCGGATTTTAACTATTGGACAATAGTTACAAACCCAAGATTTATGTCGGGACCCCCTTTTATTATACAAAAATAATGAAACATATTATATAAACATTTCGAGGGTAGACTATTGTATAATGGTAAAATAAAAATCCCAACCGCAGCAAGCTGCGGAGTATTTTTAGTGTTAAAAAACCCAGCCCTAATGCAGCTCATAAGTACATTCACCCAACCACTGCAAGCAGTGGGGTATTTCTAACAAATCAAAAAAAGTTAAAAGCTACTTTCAGAAGAAATTCCAACTGTGGCCAGACCTTCACCAATTTTTAAGTATAAACCAGCACTGCCCACACTCATCCCAATAACTCCCCTAATCCCCACGGGTTCTAAAGAATGCTTAGATACTTCAACTCCACCAAATAAATTTCTAATCATACCAATCACTGGGCCAGTATTTCCAAGTAAGGTTGCTTCTAAAAAGCCACCATTAAACTCACAGTCTCCACCGGAAGTCACAAGATTATTAGCTTCTCCATAAAGCTTAGCACTAACAATTCCCAATTCTGAATTAATTTTCAAGACTACATCTAAGGTTTGACCAGCAGTTGGTTCCAATAAATAAGGTTTTTCTGTTGAACTATCTGCAACACCAACCATATATCTTGCACCTACTTCTACTCTTGTCTCTCCAGAATTAAGTAAAGATGCGAGTGTAAACTTGCCTTGACCCCCTAGAGTAATCTGGCCAGCTGAATTAGACCCAATCAGTAAAGAAGCATCAAAAGTTAAATACAATTCGTCAAGGGGCCTTACTAAACTCCCCCAACCGCCTCCAAAACTAATTTTAGAATTTTCTGCTACTGAGCTAAACTCTCCTAGTAAATTAATCCTTCCAAAAGCCACTGGATTAAGTAATTTTCCTTTCCAATCTTGAGTTAGCTCAACGTTTTCGTTTTTATTAACTCCAAAACCATACTCTGCTGCAATCCAAGCCCATCTATCTTCACTTGTCTCTTTGAAAAGCTCAACTTGAGCAGGTCTATTTAATTCTTCTACCGGAATATCTCCAAAAAACATTATTATTACCTCCTAAAACTACAAGTGGGAAAAGGGATCCTTTAAAAAGGTTACTATTGTTTGATAGTTAAAATAATATATATATCTCATTAGACTATCAATTTATTATGATAACTATCGTCGGTGCAGGTCCTGCAGGCTCTTATGCTGCATATCTCTTAGCAAAAAAAGGAAAAAATGTAAGAGTACTCGAAGAGCACAAAACCATTGGTGAGCCAGTTCAATGCACCGGGATTGTTACAAAAGACATACTGAGATATTTAAATCCTTGGAAAGGAGTTATAATTAATAAAACACAAAAAGTATTATTTGTTGCAGGCAGAAAAAGATTAATTCTTAGTAATGAGAATTTAATTATTAATCGTACTGCATTCGACAAACAAATTGCCACAATGGCAAAACGAGCTGGTGCCACTTATTCATTATCAACTAAAGTTAAAGAAATTTTTAAAGAAAATCAAAATTTCACAGTTATAACAAACAAAGGATTATCAAAAAGTAAATGGATAATTGGTGCAGATGGCCCATTAAGTCTTACTGCGCGCCAATTAGATTTATACAAAAATCAACAATTTTTCAAAACAAAACAAGTGCTGGCTGATTTTAAGAATGATAATGTAATTGAATTCCATTTATTAAAAAAAGGCTTTGCTTGGATTGTTCCTGAAAGTAAATCAAACGCAAGAATTGGGGTTGCCACAATGAGTTTTCCTTCAGTTGAGTTTAATGACTTTACAAACAACTTAAAAATTGAGAAAGTTCACATGACTAATGGTGGCCTAATCCCTATATTCCACCCAGCAGGATTTAGGCAAAAAGGTCTTGCCTTTTTAATCGGAGATGCAGGAGGATTTGTTAAACAAACAACAGGAGGAGGGATTGTGCAGGCATTAGAATCTGCAAGAATTGCCAGTCAAAGTATTTTGCATGGTCCTCGTTATTTTTTACTTTGGAATTTGCTTTTAACACCTGGACTTTTATTGCATAAACTGGTTTATAAGATAATGCACTCAAAAAATAATGAAGAGCTTTTAAAGCTATTAAATCAAAAGCGAGTTAAAAAAATTCTAAGTAATGTAAGTAGAGATAATCTTGTGGTAATGGCTATACAATTAGCTTTTGCTGAGCCAAGATTATTTAAATTTTTAATCTAAGAACAAATTTATATACACAATGAATTTTACTTCATTAAAATGGCAGAGTATTTCTCCAAAATTGCAAAAAGTACAGCAGTAATCTTTATTGCAACAATGCTTGCTAATCTTTTTGGATATTTTACGAGAGGGATTTTTACTAGAGCGATATCGCCTGCTGAATATGGACTATTCTACTCAGTTTTTACACTATACATGTTTCTTCATATTCCTGCAGATTTGGGATTATCAAGCGCATTAACTAGGTATATTTCAACACATAGTGCCACAAATAAGAAAGAGGAGCTATTCTCTGTAATTCTATTTATTACATCAGTAAAATTATTTTTAGGATTAATCATCGCAGGAACCTTATTTTACTTAGCACCGTATCTTGCAGCAAATTATTTTTCAAATAATGCTGCCATCCCTTTAATTCAATTCGCTTCTGTGTTTATCATTCTATCCCTATTTTTCTCATTTTTAAATTCAGTTTTTTCAGGATTTCAAAAAATGACTGCAGTTGGCCTGCTTTACTTTCTTCAAAAAGTAATCATCTTTTTTACTGCCCTGGTATTCTATCTTCTAACACAATTTAGGGGAGTCATGATGCCTGCAACTTCTTTTCTAGTAGGATTTTTTACTTTTTTAATATTCTTGCCATATGCTATAAAACTATTAAGCCATATCAAAGCAAATTTAATAATCACTAAAAAAATGATTAAGGGCATTTTTAGTTTTGCACTACCTTCCTCATTAAATTCTTTAGGATTTTACCTTGTAGGTTATGTTGATGTTTTAATGATTACATATTTTTTAACACTCACTGAGGTTGGAGTGTATAATACAGTTTTACCTACGGCGCTAATATTATCTTATTTGGCTTCTTCACTTGCAATTGTAATGTTCCCAGTATCTGCCAATCTTTATGCAAAAAACTCATTAAAAAAGCTCAATTTATGGATTAAAAGACTTTACTCCTTAATTGCTTTTATAATAATCCCTCCTTCAATAATTATGGCAGTTTATTCAACCCCCTTATTGGATATTCTATTTGGAAAAGCCTATTCAAGTGAATCTTTAATGGTAAATATCTTTGGATATAGCACGCCTTCTGGACCCCTTGCTTTATCAATTTTGGCCTTGGGGATATTTATGGTATCTATTGCAAGGCTTAACTTTTCAATTTTTTCAGGGATTGGAAAACCCGCAGAAACAACTAAAATTATAGGGGTCGCTGCAACAGTTAATATTATTTTAAATATACTATTAATCCCCAAATTTGGGATTTCTGGAGCGGCAATTACAACAACCGTTAGTTACTTAATTATGATGGTTATGTCAATTATTAAAGCAAGAAGATTTATTGATCTAAAATTTCCAATGCTTAATTTCTTAAAAGTCATTATTCTTTCAATACTTTTTTATGTTTCATTAATTATATTTTCAAAACTCTTTTCTTTTTCGTTTTATCTAAACACCCTATTGAGCATAACCTCCTCTGGAACAATCTATTTAATTTTAGGTTACATCTTAAAAATTTATTCAATAGAAGACATTCTAAATCTCAAACCAAACTTCACAAAACCTTAACACTTCTTTTACCTTCTCGCAGAAATAAGTCCCATTCCATTATGTTTCTTCTCTGTTTTTACAATAAATCCTTGGGCTTTTAAGAATTCAATTAATTCATTTGAGTTATGGCCAGAAATTGTGTGATACTCCATCCCAATTTCTTTTATTTTTTTTAGAATCTCTTTAGAAGCACTTAATAAAATTTCATACTCTGCCCCTTCAGCATCCATTTTTAAGTAATCAACAACTTTAATTTTGTTTATTTGAAAAATTTCTTCCAAATTTGTACATTCTACTTTAACTAATTCTCCTTCCTTTTTAGTAAAAGAACTTCCCAAACCATTAACAATATGAAACTTCTTTGCCCCAGGTTTATCTGATACACCTAACTCCATTACATGAACCTTTAGTCCCTGTACATTTTTTTTAAGATAAGAAAATACTTTTGGATTTGGCTCAAATGCATAAACTGTTGCGCCTTTTGTAGCTGCCATTACAGAAAATGCCCCTATACAGGCCCCAATATCAATCACAACTGCACCATGTTTTAAATTTTTTATATCATATTCTCTTGGAGCTTTTACAACTGTATAAAATTCTGAGATTCCTGGAGCAAAATAAGTCCGCCCATCCCAGGTTCTAAGTTTTTTTACCTGTAATAAATTAAAATGTGAAAGAATATACCTATCCGGACGTGTAAATGTCTTAATGATATCAAAAAAGCTCCCTAACATCTTCCTTAAAAAATTTCTTGTTATTTAAATGATTTGTGATAGAAATTTTTTTAAAGCATTGCTCCTACTTAACTTTAAACTGGAGGGATTATTTATGGTTAAGGTTATACTTTTGGCTGGTGGATTTGGAACAAGACTCAAAGAAGAAACTGAATTTCGTCCAAAACCAATGGTCCACATTGCAAATAAGCCAATTATTTGGCACATTATGAAGAACTATAGTCATTACGGCTATAATGAATTTATTATTGCCGGTGGATACAAGATTGAGATGATTAAAGAGTACTTCTTAAATTACTATAATATGAATAATGATTTTACAGTGGATCTATCCAATAATAAGATCACTCTGATCACTAAAGGGCTTGATCCTTTCAAAGTGACTGTTGTTGACACAGGCATTAACACAATGACTGGCGGGAGAATTAAGCGTTTACAAAAATTAATTGGTAATGAAAGATTTATGGTTACCTACGGTGATGGGGTTGGAGATGTTAACATAAAAGAATTAATGGAATTCCATATTAAAAATAAAAAAATTGGAACCGTAACCGGTGTTAGACCCTCTTCAAGATGGGGAGAACTTGACATAGATGGAAATACTGTTACAAACTTCCAAGAAAAACCCCAAGTTAAAAATGCTTTTATCAATGGAGGATTTTTTGTTTTTGAACCAGAAGTTTTAGATTACATAAAAGATGATTCAATAATGCTTGAACGAGAGCCTTTAGTTAAACTTGCTGAAGATAAAGAGCTTGCAATCTATAAGCATAAGGGCTTTTGGAAAGCAATGGACACCTTTAAGGATATGGAAACCTTACAAAAGCTTTGGGATAACGGAGAAGCCAAATGGAAAATTTGGTAAGATTTTGGAAAGGGAAAAAAGTTCTTATAACTGGTCATACTGGATTTAAAGGATGCTGGCTAACCCTATGGTTAACTAAACTCGGGGCCAAGGTCATTGGCTTTTCTTTAAAGGATTACCCAAATACAGAGCTCTTCCAATTGACAAAAATAGGTGCAGAAATAATTGATGAACGGGGGGATGTCAGAGATAAGAAACGAGTTTTAGAAGTATTTGAAAAACACCCCCCAGAGATTGTCTTTCATCTCGCAGCCCAGCCAATTGTAAGATTATCCTATGACTTTCCTACTGAAACTTTTGATACAAATATTATGGGAACTGTGAATGTGCTTGACGCCATCAAACACTCAAAGAGTATTAAAGCCGCTGTAATGATTACATCAGATAAGTGCTATGAAAACAAAGAATGGGTTCACGGTTATAGAGAAGATGATAAAATGGGTGGTCATGATCCTTACTCTGCAAGTAAGGGCTGTATGGAACTTGTAGTCGCATCTTACAGAAGATCATTTCTAAAAGAACAAAAGAAAAAAATCGCAACTGCAAGAGCAGGAAATGTTATTGGTGGAGGAGATTATGCAAAAGATAGAATTATTCCTGATTGTGTCAAGGCAATTAATAATGGAATAACCATCGAGATTAGAAGTCCTTTGTCAATTAGACCTTGGCAGCATGTACTTGAACCATTGTCTGGTTATATGCTTCTTGCACAAAAATTATTTTCAGAAGAAGTTGATGAAGCATGGAACTTCGGACCAAGGGCAGGTTCAGTTGTCAATGTAAAAGAAATGGTAGAACTTTTTTTAAAATATTGGGGGAATGGGGCTTGGAAAGATGTTTCTGGAGGAGTTCATCCTCATGAAGCAAAACTATTGGCGCTTGATATCTCAAAAGCTACTCATAAACTTAAATGGGCCCCAAAATTAAACTTTGATGATACAATTAGACTAACAGTCGATTGGTACAAAAATTTCAAAGAAGTGGGTGCAAAAGAACTTGCAATAAAACAAATTGAGGAATATGAAAAACTCTAAAGTATTAGTAACTGGTGCAACTGGATTTATTGCATATAACTTAATCAAAGAATTAATTTCTTTAGGTGCAGAGGTTATTGGGCTAGATATTGTGCCATTTATTGGATCAAGGATTGAAAAACTAGATGTAGAGTTTTTCCAACTTGATTTACTAAATGAAGAAAAAGTAAGAGAAGTTATCAACAAAACTGCTCCTGACTATGTTGTTCATTTAGCAGCTTCAATTGAACGAGACCCTAAGTTAATTGGAGCAATAGTAAAAAACAACTTTGAAATGTCATTAAACGTATTTAATGCCTTATTAGACAAACCGATTAAAAAAATTGTCTCAATTGGATCAGCTGATGTATACGGAAATAACGCCCCCCCATTTACTGAGGAAACAAAGCCGATGCCTACTTCTGCTTATGGACTTTCAAAAGTATTAATCTCTGAACTTTGTTCATTATATTCAAGAATTCACGCCCTTCCAATAATTGAAATTAGGCCATTTTTAGTTTATGGGCAAGGCCAAACAAACAACCAATTTATTCCATATTTCATAAAAGAATGTTTGAAAGGAAATGAAGTTGATTTAACTCCAGGTGATCAAACAAAGGATTTTGTATATGTTGGAGATTTAATTAATGCAATTATCCTTGCTCTTGAATCTGATAAAACAGGAGTTTATAATGTGTGTTCAGGAAAAGAAGTTAAAATCAAAGATGTATCTTCCTTAATCAAAGAACTTTGTAAAAGTAATAGTAATATTAACTTTGGGGCAAGACCCTACAGGAAAGGGGATGGGATGCACTTCTTTGGTTCAAATGAGAAAATAAAAAGAGAGCTTGGATGGATTCCCAAGACCAGTTTATCTGAGGGTTTAAAGATTGCAATCGCTTGGCAAAAAGCTAATTCTTAAGATATTCTTTTGCTATTGAATCCCAATTAAAATATTTCTTTGACAGTTTTTTTAATTTTTCAGTAGGCCTAGGTAATTTGCAAAATTCCTTAATATTTGCCGCCGCATCTTTCTTTGAAAAGTCAACTATTAAACCGATATTTAGTGTCTCAATTACATGCTTAAAGATTTCAATTGGAGACAATATCGGGATTAATCCTGAAGCACAAGCCTCACTAAGCGTTAATGGAAACCCCTCATACATACTAGCAGATATAAAATAATGAAAATGTTTGTATAATTCCATCAATTCTTGATGAGTAATCCCTCCCAGGATCTTAACCCCCTTGATCTGATGATGTTTAATAAATTTTTTAATATGATCTGCAGATTCTGTTTGCCCAGGAACAATTGTTAATTCAAAATTGTTATTAAATGAATAAAGCTCCTTAAATGTCATTAATAACTTGGGGATATTCTTTTTATGTGCAAGTCGCCCCACATATAACAGCCTCGTCTTTTCTGCCTTTAGATAACTGCATTTTTTTGGTAATTTCACCTTCTTAATGTTAAAATCATACCCATTATAGATAATTGGGATTTTCTGATTTACCCCATAATGCTTAAGCTCTCGGATTGTTTTAGGACTTGTAACAATAAATTTACTCCTCCTTAACCGAGTATAAGAAAACCATTCAAGTTCAATCATTCCCAAGTAATACGGAATTTTCTTGATGTTTTTAAAATCAGAATCCTTGAATGTAAAATAAAACAATGTGTGGACAACACAAGTAATATTATCACTTAATGCTTTATGAAAGAGTAAAGGGTTATGAAAATAAATTTTATCGTATTCTTTAGATAACTCTTTTAAAATCTTGCCTACCTTATACCAAAAGATTGCTATCCCAAAACCTCCAAACTTCTCAATTTTGTTATAAGTATTATCTATCTTTATGTCAGGCCCAATTGGAGAACAAACATGTACCTTGTGGCCTTGCCTGGTCATGCTCTTATTAAGATTATAAACTACATTTGCAATCCCACTTCCTTTCGGATAGTACTCATGTGTGATCATTAAAATTTTCATAACCATCCTCCACTGGAGTCTAGCTGGCAGTATAAGTCCAAATATTTTCCAATAACATTACTCCAATCAAGAAGCATAATTTTTTTGTATGCAGCGTCTCTTATGTTTACCCGTTTATCATGTGATCTAATTAATTCTAAAACTTTCTTTGAAAAACAATTAACATCTTCCATATCACATAAAAATCCAGATTCGCCATCTTTAATTAAATCCGGAATACAAGGGATATTAGAAGTCACAACTGGGACCTTAAAAACCTGCGATTCCATAACAACTCCTGGCAAACCTTCTCCTCTTGAAGGAAATAAAAACACATCTGCACACGCATAAAAATCTATTATATCTTTTCTAAACCCCGTAAAAATAACCTTATCTTCAATTTTTAATTTTTTAGAAAGCTTTTCATATTCTCTCCGATTAGGTCCATCACCAACTAAAATTACTTTAATATTCTCATTTTTTAATTTAGCAACTGTTTTTAAAAAAGTATCAATCCCTTTTCTTGGAACCAAAATCCCCCCATACATGATAATAAATTCATCTTTAAGCTTAAACTCTTTTCTTATTTTCTTCCTATCTCCCATCTTCTTTTTAGCCATGTTGATGCCTGTTGAGATTACAAATAATTTTGATTGTGGCACTCCTGCCTTTTTTGAAAAAGGAATTAAAGACTTGCCATAAAGGGTTATTGCTGATGGCGCTCCAAAAATCACCCAGCCAAATAAACGGTAGTACCATTGGAAAAAATTATCATAAGTTTTACCTGCAGAAAATGAGTAACCTGCAATTGTATCCATTGTTAAAATCAATTTGTTAGTTGAGAAAAATGAAAAAAGAGCAACAATTAAGTTTGACAAGTAAAACTGTGCCCACATATGTAAAATATCATACTTCCATAAAACCCTCATTAACTGAATAAAAAACATAGGAGTTATTGGAATTGGCCATTCATATGGGCCAGGTGGTTGAATAATTGAATAAGTATAAACTTTGACATTGTTTGGCAATTTAGAATAATGCAATGAATTATCTAAGGGTTTTCCAATTTTTTTTGGGATTAACAATCCCACTTCATTATCTTTTGAAACCTGCCCAATAATCTCTGCAATTGGGCGCCTTAACAACAATGCAGGATTCATATAACAAATCTTCACTTCTTTTTCTCCATATAAGCTATTTCCCTTACAAGTTTAGTAATCTCTTTTCTAGTTTCCTCCACTCGATTGTAAAGTTTAAATCCTAAAAAATACATAACCATTATACTCAAATAAACTACAACATCAATCCCCCTACCAATACCAAATAGTTTTGCAACAATGGTTGTTGTCCCAGGCAAAACTGCAACAACAATCACAACAAACCAAATTGAAGACCATATTATAAAAACGCTTCTTTTCATCTTTCTTTTCCAGCATTGATAAGTTGCACGAAATATCATAAATGCTGCAACAATTATCCCAAAAATTTGAATTGATTCCATTTTATTTTAGCAATTGATCAAGTAGCATCCTCCAAAGTATTTTAAAACCATTTAAGGTATTTTGCCCTTTTGCAAGCGAATAATCAGTATAAGTAATAGTAACAGGAACTTCAACATATTTAATATTTTTTCTTGAAATTTCATCAATAATCTCGGAGGCATGTGCCATATCATCGCTAGTTATATTAATTTTTTTTGCAGCGTTTCTAGATAGTGCCCTAAAACCATTATGAGAATCAGATAGATTAACTCCATAAAATATTCTAAAAAGTAAGGCTCCTCCCTTCAAAAACAGTTTTCGAATAGGCGGAGTGTTTGAATCAGTTTTTCTAAATCTTGAACCAAGGGCGGCATCAACTTGACCCAATCTAACTGGTTTTATGATCGCAGGAAGATCATTTTTACTATGTTGCCCATCTGCATCATATGTAACAATTATACCCGCGCCATTATTTAATGCGTAAGTAATACCTGTTTGAAGGCCGGCCCCTTGCCCCCTATTGATTACATGTCTTAATGTGATCGCTCCAGCAGACTTTGCAACTTTAAAGGTGTTATCTTTGCTTCCATCATCAATAACTACTACATTTTTATATCCTGCAGTAATTAATTCTTTTACAACCTTTCCAATCTTATTCTCTTCGTTATATGCAGGGATTACAATAAATATTTTCATTTTAAGGTTATTAACACAACTCCAAATATTATTAAACTAATGCCTATCCATTTAGCTCGTGTAACTGGCTCATTTAAAACTCTTTTTGAAAGAATAGTCACCCAAACATAAGATAGGGAAGTTAGTGGGTAAATCATTGAAAGTTCTCCAAACTTAAGAGCATAAACAAATAAAATACTTGCGATAACATAAAAGGCAAGGCCAATTATAATATAATAGTTTTTTACTAAAATTAAAAGGTTAAAAGAAAAATTATCTCCACCTTTTTTTAAGAATAGGGCTCCTGCTGCACCAAGAACTGTACAAAAGACTGCTAAACTTATTATTATCCACATCATCCTCGCGCAATACTGCTAACACCCCCTATAATAACCAAAGTTCCTGCAACCTTAAATGGGTTAACCACTTCTCCCAAAATAATAACTCCTAGGATAAAAACCCAAATAAACGTTAATGAAATAAAGGGATACACTTTTGAAAGCTCTTCATTTTTTAATGCTAAAATTAATAACAATGCCCCTAAAAAATAAAAGAAAAGGCCCAATATTAAATTATAATTTGAAATTAAACTAAATATATTAAATTCAAATGCGCCTGATGAAAATTTGTAAAATAATTGCCCCAATGCAGAAAAAATTGTACATACAAATACTAAAAGTATTGCCTTTCCCCTCATAATCCAAATTTAAACAAAAGTTATTTATATAATTTGTGAAAATATAAGGATATGGGGGGATTACTAAAAAAACTTGTTTGGCAAGATTATGCACTTTTAGTCCTCTTTTTAGTTTATGTAATATTCCAAATAAACCTTGTATCTCAATTTCAACAAATGCCTTCCCCGTTATATGGGGGGGATTATTATCACCAAATGGGTGCAGTTAACCATGTAATCTACGGGGGAGCACCATTTAAATCCTTTACAAATGAACTAACAACACCAAATTACTCTCCAATATATGGGTTCTTAGTTGGAAATATGGCTAGAGTTTTTAATTTGAATGCAATGAATGCAATGTTCATTTTTTCATTTATTGTAATTTTTTTTTCGATGCTAATTACATATTGGTTTTCAAATGCTGTTTTTAAAAATAAATCACTTGCTTTAATCTCTGTATTAATATTTGTAAGGCTCGCTTTTTTCCCAATTTTAAAATACAGGGAATTAACTTTGTTTATACTCTGGCCATTATTTTTCCTAAGTGTTTACAAATTATTGAAAACAAGAAAATACATGTGGGCATTAATAACTGGAGTAATCTGGGGAATTGGCAGTTTATCTCATATGGCATTTTTCCCAATGGCAATTTTCTTTATGCCTTTTATGTTTATTTTCATGTATTACATAGACTTTGTTAAAATAAAAAAAAAGAAGTTTAAAATCAATATATCAAAACTTAAAAAAGAATGGTATAAACCCCTCTTACTTTTACTAGTCGTATTTTTTATCGGATTTATTATAGCCCAAGTTTACTGGTTCCAAGCAATCTTTGTTTACCATGGCCAAGTCCCAAATCCAGAACCAAAGCTAAGACATATTGATTTGGGACAGGCCTCAGCTATTTTTGGGTACTTTGGGACCCACTTCAAAAACTTATTTTTCCATTTTAAAGATGGGCAGTCTCCTTGGGTGTGGTCTTTGTCTTCCATATTAATAACAATTGGCACAATTTCACTATTTTTAATAAAGAAATTTAAATTTAGAGATCATTTTTTAATTTTAATTTATGCTAGTGCATTTATTATCCCATTACATTTCTTATTGACAGTACCAATAATGGGATTTCATATGGACCCTTATTTAATGCAATTATTCTTTTACAGGATATTATCGATGCTCATTGTACCTTTTGCAATATTAGTTATTATGGAAGTATTTTCCAAATTTGAATTTACTAAGTATATCCCCTATCTATTAATAGGTATTTTGCTAATTTTTAATGTGCTTGACTTTAATTATAGGGTCGAGAACTACAAGTGGTATCAAACGGGGAAAAGTCCACTCGCACCATATTTAATTGATGCATCAACATGGCTTACGAGGTACACTGGAATTGAAGATATGTTCATTGCCCCAAAAGAAATTGGTTCTGCAGTAAATGGTATTTCCGGAAGGAAATTTTTAGCAGTAAGGGGAAATCAAGAAAGTTTAATCTCTCCAGTATTTGAACGTCAAGGGGATCTTGCAGTAATACTTTATGGGAATAATACAGATACGCAAAAAACTCTTCTTAAAAAGTACAATGTTAAATATTTATACTGGGACTATTACTGGTTAAGAGCAGAATTCCAATTCGACAAGGGAGGGGCGTTAGTAGGGTATTTTGATCCACTTTATGTACGTGATACACCAGAAAACCGGCAATATTTTAAAGAAAATGGGGTTGCCTATACTCCAGAAAATATGGCAATTGATCCAAGCTCAAGAAATAACCCATTAGTACCAAAGCTTGACATGCTTGTAGCCTACCCCCCCCAATTTGATATGGGTCATCCCTGGTCATATTCATTAGATAAATTCTTAATAGAAATACAAAGTTTTTCTCAAGATAATCAAGTCCTAGCAAAGGTCTATGAAGTTAGGATTTAATACGCCATTTTAATAATGTCCAAACTGCTTCAAACCAATCCTTGTAATTGATTTTTTTACCTTCTTCTACAGATCGAGGGTAATAAGAAATTGGAACTTCTTTTATTTTAATTCCTCTTTTTGCAACCTTTGCTGTTACTTCAGGGCAAAATTCAAACCGTTCACAGACTAGAGGAATGCTCTTTAATAAGTCTAATTTAAATGCCTTATAACAAGTTGGTTCATCTGATAGTCTTAAAAAGAATAAAATGTTTGTAAGAACAGTTAGTGTCCAACCACCGAAAAAAAATAATGCCCCCGAATGTTCCCTATGATGTTTTCCAAGCCTCCTAGAGCCATAAACGACTTGAAAATCTCCATTAACAATCGGCTTGATAACTCTCCAATAATCATTTGGATCATATTCTAAATCTGCATCTTGGACTATTGCAATATCACCTGTTGCATGTTTAATTGCAGTCCTCATAGCAGCACCCTTCCCAGAGTTTTTTTTATGCTGAATAAATTTGATATTTTTTTGTGTTTTTGCTAGCCTTCTTACAATCTCTGCAGTTTTATCTTTGCTCCCGTCATCAACAATTACAATTTCTTTAGTTAATTTCTTAATATCTGCTTTTTGTATCCTCTTTAGAATCTCTTCAATTGTATCCTCTTCATTATATGCGGGCATTAATATTGATAACTTCATTGAGAGCAGCTCCAATCAACCTTATACACATAAATTTTTCCACCACTAACTTGAGTTTTTGAGTCAAAAAGTTCAAAACACTTAAGCCCATGTGCCTTGTGGTAAAAGAGCTTATTAAATGTACTAAGAGCAATTACTGGTTCAACGAGAATTGCAGAGTACCCTTCTCCTGACGCGATTAAATTAAGCCCCAGATTAATTGATTCTCCCTCGAAAGATTTAACACCAAATCCTTCTCCTGAAGGGAAGGTCAACACTTCAGGATAAACCTTGCCTTCTGCAGTTTCAATATAACTTTCCATATTTGTTATATTGATTATAAATGGAAGTTGATTATTTCCAGCAACTAGTGGGCAGACCATTGTTTCATCAGTTTGAATTACACATCCCGTGGGCTTTGATGCATAACTTGGCCAAGGTGCGATCCAATCATTTGCAGGAGTACTCTCAATTTCATAATAAATCCTCATTGCATCATTATATTCAAAAGAATATTCTTCTTCAAGGAATGCTATTGCTTCTTCTTTGGATCTCTTAGATACTTCTCTGTACATATTGGCCTTATCAAAATCCCAGGCCCCAAAGTGAGCCCAAACCCCTGCCTTGCCAACCATATCATCTGAAACAATATAATAGTTTTCTGGAGGCGAACAATGAGTATACTTCACAACTTCTGTAGCCGTAGCATCAGTTATTCCCTTTTCCTTTAATATCTCTTTTGCCCGAGTTTTATCCCCGGCAACTATATCATAAAGAATCTTGACACTCTTTGGTTCGTCATTAAGTTCCTTATCAAGAACCTCAAAAGCAGTATTTGAACCACAATCAAGCATTCTTAATATTCCAACAGTTAAGTTTTCATAATTAGACATCAAAGATAAACCAATCCAATGGGCCATGGGTGTATTTTGTGAAGCACCATCAAAAGTAACTGCCCGATCCCCAATGGCCTTAAACCAATGACCGAAATCCCACCATGAATTAATAATTGCATCTGGCGAAGATTCTTCTTTGATCTTAGTTAAAGATTCATACCATGCATCATTCATTGACGGAAGCTCATGGACTGCAGTATTATACCCAGATCTAATTGGAGGGACCAGAATTAACATAATTGCAACTGCGGTCACAGCTTTAGCCCATCTAATATCTAAATCAAAACTCTTTGAAAAAGATTTTTGAAGTAACATCGACAGCTTTCCAATCGCAACTCCAAATCCTAAAGCAATAACAGGCACCAAAAGCAAAGTAAATCTAACCCCTCTCACAGATGCAAAAAAAGTTATCAAAAACCAAGTCAATGTTAAAATTGAAAATTCAATACTAACTTCGCTATTTCCCTTAAGTAAAAAGAGGTATCTTGCTACAAAAGGAACTAAAACCAAGATATCAAATATCACTGCACTTGTTGGTTGCATAAAGATTGTAAACACAAATAGCCAAGCAGATCCCCCAATTAATTGATAAATATCTTGCTTTGTTAATTTTTTAAAGTTAAATGCAATAAAATAAAGTCCAATTAAAGCAGTAATAAATAGTAATTGACCGCCCATCATACTTACAACTTTCGAAGCAGAAAGTGCATTTTGCTCTGCAACCGTGGTCATAACATTTGGCCAGATTTTAACTGTTGCAACTGCCTTATAATTGAAGTATTCAAGAGGATATAAAATGGGATTAAGTATTGCAGTCTTAAATCCTTTTAAAAGGCCAATTAATAATACCGAAACACCCACAAAAGTTGCACTTGAATAAAGATTTCTAATGATTGGTTTATCAAGCTTAAAGCTTTTTTTTGTAATGAAAGACCTTAATAGATTAAAGCCATAAAATCCAACAATAACAGCCAATAGTAAGTTAAAGATGAACCACCATTCCCAGATATAAGAAAATACAGTTAATGCAACAGCAGCCAAACTTGCATAGATAATTTTTGAAATTAATGGCTTTCGCTCCATTGCTTCAATAAAAAGCCAGGAGATTAATAATGGGAAAAATACAGCATATGCATCAGTATCAACAAATCCTCCTGCAGTCCTAGATAAAAAAGGAGAGGCAACTGCCACAATCATTGCTGAAACAAAACCACCAGTATTACCTGCAAACCGCTTTCCCAAAAAGAATGCAGGGATAACTGCAAGTGCTGAAAAGAAAATTGGAACAAAAAAAGCAGTTCCAATCAAATCCTTGAATCCAAAGAAAGAAAGTATACGATGGTTAATAGCAATAATATATTGATGAAGGTTAAACCCCATCGAGCTTCCAATTGGTGCAATCATATGATCATCCCAAGGAACTCCTTCATTTAATTTATCATAATAATTTCCAGTTTCTAAAATATTTCTTGCTTTTCTGACATAAGTATACGGATCAATTGCAAGTAAGTAAGTATAATTATTTTCATTTTGTAATCTGCTTCTAAAATACTCAGAGGTTTGTTTAATGGACGCATCAATATCTGCCTTGTTTTCCTTTAACATCTGATCTACAGATTCTTGGAGAAGGGCCTGTTTTTGTGTCGCTGGAAGATTGGGGTGTTGCCCATTAATTTCTGCTGCAAGCGTATTTTGAATATTCCTTAAAACAGCATCTTCTGCCCAATCATCAGTCAAAGGGAGATACGCTGGAACCATCCTTAAGCCAAAAGAGAATACAAAAGGGATTAAGATTAACAAAGTGACTAAAACCCAAGGTTGAGTTACAAAACTTAAGCGTCCAAGGTTAAAATTGCTATCTGTATTTTTTTTGCCTTTTTTCTTAAATATTGAAAAAATTCTACCAAAATCAATTTCAACTTCTTTCTTGTCAGTCATAAAAACTCATCCCCCTGATTCTTCCAGAAAAATTAAGGGCTGTTTATAAACTTTTTCCATTAAAATTGATAATACAAAAAGGGGCTTGCTGCCCTTCCAATTAATATTATTGCAAATACAAGCATTCCCCCCAAAAGCATTGCCCACCAAATATTCTTTGAAAACTTCATTTCGCCAGTGTTTTTAAAAAAGTTAGTTATGATAAAACAACCAAAAACAAATGCTGCAATTATAACAATATTAAAATTAATTGCAGAAGTGGCAGTAATTGTAAACATCTTTTTAAGAAGAATTGCAGCCATCTCAAATGATTCTGATCTAAAAAATACCCAACCAATCACAACTAAAAAGAAAGTAATTCCTCTTTGAAAAATAATCGGCATCTTCCTCCATGGAATCGCTATGACTTTGTGTATTGCAATTAAAATACCATGATAAAGCCCCCAAACAACAAAAGTCCAACTAGCCCCATGCCAAAGTCCCCCCAAGAACATTGTTAAAATTAAGTTAAAAAATAATATTACCTTGCCTTTTCTATTTCCCCCAAGCCAAGAGATATAAACATAATCCTTAAGCCATCTTGATAAAGACATGTGCCATCTTCTCCAAAAATCGCTGATATGTTTAGCCTTGTAAGGTGAATTGAAGTTTTCTGGAAAATTAAATCCAAATAATAAACCAAGACCAATCGCCATATCAGAATATCCTGAAAAATCAAAGTACAATTGATAAGTGTATCCTAAAATCGCAAGCCAGGCAGTTATAAATCCAAGCGAAGCAAAATTTGCAAATAGTGGATTAATAAACATAGCAATAGTATCTGCAATTATAACTTTTTTTGCAATACCTAAAACAAACCTGTTAATCCCTCTGTGAAACATTGAAAATTTAGGCGCACTATCCACATTATCCAGATCTTTCATTATCTCAGAGTATCGAACAATTGGTCCAGCAACAAGTTGTGGAAACAGTGACACATAACAAGCAAATTCCATGAACTTATTTGTTGGCTTTAATCTCTTTAAATAAATATCAATGGAATAACTCATTGTCTGGAATGTATAAAACGAGATACCCACAGGCAAAATTACCTTTAACACAGGAAAACTTGCTTCAATTCCAAATAATGAAGCAAGAGTTGAAAAGGTGCCTACTGTGAAATTAAAGTACTTAAAAAATCCAAGGAGGCCAAGGTTTGCAATTAAAGATGTTGCTAATCCAATTCTTCTTTTAACCTTAGAATCAGGATGTGCCGCAATATATCTCCCTGCAAAAAAATCAACTATTGTTGAAACTAGCATCAAGCCAGTAAACTTCCAATTCCAAAATGCATAGAAAATGTAAGATGCAAAAGTTAGTATTGTATATCTCTGGTTTTTTTTCTTAGCTAACCAATATAAGATAAAAACTACTGGGAAAAAATAAAATAAAAAATTAATTGAATTAAATAACAAGACTTTCACCCCAAAGCGCACTTAAATTAATTCCTTTTTTAAGATCTATACTTAATAATTCTCTCACTATCAAATCTGCATTATGCTCATCCACATGGTCTCCATCAATAAACCCATCTTCAGCCCCAAAAAATGAGCTAACCTCCGAATAGTCTACCCAATAAAATGGGTATTTTTTTTGTAACTTAGAAAGATAAACTCTCGTATCTTCAAGTAATTCTTGATATTTTGAATTTTCAGTAAAATATTCCTCTAATGTTTTATGCAAAGGAGTAATAAAAATCTTTAATTCAATATCATTCTCTTTACAAACACTTAAAAATTTCTCAAAATATTCTTTTCTTTTTTCATCAAGTTTGCCCATTCCTGAAAACCGATTTTTAAATGAATCCATCATAGTCTCATTAATTCTTTTGTCAATATTAAATTCTCCACTTGCCTTTAATGCATCCATATCATATCTAACTAAAACCCCTTTCTTTGTTATATTGATCTTTTGTTCAGGATAGCCATTAAAAGTATAATAAACAACCCTTAAATCATCAAAGATGTATGATGGGGAAAGTGAACTAACTAAGCTTATAAAAGTTGGAGGGAGAACAGTATGTTTAATTTTACTATATAATCGTTTTTCAGCAAGTAGCCTTGAATCGAGTTTCCGATTATCATGAAAAGAATCGATATCTAAACCTACCCATATCTCCTCTGGCAAGAATCCTAAATCTTCTTTCATATAAAGGACAAATGCTAATAACTCCTCAGTATTTGCGAAGTAAACAGCCGCATTAAATGCTCTTTTATTGGTCAAGTTTTGAATTAACTCTGGATCCAAATTTAAAACATGGCTTGAGCCCAAGATAACAATTTGAGGAGAATAATTTAAGTCTCGCAAAAGTTCAACCTTTTGTGTTCGAGCAGATCTAACGAGGGGTTGGAAGAATGTTGTTTTAAATTCTGATTTTGGATTAATAATGTAATTTATGGCCATTATTAAACCTATACCAATTATTACTGTTAGCAAAAACCCAATGAAAAATTTCCCCCTCCCCATTCTCCGATGTTAATATGTAATCCTTTTTTAAATTTTGCTCTAGAAATAAAAAAATTTATTCCTACATCAATTCAAACAAAGTTTGTTCCTTTTTAAGTTTCCGATGCAGGGAAAATTCCAAAATAAAATATCAAAAGATTAATAATGTAATTGAGGGTATCTGTGTAAAATGGAAATAAAGTTTTTGAGACAGGATATTCACTATAGTGAGTTTCATGTAGATAAGAAAGTGTATTGGCTTCATGGAGGAGGAGGATCATGGCCACTTGCAGAAATCACCCCAAAATGGTCTGAAATCTGTGAAGAATTTGGAAAAGATTTTCAAATTAATGGCTTTAACTATTCCCGTCTTTTTAATTACATTTTAATGTGGTCTCCACCAATAATAAAATCGCCCGGTTTTGGGGTTATCCTTTTTTATATTGGGTTACTTGACAAACATATCACCAAAGATGTCCAACTTTATGTAAAAGATATTTTTCCAAATACATTCATAGAATGTGCAAAATTAGTTTGTGCTAAAAAAAAGCTAAAATTAACAGTTATTGAAGAAGAATATAAAATTTCAACCAAAAAGAAGATCTTCAATCAACCCCTAATTCTTGCTTCTGCTATTTACTTAAGATTATTAACAAGGTATATCCTTGGAAGATATAGAAGATTAAAGGGAGTAATCCCCCCTCATGGTGCCAAGACCATTGCGCTAGGCAATCTTCGATTTTCTTCAAAAGATGAAACTCAAAATAGTGTGTTTGGTCCATTAATCAAAAAAGAAGATATCAAACTTATTAGGTATGAAAGACTAAGTCAAATGAATAATCTAAACAGATTTATTAAAGAATTTGTTAACCAAAAAATTGCATATATTGGAGATTATTATACTCTCCCCCACCTAATAAATTGCCTTAAAGACCATAAAAAACTAAAGTTGATCTGGGAAAAAATAAGAAATACTAATGAAACTAGAAATTTATTTGTTTACAAAGGTTATTGTTTTTATGATGTAATTCTCCCCAGGTTAGATTTTATGTTTAAATCATTAAGCTTAATATCTACAGATACAAGACACATTGCTAAAAAAATTAGTCTATTAGAAGATTATAAACTATTATTATTAGATCATGAAGAGAATTTATTAGGAAAAGCATTTATGCTAAATGATCCTACTAAAAAAACTCTTGCACTCTCTTTTGAACTAATATACCCAGGATGTAGCCATGGTTACCATAAATCATCAAGAGCGCAAGATAAAAAAAGTAAATTTTATAGACCAACCCCCAATGTTAAATGTGTTTGGGGAAATTACGCTAAAAAGACTCTAATAAACTCATGTAACTATCCTAAAGAAATTATTAAGATCACAGGAGATCCCCGCTTTGATTTTTTATTCAATGAAATATATGACAATAAAAAACTAGCTAAAAAGTATGGGCTCTCAAAAAAACCAAAAGTAATGTTCGCATCCCAAAATAGATCAAATCTTTATCATTTGTTGTTAGAGATTGCATCAGAAAATCCTCACTTTGAATTTATATTTAAGCCCCACCCCAAAGAGAATAAACAAAGTGTTGAAGACTTCTTTAAGAATAAACTTAGTAATTTGGTTATAGTGGAACCTACAGCAAAACTCTACGAAGTGATTAGTGTATCAGATTATATCACTTCTTTTGGTTCATCAGTTGCATTTGAAGCAATGCTTATGGGTAAACCAGTAATAATCTTAAACTTTGAAAAACGAATCGAGCAAGGCTTACCACTTTCAAGGGGAGGAATTGAAGTAACTTCTGCAAAACAATTCAAAGAAACACTATCAAAACTAAAAGATAAAAAATATGCAAAAGAAGCTTCAACAAAAGCCAAAGAATTTGTTAAACAGTTATACACAAAAAATGATGGCAAGGCAACAGAGAATGTGATTAAAGAAATGAAAAAACTTCTCAAAACTTATAAACACAAATAATATTCTCTCCTTATGGAAATTGTTAATGTTGTAGATAAAGATGATCAAATGTTAAAAACAATTGATAGAGATTCTGCAAGCGATAATGATATCTTGCGCGTTGCAGGAATTTTCATTTTAAAAAAAGAGAAGATTCTTCTCCAACTAAGGGCAAAAGAAAGTACTTTTTATCCAGGTTATTGGGATTGCAGTGCTGGGGGCACGTGGGAGTTGATGAAGATTATTCAACCTGTGCCAATAAAGAACTCTTTGAAGAAATAGGCATCAAAACAAACTTAGAATTTTTAGGCAAACATTACATGGAACTTGATGATGGAAGAAAGCATTTTATTGCTTATTTTAAAGGAGAATACGACGGAGAGTTTACCCTTGATCCAAATGAAGTTGCAAAAGTAAAATTCTTTTCAAAAGAGGAAATTGAAAAAATGATACAGGACAGTAAGAAGCTCCACCCAGAATGCTTATTTACGTTGAAAGAATATTTCTTATGAATAACCCCTGAACCGACTGTAGTCTGTTTACCTTCCATACCATCCCATTGCTTCGCCAGTCTTTTCATTAAACCAATTATTACAATTCTTACATAAAAAGCGCGCAAGTTTGTTGCGCTCATAACCCCTCCTAACAATATTCCATTTCTTATCTTCCCCCTTTTTTCTTTGAGTTTTACAATGAGGACAAACAACGTAAACAAGTGCATCTTTACTTTCGACCATTTGTTATAAAAAGCGCGCAATTTATATAAATGTTTCGATTAACTTAGAAATTTATAAATATAAAAAGCGCGCATTTTACGAAAGTTTTAAATACTCTTTATAATAAAATACAAACTAGGTGATTATTTATGAATGGAGAATTAAGGAAAAAATTAAAGTCTGGAGAAAAAAAGATAGCAGTTTGGGGAGTGGGTTATATTGGTTACTCATCTATGGCTTACTTTGCAAAAGAAGGCGTCAACTGTATTGGTTATGATGTTCATAAAGAGAGAGTAGACAATGTCAACACCGAAGGAAGTTGCGTTATTAAAAATATTGAATTCTGGCTAGCTTTTGATGTTGCCCCATTAGTTAAATCAAAAAGAATTTTCGCAACCCATAATTGGAAAGATCTAATTTCAGACGATGTTGCAGTTCATTTAATTGGAATTCCTACTGAAAAGAATGGAGCACCATTTAATGACCATCTAAAAGACGTCTTAACAAAATTATTTACAGAATACAAACAACATAAAACCAGTGAACCACCATTAATTGTAATTGAAAGCACCATTACTCCAAATTTAATTGAAGATATGGTTTTCCCATTAGCAAAAGAGCTGGATGTTTCTATTGGAAAAGACGTTTTATTGGGAGTTGCCCCAAGAAGAGACTGGTTTGTAAGTCCAGATAAAACCCTAAAAACATTACCAAGAGTTGTTGGAGGGACTGATAAATACACCACACAATTAATTGGAGAAGTTTGCGGAATTATTTCCAACACAGTACTTGAAGCAACAGACCACAGGCACGCTTGTATTGTAAAAAGTGTAGAGAATGCGTTTAGGCAATTAGATATTACATTTGCAAATCAACTGTCTTTAGCTTATCCCCATTTAAACACCGTAGAGATATTAAAATTAGCTGGAACTAAATGGAATGTCGGAACATACCATCCAAGTTTTGGAACTGGAGGATACTGTATTCCATTAGCACCACAATATGTACTACAAGGGGCTAAACATCCTGAAAAATTAACGCTCTTAAAAGAATCTTTAACAACTGATTTTTCACAGCCCCAAAGGGTTGCAAAATCTCTTATTGATAGAGGATTTAAAAAAATTGGAATCTTGGGTTTAGCATATGTAGGAGATTTAAAAGTTTCAGTTTTATGCCCCACACTTGCATTATCTAGAGAACTATTGGCCCTTGGCGCAGAAGTGAAAGTGCAAGACCCGCTATTCAGTGCTGCAGAGATTAAAGCAGAAACAAATTGCGACACATTTGAATTCCCTACAGGAATGAATGAATTTGATGCAATTGTAATTGTATCAACCCACATGCAATACAAAAGTACTCCTCACATCGAGATAATTGAAAATCTTGAAAATTGTACTTTTGTCCTGGACAATATGGGAATCTGGAGAGACCTTGAATTGCCAGAGAAAATCGAATACCATGAAGCTGGCGATGCTGGCTGGCTGGAGAGTGAAGAATGAAAGCACTAGTAACAGGTGGCTGCGGTTTTATCGGCAGCCATCTTGTTGAAGCCCTTGTTAATGAAGAAGGTTTTGAGGTTGTAGTTATTGACAATCTCTCAAAAGGAAAGAAATCAAGTATCCAATATTTAATTGATGAAGGTAAGGTAAAACTTATTCAAGCAGATATTAGATGCAGGGATATTGTTGAAGATGCAATGGAAGGAATTGACTATGTTTTTCATACTGCAGCAATCCACATCGCCCAATCTGCCTTATCTCCTGATGAATGTATTGATATTGACATTAAAGGGAGCTATAATGTCTTTCACGCAGCATTAAAGCACAATGTAAAAAGAGTTATTTTTTCATCTTCTTCAAGTGTTTATGGAGATCCAAAGAAATTGCCAATGCATGAAGATGACCAACTCTATCCTGCAGAACCATATGGTGCTGCGAAATTATACTGTGAACATTTATTACAACATCTTGCAAAAAAAGGGCTCAAATATAATGCCTTACGATACTATAATGTATATGGAGAAAGACAAGCTGCACATGCCTATTATACTACTGTAGTTATTCATTTTATTAAGAGAGTTATGGCAGGAGAACCACCAACAATTGATGGCAAGGGCACTCAAAGTATGGATTTCACTCATGTCTTAGATATTGTTAGGGCAAATATTTGTGCAATGAAGTGTGATGCGGAAAATCAAGAGTTTAACGTTGGAACAGGCATTCAAACCAATATTGCAAGGCTGGCAGAAATTATTATTAAGGCGCTTGGGAAAAACATTGAACCAATATTTAGGGATAGAGAAGTTTTAGTAAGCCAAAGACAAGCTGATACAACAAAAGCAAAAGAATTAATGGACTTTGTTGCCCAAATAAAAGTTGAAGAAGGCCTGAGTGAGGTTGCTAGAGAAATCGCAGAACATCCGGAGAGGTATTAAGATGGATAAGAGAGAATCCTTTATTGGACTTTGTAAACCTGGTATTGGAGATGAAGAAGCTAAAAGCGTTGCTGAAGTTTTAAAGTCTGGTTGGCTTACAACAGGCCCAAAAGTAAAGGAATTTGAAGAGTCTGTTAATACATTTACAAATACAAATTTTGCAGTTGGTTTAACCTCTGCTACTGGGGGATTGCACATTGTACTTGCTGCCCTTGGCATTGGTCCAGGAGATGAAGTAATAATCCCAACTTACACATTTATAAGTTGTGCCCATATTGTAAACTGGCTTGGTGCAACCCCTATTCTCGTTGATGTTGAACCAGATACCTTCAACATTGATGTTGAAAAAACAAAAGCAGCAATTACTGAAAAAACAAAAGCAATAATGCCCGTTCACTTTGCCGGGCATTCTTGTGATATGGACCCAATGTTAAAGCTTGCTAAAGAGCATAACTTATTTGTTATTGAAGATGCTGCTCATGCTATTGGCACTAAGTACAAAGGCAATATGATTGGGGGTCACGGTAATGCTGTTGTTTTCTCATTTTATGCAACTAAAACAATTACAACTGGCGAAGGGGGGATGGTTGTAACTAATGATGCAGCCCTTGGCAAGAAAGTAAAACAACTTTCATACTTTGGAGTTGACAAAGATGCATTTAATAGATATTCAGACAAAGGCAATTGGTTTTATGATGTAACAGATATGGGGTATAAATACAATATGGATAATATGCACGGTGCAATTGGTACAGAGCAGATGAAAAAGATTGATTTTTTTATTGAAAAAAGAAGGACTCTAGCTAAGAAGTATTCAGAACTTTTGGCTGAGGTTCCAGGATTAACTTTGCCAATTGAAAAAGATTATTGCTTTCATAGTTATCATCTATACCCTCTTCTAGTTGATAATTTCCCTAGACAAAAATTCATTGAAAAATTACACTCATGGAATATTGGGGCATCAGTCCACTTTATTCCGCTACACCTCTTTACCTACTATCAGGAAAAACATGGCTACAAAAAGGGAGATTTCCCTGTTGCAGAAAGCTTGTTTAATCGAGAAGTTTCCTTGCCGTTATTTCCCGATATGACAGAAGAAGATGTTGAATATATTGCAAATGCAATTAAGGAGATACTTCAATAATGGAAATCCTAGAAACAACATTAAGAGATGGTTCTTATCCTATTAAATTTGGTTTTACAGTAAAGGATACTGCATTGATTTGCTCTGGACTTGAAATGGCAGGATTCAACCTTATTGAAATAGGGCATGGAGTAGGATTGGGGGCTTCAGAATCAGGACACGGCAAAGCTGCAGAGACAGATGAAGAATATTTAAAAGCTGCAAATGCTGTTTTAAAAAAAGCAAAATTTGGGATGTTTTACATTCCAGGGATTGCACAGCTTAAACACATTTCTCTTGCAGCCAAGCATAATATGGGTTTTATTAGAATTGGCACCAATGCAACAGAAGTAGAAAAGGGAGAAGAAGCAATAAAACTTGCAAAAAGTCATGGCATGATGGTGTTTGCTAATTTAATGAAATCGTATGCAATCCCTCCAAAAGAACTACTAATTAAAGCGAAAAAAGCGCAGGATTATGGCGCAGAAGTAATAGTTCTTGTTGACTCTGCAGGAGGAATGATTCCAGAAACAGTTAAAGAATATATTAAAGTTCTCAAGGAAGGATTAAATGTAAAAATAGGATTTCATGGCCATAATAATCTTCAACTTGCAATTGCAAACTCTCTTGCAGCAATTGAAGCAGGAGCAGATATTATCGATACTTCCCTTCTTGGGCTTGGAAGAAGTGCGGGCAACACTCCAACCGAATTATTGCTTTTAATTTTGAAAAGGAAAGGAATTAATCTTGGTATAGACATTAACTCCTCACTTGATTTAGGATATAAATTTGTAGCACCCTATCTTATGAATTCTCAATTAAATCCATTAACACCCATTGCTGGATATGCCGAATTTCACTCAAGCTTTCTAAAAAAAGTTTATGCTGCTGCAAAAACTCATAGCTTAAATCCAAGAGATATTATATTAGAAGCAACAAAGATTGATAAGATTAATTTAAGTGATCAAGTCTTAGAAACAGTAATAAATGTTTTAAACAATCAGGGTAAGAAACCAAATAAATTATTTCCATCAAACCCTCTTGAAGAAAAACAAGTCTCTTTTTCAATTGAAGAAGATTTAGCCAAATCCCTTTCTGATCTTAAAAATATCTCATCAAAATTTAATAAAAAGACTGTATTCACAATTGTTTTAACAGAAAAGCCCCATGATCCAACAGTCATTCTCCCCTTTGTAATTGAATCAACAGAGTTTGTTGTTGGAAGTGCGGAAGTATTCAAAAACTCCCAGATGGATTATATTATTAAAATGATTGATGGAGAAGTGGATTATATCCTAATTGATTCAAAAGTACTTCCAGAAACAAAAAAAACAAAAGTTCTGAGATTCAATCAACTAGATGTGTTGACTTCCACTGGAGCAACATTAGTCTTTGACCTTTGTAAAGAAAAATGTAAGGCCCTAATAATTGGAGATAATTCACTTGCCAAAGGACTAAAAATAAAGCTAGAAATGCAAGACTATTTAGTTTTAAATTACCCTGGTGAAAAAGAACTCTTTGAATTGGTTAATGAAGCAGATATAATCATTGGATGCTCAAGGCACAAAAGCATTGGAAGATTTACACTGACACAAAACAAAATTGTAATAGATTTAGGGATTGGAACATTTGATGATACAACTGTGAAAAGTATTCTTAAAACCAAATCTTTATTTTATAGGGCAAATACAGCCGATGCCTTAATTGGAGAGATTAAAAGAATCACTGCCACCAATCAACATTTAACAAAAAATTCTGGCAAGGCAATAATTAATGAAGTTCCCGTTGTAGGGGCAGGAATGATGGGGGAAGAAGGAGATGTAATTGTAGATTCAATCTCAAACCCCAAAAAAGTTATTGGAATTGCAGATGGAACAGGCCATGTGATTTATGGGAATTCAAAATGGGATTTAAGAAAACAAAAGATAAATGAACATATTTATAAAAAACAACTAGGAGAGATTAACTCTGATGAAAGAATATTTGAATGATAAAAAAAGAATAATTGAGAGGTACAATTCAAGAATTTTAAAACTAGGACAAACTATTGAAGGTTTGGGTTCTGGAAGTAAAGAGAGGCAATTTCTAAGATTTAAACTGTTGCTAGATGTTGGAGAACTTGAAGGGAAAAAAATATTAGATTTAGGTTGCGGGTTTGGGGATTTACTTGATTTTCTAAGTAAAGAAGGAATAACGGTAGAGTATGAAGGATGGGACATCAATGAAGAAATAATTAAGAATGCAAAAGCTAAACATCCTGGCCACCTTTTTTATTGTAAAGATATTCTTAATGATGAAGATTGGAATTCAAAAGAATTTGATTTTGTATTAAGCTCAAGTTCATTTAATAACAAACTAATTGATTTGGATAACTACAAATTAATCGAAGCCATCTTAAAAAGATGTTATGCTATTGCAAAAGATGGGGTTGGAATAAACTTTCAAACCGATTATGTAGATTTTAGGCGAGAAGATGTTTTTTATTATTCTCCAGAAGAAGTTTTTAGAATATGCAAAAAAATCACTAAAAAAGTTACCCTTAAGCATGACTTTCCATTATTTGATTTTGCAATTTTCCTCTACAAAGACTTTGCTCCTTGGGGGAAAAATGGTTAAGGCATTTGTAACAATTGATACTGACTTAGAATTTGAAACAGGAGTAAAAGGAGATTCACAAGCAAGAAAACAGAAGTGGTCAGATCTTGCTTCAATCCAAGCTTCTTATAAAAGGCTTGATAAACTAAGGGCAATTGCTCAAAATTTCACCTGGTTTGTAAGGGCAGATAACGAATTTGAAAGTTTATTTAATAATCCATTTTATTTATTTGATGAATTAAAGGAATTTTGGAGTGAGTGTTTAAACAAAAGAGATGGTTTAGGCTGGCATCCCCATATTTATAATCAATTAATTCCCGAACTTGATGACCAAAAAGTATGTGAATACTTAAAAAGATATTTCCCACAACTAAAGGAAAAATTTCCAATGATCACTGCTACAAGAATGGGCTGGGGTTTTTGCACTAGCAAAGTTATACAAACTTTAAACTCCCTAAAAATTAAAGTAGATAGTTCAGGCTTACCGGGGAGCGTAAAACTGCCACTAAAGGATTGGTCAAGGACAACCAACAAACCTTATAACCCCTCCAATGAAGATTACCAAGTACCAGGGAATTTAGAAATTTTGGAGCTACCGATAACTTCTTTTCCCCTTAAAGCACCATATGATGCTAAACCAGTTCCTCGTTATCTTAATTTATCTTATGATATTGCACAAATTCTGCCATTGCTTAAAAAAGCAGTCTCAGAATTAAATGAGATTGTACTAATAGTGCATCCTTTTGAGCTAATTAAACATACAAAGCCTCACGGACTAATTACTTATTCACTGGACAACGCAATATCTGTTCTTAAAGCATTAGTGAATGAATGTAAAATTCAAAATAAAATTATTGAGTTTGGTACTTTGTAAAATGGATTTAAAAATAAAATTAATGGAACTGACAGGGCTAACAAATTGTGTTTTAACTGGAAGAGGAGCAACTGCAATTTATTTAATTTTAAAAGCCCTTAATTTACCAGAAGGAAGTGAAGTTATTATGCCCTCATTTCTCTGTCCAAGCCCTGGCGTTGTAACTAAACTTGCTAAGCTTAACCCCATATTTTGTGATGTTGGTGAAGACTGCAATATTAATATCAGTACAGTAAAACCAAAAATAACCTCAAATACAAGAGTGATAATCGCACCCCATATTTTTGGAACGAAAATAAAAATGGAGCCAATTATCACCCTTGCAAAAAAACATGATATATTTATTATTGAAGATTGCGCCCAAGCAGTTGAAAATGGTTTGGGGGGCAAAGGAGATGCCACCATTTTTAGTTTTGGAAAAACCAAGCTTGTAGATGCAGGCTACGGAGGGGCGGTTTTAACAAATGATCCTTTGCTTGCTAAAAAAATTAAAGAAATAGAATGTGAATTACCAGAGGTCCAACTTAACAAATCTGAGAAATTCTACTATTTAATGAATAATGCACTTGAAAAGAATTTAAAAATTGATGATTTTGAAGAATACAAAACTCTTTTCATCTTCAAATATGATAATTCTAAAACAAAATATATCAATGAAGCCTTATCCAATCTAGAAACTAATCTTGAAAAAAGAAAAGCTACCCTTACCACTCTTTGTAAAGAACTTCCAGAACTTAAAGTAGTTGGACCAGGAATCCACAGGGGGTGTTTTTTTGTTAACTCCTCCATAAAAAGGGATAAAATTGTAAGAGATTTAAGAGAAAAAAACTTATGGGTTGGTACTTTGTATACTCCAATTAATAGAGTATTTAGCAATCAAAAAGATTCTGAATTCCCAAATGCAATATATGCAAAAAATCATATAATCAATTTTATCTTAACACCTAACATACTTGAAAAAGAACCATTAGATGAAACCATAAAAATTGTCAAATCAAGATTAAAAAAACCCCAAATAGTTTTGCTTCTCGGAGGGTCTCATTTTTATGCACCTGCGATTCCAATTATTCAATCTGTTGGTGCAAAGGTATTATTGGTTGACCGAGATGAGAATCCAATTGGGAAGGCTCTCGCTAATTATTTTGAAGTTGTAGACATTATAGACAAAAATGGGGTTTTGCAAATCGCTAAAAAATATGATGTTGATGCAATAATGGCTGTAAATGACTATGGGGTTTTAACCGCTGCATATGTAGCAAATGCATTAAATTTGGTTACTAACTCAGAAGAGGTTGCCCTTGCCAGTATAGAGAAATTGCAAATGAGAAACATTTGGAAAAAAGAGGGGGTAAAAATCCCAAAATTTAAACTTATTCACTCACTAAAAGAAGCTAAAAATGCGGCCTTGGAAATAGGTTACCCAGTGATTATCAAGCCAAGTGGAAACATGGGTGCTAGCAGAGGAATCCAAAAAGCTAACTCAAATCAAGAATTGCACGAAGCGTTTAATGAGGCAATAAAATACGATGAGAATATCTTAATTGAAGAATGCGTTATTGGCACTGAGCATTCTGTAGAGGGGGTTATCCAAAATGGTAATGTTACAATATTTGGAATCTCACAGAAAATAAAAACTCCTGAACCAGTAAGAGTTGATCTTGCAGTTTTTTACCCTTCACAGCTTTTTGAAAAACAACAAATTGAAGTCATAAATGAAGTAACTAAAGCAGCAAAAAGTTTAGGCCTAAAAAATGGGGCAGTCCATGCAGAAATTTGTTACACTAAAAATGGCCCAGTGTTATTTGAGATTGCTTCACGGCCAGGTGGAGGGAGGATACCAAGTGACTGTCTTCCTTTATTTAATTGTACTAATCAAACAAAAGCGCTAACAGAAATTTTACTTGGTAAACATTTTACTTTTAAAAAATGTAATGAAAAGGGAGTAGTGCTTGGATTTATCATTGCTAAACCAGGAAAGGTGATTGATACTAGCCCATGCAACAAAACCAGTGAGCTAGAATATGTCCATGCTTGCGAATCATTTAAAAAAGTTGGAGATATTGTTAATGAAGTCAAGGCAGGAGGAGACCGTGCAGGATATTTTATTGTTACTGCCAACTCATTAGATGAAGCATTAGATTACTACAACCAGCTTTGTGATTCAAGATTAATAATTACCAGGTGAAACAAATGGAAAAATTCTTTTCAGAACGGGCCCATCGCATTAAATCTTCTTCTACTATTGGAAGAGCAGACAATGTTAAAAAGCTTATCAAATCTGGAGTAGATATAATAAGGATGGAAATTGGAGAGCCAGATTTTATTACTCCAAAGATTATAATTGATGCGGCAACACAGGCTATGTCAAATGGTTTAACAAAATATACTAGTAGTTCTGGCATCCCTGATTTAAAAAAAGCAATTATCAATAAGCTTGAGTCTCAAAATAGAATTAATTCAAACCTCGGGGAGATTATTGTAACCCCGGGAGCCAAACAAGGGATTTACTATGCTCTTGCTACCCTCATTAATAAAGGGGACGAAGTCTTAATACCTGATCCCTCCTGGGGAAGTTTTTCCAATATTATTGAATATTTAGGAGGAATTAGTGTTCACTACCACTGCCCTGCAAAAAATGACTTTAAAATTAATATAACTGCTCTTGCTAATTTAGTTACTAATAGAACAAAGGTAATTTTACTAAATTACCCATGCAATCCCACGGGGCAAACAATTTCTAAAGAAGAATTAATTGAAATTGCTAAGATTGCACAGGCGCATAATTTACTGATTATATCTGATGAAACTTATGAAAGAATTTTATTTGATGGAACTGTTCATGTAAGTATTGCATCACTGCCCAACATGGCCCCCCGAATAATATCTGTATTCTCATTTTCAAAAACTTATGCAATGACTGGATGGCGGCTCGGTTATGTTGTTGGCCCCAAACCAATTATTTCAAAAATGATCCAAATTCAACAACAAACTGCAACCTGTCCAACAAGCATTGCACAGGCTGCAGGAGTTAAGGCATTTGAAGCTGAAGCAGATGTACAATTAATGCTTAAAGAGTATACAAAAAGAAGAACATTTATGCTAACTGGTTTAAAGGAATGTGGCATATCTTGTTTGCCCCCACCAGGCACATTTTACTTATTCCCAGATATATCAAGGCTTGGATCCTCAGAGGAGGTTGCTGATTTGTTTTTAGAGCATGCAAAAGTCTCAGTAGTTCCTGGAACTGCTTTTGGAAAGCAAGGAGAAGGACACATCAGAATGCATTTTGCAGCGTCTATGCCAGAACTTGAAAAAGCAATTCGCAATATTAAATTAGCGTGCAAGAAAGAATAAAATTCGTTGAGCAATTCTTTTTGTACCTTCTCCATCAATCATCTTTAATCCATTCTCAACCTGAGCATTTAACTTTTTTGGAGTCAACCCAGCTATTTTCTGATTTAAATTTCCTAAATCTCTCAAATAAACTACAACCCCATTATTCTCTAAAAATTCAATTTGTTTAGCTTCGTATTCATTTTGAGGAATTGCAATTCTTGGAACTCCTGTAGCCATTGCCTTAAGTAAAGTTGTCCCGCCACTACAAATTATTAAATCAAACTCAGCTAGTTCATTGTTTAAATCTATTGGAGCAACTGCACCTGCAAGTGCTGCTCTTCTTGATTCATCAAAAACTGCAAGAGTTATATTTTCTTGGTGAATCTTTTCTGAGAATCCGCAAGGATCACTTCCACCAAAGGATGCAAAAATTTTATCAACCTTTTCTATTGGTATTATTCTTTTCTTAATTATACCAAGGCTTACATATTTTAATCCAGTATAGATAATTGCTTTTGATCCCAGATAATTATGTTTACTTTCATCTGGATTTCGATTAAAAATCATTTGAACATTGTAATCAACATCCCCTAAAACATCAAATAATATAACCTCCCCTGGCAGTTTTTTTATCAATTCTTTATCATAAGTTCTTGAATCCATATCTACTAATACAAACTCTGGATTGAATTTTTTTAATTTTTCAAGAATACCTCCAAATCCAATCACGTGAGTTTTTACAATTGTTTTTGCTTTTGTTACAAATTCATGATTTGGCTCATCTGTAACAATCACTAACTCAAGTTCTAAAGGAAGTTCTTTTACTAATTCAAGTGCTGTTGAAATGTGCCCAACACCATACTCTTTTCCAGCACTTACTAACATTATTCCTTTCTTATTAGTGAGCTTGTAAATTTCAGGGTTATTCTCTAGAAGTGAGATTATCTCTCTTGTAGTAATTTTTTCCCCAAGCTTTTGAACAATTCTTCTAGCAAAATCCAAATCTTCTTTAGTATCAATTGTCAATTTTAATTCTGGTCTGAAAAGCTCAGGTAATAAAGAAATATTCTTTATTGTGTAATTATTCTCATAAAGATAACTTGTAACATGTTCTAAATGGTATTCTTTAGTTGTTTTTGACAACACCTCTTCTAGTAATTGCCTTGACACAACCTCAACATCAATCCCTTGAGGAAGAACAGGAATTGTTCGAGTATTTAGTAAATCTGGTTTAAATTCATTGTACTCTTTTACAGCTCGTTTTAACACCTCAAAATCAAGAAATGGTTGATCTCCACAAACTCTTACTATAATTTCTGCATTATTTACTTTTGCACATTCAACTATCCTTAAAAGTACATTCTCCTCTGAACCCCTAAAACATCCAACACCTAACTTTTTGCATAATTTTTCTACTGAATCATCTGCAAATTTATTTGATGTTGCAACAACTACAGGAAATTCACTTTTAACTGCCCCCTCTACGGCCCATTGAAGAAGAGTTTTATTCCCTAATGGAAGATTAATTTTATTAGGTAATCTCTTTGAACCAGATCTTGCTTGGATAATAACTAATGTCTTCATTTTTTTTTGATGTCTTCTTTTGTAATTGGATTGTTAGCTAAAATATCATTTATAAGAACATACTCCCCACTTAACAGTTTACTCAAGTAGCTAGGCGGCAATCCCTTAGCCATATTGCCTGGCCTCACTATTAAAAAATCTGCTCTAGTTAACGCCATGCCTTTTTCTAAATCTTTTGAAGCATATAAACTTCTATTACTAAACCTTTTGCTATATTCCTCAATGTCATACACTTTTTTATCTGAGGTCCCCAGCAAAGACTCTTCAACAATAATTTCTTCTTTTTCTTTTAATTTTTTCTCAGCTTCCCTCACCTTGCTTACAAATTCCTTCATCTCATTAGGATCAATGGCAAAAAATTGATCTGGACCCTGCATATTTTTATCAAGGGTAATGTGTTTTTCAATAACTTTTGCTCCTAAGGCAATTGCTCCAACCGGTGCTTTAAACGGATGTTCAGAGTGATCTGAAAAACCAATTATTGCATCAGGAAAATTCTCTTTTAATGTTTTAATAACTAATAAATTCGAATATTCAAGTGGAGTTGGATAAGAAACAATACAATGAAGAAAAACTATATCTTGGGTATATTTTGAAGCTACAGAATATGCTTCTTTAACTTCTTCCAATACACTTGCTCCAGTGGAGAATATAACTGGTTTTCCTTTTTTTGAAACGTGTTCAATTAACGGAAGATGGGTAATGCCCGTTGAAGTAAATTTGTATGCCGGTACATCATACTTCTCAAGGAGATCCGCTGAGTCCTCATCACAAACACTTGAAAAAACCACAAGACCAAATCTCCTCCCATAATCAATTAATTCAGGAATCCATTTTTCTTTTAATTCATATTTCTTATTAATTTCCCTTATTGAATAAGTAGAACCTGCGAAATTTACTTCTCCTGCATCTTGGTGAAATAATTGATCAACTTTAAATGTTTGAAGTTTGACAGAATCAAACCCCGCTTTGGCAGCCTCATCAAACAATTGTTTTGCAATAGATAAACTCCCATTATGATTAATTCCTATCTCTGCAATTAAAAAGCAAGGGTGGTCCCCACCAATCCATTTTCCCCCAATATTAATCTCTTTCATATAACTTCCATTAAAATGCATTAAATTATAAAAAGTTTGCCTAGAGATCTCCTTTTTCAAGAGGATTTCTCCATTCTTCTGGTATTTTCTCTCCGCCAATCCAACCATTCAACTGCCATTTGGAATCACTATCCTTATACCAAATATCTTTATTTCTAAATCCTTCTAAGATTTCCCAGAATTCTCTTTCACTTATACCTGTCCTATCGCAGAAGTGAAGAACATACTCTCTTGGGGGTAACGCCCCATCTCGTTCTCCCACTAATCTAATTGCTTCTTCTTTTGTCATTCTTCCTTTTCTTATCTCATTACAACAGTTATCAGTAACTCTATTAAATCCAAATTTTAAAAATTTTATATAATGATGAATTACAATATTTTTACAATCTAAATCTGAATAGTCATATAACCCCATTATTGGACCTTCTTCTCTCACATTGAAATTATATTCCTTCGCAATCTCCACATTTCTCTCACAATCCCAAGGGAGGTAATAACCTAAAAAAATAGGAGTATAATCTACTGCATCCATCTCCTCCTGTGTTGGATGAATTAAAGATACTACTTCTGAGAGTTTAAGATCCTCATCAATAAAATCATGAATTGTCGTGCCTTTCAAAATATTTTGTTTTTTTAAAAATTTAAGCCCCAATGTTGAGAGTTCTCTTTCTTCATCTGGTCCACCGTATTCCATTTCAGGGTTCTCTCCCCAGATAACAAGAGGAATTTTAAAGTTAATGGCCACCCTTGCAACAATAGCCCAGCTTGCCCAATGATCTGCAAGTGCGTTATCTCCATATATTCTAAAACTCTTAAGTGCTAATTTGTTGATCCCAACAGGATTAGGAGAATAATCAATATGGCCCACACCCATATCTCTTAATGCCTGGATATTATGCTCACCAAGCCTTGTTCTAGCATCAGTTCTAAAAGTAACACACAATGGATTCATTTTATAAACATTTTTAACCATGTGAACTTGAAAAATACTATCCTTCCCACCACTAACTGGAACAATACAATCGTAAGAAGAACCACCTTTACTTCTAAATTTATCAAAAAGTTCCTTTAATTCCGATTCTCGTTTTACCCAATCAATCTCATGCGCCTTTTCCATAGCACCCCTGCATCCACCACAAATCCCTTCCTCATCAAAATCAATCTTTGGTCTTGAATTAGGTATGACACATTTTTTACAATAAACTAATTTTCCCATAAGTATCTCCCTCTTACAAAACTACTTTTAGAGGATTTATTAATTTTTCGGAATAATAAAATACCTTTTAAGTTTACTAAAATTATAGTTACTTAAACCATTCCCAAAATTTAGCCATCCCTTCTCTAATTTGTGTAACTGGTTCAAAATCTAAAAGTTCTTTTGCCTTACTAATATCTGCATAAGTTATTGGTACATCTGCCTTTGGCATTGGCTCTTCCTTAATAATTGCTTTTTTTCCAGTAATCTCTTCAATAGTCTTAATAAAATCATTTAATGCAATTGGTTTATTATTGCCTAGATTGATTATTTCATAACCAAGAGGTCTTTCAAGAGCTGCAACAATTCCCTTCACAACATCTGCAATATAAGTGTAATCTCTCTGACTCGACCCATCCCCATACCTAATCACTGGAGTTCCTTCAGAGATCCGCTTTACAAATTTAAAAGGAGCCATATCTGGCCTCCCCCTTGGGCCATACACTGTAAAAAACCGAAGGCAAGTTACATTTAACCCATATAAATAATGCCAAGCATATCCCATTAATTCAGCAGCTTTTTTACATGCCGCGTAAGGTGAAACCGGATTATCAACATTATCAGTTTCCTTAAATGGAACTGTTTTTCTATTCCCATAAACACTTGATGAGGAGGCAAATACAAAGTTTTTCACTTCTTGTTCATTGCCCAATCTTAACAGGTGAGTTGTACCGCCCACAATTGTTTCTTGGTAATATTCTGGATCTTCTAAAGATGCTCGAACACCCCCATTCCCCCCAATGTGTGCGATTCTATCGAATTTATGCTTTGAAAAAACTTCCTTTAACTCTTCTAAATAACGAAGGTCTGCTTTGTAAAAAGTAAAATTAGGATACTTCTTTAAAATTTCTAAATTAGCTTCCTTTTGTTTTATATCGTAATAAGGATGTAAATTATCAATACCAATAACCTTGTGGCCTTTTTCTAAAAGCGCTTCACTTAAGTGACTTGCAATAAACCCTGCAGCCCCTGTTACAAGAATTGTTTCCATATTAAATGAGATTGAAAAGGGGTTTTTATATGTTTTTACAAAATCAACCCTAATTCATCTGTGTTTCCATTCGTAATCAGAAATTTTATACCATTGGGGCATAAGGTGTGAGGCACAATATCTTTCACTCCAGACTTCC
>JAFCCU010000048.1 GCA_017610005.1 Candidatus Woesearchaeota archaeon | reverse complement strand
AAATGCGCCGGCTGGGGGTCGAACCCAGGCCACAACGTTGGCAACGTCGTATTCTACCACTAGACTACCGGCGCAGATTTTTTGAAAAAAAATCTGGTAAAAAACCAGGCGACATAAAGCCAAGGCTTTAGTCCCCTTAAGCGCTCAGCGCTCAACAACCAAATTTTTTCTTCAGACTTCCGACTTCAGACTGAAATGGGCCCGATCGGGATCGAACCGACGGCCTCTTCCAAGTCAAGGAAGCGTCATACCACTAGACCACGGGCCCATGAAGTATGTTTTTTCAAAATCGTTTATAAAGTTTACTAATCAAATCTTCCGTTTGCTTCAGCTTCAGAGAAGAGTTTCATGGCAAACTCATACATTTCTGGATAGGGTTTGGCGTAATCTTCAATTAGTTTTCTCTCTTGGTCTTTATTTATACCAAAATCTGAGAATTTATCTTTATTCCAATACCTTAGAAATGCTGCGTCCATTCTATCACAGGCATAAGCATATTTAGCATCTGGAGTTTCTCTTTTTTGGTACTCCTCCCAAAATTCTGCAAAGTCTGTTCCCATCTTACCGGGAAACTCAGTTTTCATTTTTTCAAATGCAATCCACTCTTCTTTTTCTTTTAATTTTCTTGCTTCCTTGTCAAAGAAGGATACATCTCCAACTTCAATTTCAATTAAATCATGGTAAAGAAGCATTTTCATAACTCTATCTCCATTTATTCCATCTGGCAAAAATACCCTAGACAATATCGCAGCAGAAAAGCAGTGTTCGGCGCTAGTCTCTCTTCGGTCTCCAACAACTGTTAAGCGCCTAACATTTTTAAGTTCGTGAGTTCTAAGCAAATTTCTAACATTTTTCATTGTTTGATTAGGTTTATATTTCTACTATATATTTCTGGCGGTTTAGAAAATCTTATTAACCCTTTCTTTTTTCCAATATGTTATGCTTAAAGCCCTAATCTTCGATATGGATGGAGTACTTATTGATTCAATAGGTGCAATCAAAGAAGTATTTTCTATGTACATAAAGAAACATAATATTGATTTAACAGAAGAGGATTTTGAGGCTGTAAAAGGAATGTCTCTTAGAGATAAACTTATGATTTGGGGTAATAAAATTAAGTTACCAGGGGGAGATATATATGATCTTTTTTCCAAGATTTCTCAAGAACTTTTTCAAATGGAAAAGGGCTTATTAAAAGATAAACTTCATCCAGATCCAGATGTAATTCATTTAATTCAAAGTGCAAAAGCTAAGGCCATTAAAATTGGAGTTGCTACGATGAGTGCAAGACCTAGAGCGGAAGTAATTTTAAAAAAAATTGGTATTAGAAATTTAATTGATACTCTTGTGACTGTTGAAGATATTAAGAAACACAGACCAGATCCTGAAGCATTACAACTCGCTGCAAGTTTACTTAAGATTGAACCAAAAAATTGTATCGCATTTGATGATGCATCCATTGGGATGGGGGCTGCTAAAAAAGCAGGGATGATTGCAGTAGGAGTTACAAGAAATAAAAGCCCAGAAGAATTTGTAAATGCTGATTTAACAATAAAAGATTTATCAGAAATAAAACTAGAAAAACTTTTTCAATTGTTTAAGCCTTAAATCATAATCCATTGAAGTTCTAAAAAATCAAGAAACATCTGGGAGTACCCTAATATGTAAGATTTATTAATGATTAAAGATTCTCTATCGCATGGCCAAGATCAGTAAATGGCACCCTCTTCATAACAGTTTGGTTATGCACCATCAAGGGATTAGAAGGGCCCTTAATGAAGGAATAATTTGGATTCCAGAACCCCTAGAGGATGCACAATTTCAACCAAATGAATTAGATGTTAGAATTGGGAGAGTTGATGTTTGGGATCCAGCTGAACTTCACCAGAGATTTTACAGGCAATCAATTTCATTGCCTGGAGATGGACTATTTAGGAAAAAAGAGCCAAGCATTCCCCCGTCTGCAAGTTATCCTAATCAAAAAGATATTCCAATAATAATCCCTCCTCGGGCAAGAGTTGAATTGACTTTACATGAACATATTTATTATGATCCAGCTATTATGACTCTTGAAGCAGGGTTTAGAAGCGGGAGGGGGAGATTAGGGTTTAAGCTAGACTATCATTTGGTTATTGATCAAGGAGAGATCAAATTTGTTTTTACTAATAGAAATCCTAACTCCGTGATTCTTTATGGGCATGATAGGATAATGCAAATCTTCTTACACCCAACTAGCGGTGCAGATGGAATTGTTGTAGGAGATGAGAATAGACTTGAACAAATTGCTAGAGAACTTGGTGGGGTTGAAACTTTTGGGTCTTATTTAATTTTTAGGGCAAGTGAAGAAATATTCTCTTATAAGAAGAGAGAAGAACCTGTTGATACAAGAAAGGAATATACTACTGAAGATCTTTTTGAAAGCCATAAGCTCCCCTTTAAGGTTTCATTACAAGATCCTTATTTGATCCCATTAAGACCAAAGGTTACAGTCCCTGCAAATTTAGGTATTCAACTTTTACCTCAAATTCCAATTACTGAAAAACCTTTCCAAGTTGAACCAGATGAAGAAAGGTTTAATTTGGACACACAAATGGTCGCAGCTGGATGGATTGATTCAGGATATGCTGGAGGAATTACGGCACAAGCTTGGTTTTTAAAGAAAGAAGTAACAATCAAACCAGAATGGGTTATAGGATTTGGAGTGGCTTATGAGTATGCCTCTCCTGTAAAAAAACTATACGGCACAGTCTCAAATACTCCACGGGCCCAACTCTTTGGTTCTAAAGAATAATTTGTAATGGTTAAAAGAAAATTTAAAGTGGTTTTATATACTTCTTATTGATTTTTCAATTAGCGTGATAAAAGGAGTGATTTTTGATATGGGCGGCACGATTGCTGATTCTGAGAATTTAAAGTACCAAGTTTATAATAAAATTATGGAAGAGTTTAATTTAGAGTTCCCTCCAGATTATTATAAAAGATTTGTGGGGGCACACAATCAGTTGGCTCATGGATAGCAAAAGCGTATAATATTCCAATTTCGGGCGGAGAGTTTAATAAAAGAAAAAATGAAGAGTTTGTCCAAGCGATTATTGGGGGTAAATTAAAACTAATCCCTAATGCTCTTGATGCAGTTGATTTTTTCTACACAAGAGACCTTAAAATGGCGTTAGCAACTTCTTCAAAAGAAACTGAAACTTTCATTAAATTAAAGGCCTTTGAAATAGACCATAAATTCTCTTCTATTAAATGTTTTGAGGATGTTAAAAACCCAAAACCCCATCCAGAGATTTATTTAAACAGTGCAAATGCATTAAATTTATTGCCAGAGGAATGCATTGCTTTTGAAGATACTTGCATGGGTATAAAAGCAGCTAAAGCCGCAGGCTGTTACACAATTGCAATCCCCAATAACTTCACAACACATCTTGACTTTTCTGAAGCAGATCAAGTATTTACAACATTTAACGAAGCAATTGCATTTGTTAAAAATGATCTTCTTGATTAATTACACTATTTAATTAAATAGTTAAATAGAAATCTCTATTAATATCTTTTCTTCATTAGAGCTCTAGAATATTAAAGCATTGGGTGAGAAAAATTCATTATTTCTTCGAAGTAACTTTTAAAATCCAATCATATATTTTATCTGGATTTTTCAAATTAGTCATGGCAATCTCATGGCCTTTAGCACTATAACCTGCTGTATCGATGAAGATTGTTCCTAAATTAAACCTTCCTTCTAAAATCCCCTTTCGTTGCCCAACATTTGAGATTCGGTCGTAGTTAACAGTCTTCCTGTTTTTTACTAAAAAGCCTTCAAAATATTCAACCCTACTATAATAAAATCTATATTCTGTTTTTAGTAAGGACATTTTAGTAAAATGGTATGTTCCTGCCAGAATTGAGCCGAAGACTATAATAAAAATAACTAGTCCAATAAAAAATCCAATTAACCCAAAACTAACTACTAAGAGTATCCCTAATGGTAAAAGGAATGAACCAAAGAAAATTAAAATTGTAATTGCAATAATTGAACTTTGTAATAATAAAAGAGATGGGACAATGGTTGGCTTAATAACTTGGCAATTTTCAGCCGGTTTTTGATAACCTTGAATATCCTCCATTCTCTAATAATTCTAAAACTACT
>JAFCCU010000003.1 GCA_017610005.1 Candidatus Woesearchaeota archaeon | reverse complement strand
GGGGATGATTTTATTGTTGCAGACTCACGTGAACAGCCAAGTTATTTGATGGGTAAATGGCAGGACTTGACAAGTAAATTTAGGCAAATGCCTTAACAGTCTGAAGTCTGAAGTCTGAAGTCTGAAGTTAGGAGTCAGAAGTCTGAAGTAAGAAGTCTAAAGTCAAAACCATCATTTCCTACCTTAACAGTCTAAGATAATATAACTTAAACCCTCTAACAGTCTGGAGTGAAAAATATGATATGTTTCAAACCCCAAAACTTACATCTCAAACCTCATAATAGTCTGAAGTGAAAATTACCTTCAACTGTGCCTTAAGTTTTTTTATCAAAACATTTTTTCTGCAATTGCATAGCAAAGAATCTCAGTGGCAAGAATGTGGTAAAATAATACATACGTGTGCCTTAATGCTTTTTTGAAGTTTCTTGTAATCTCAATTTCTTTATGTGCATTAATAAGTTCTGGTGAGGGATATCTTGGATCATATAGCTGACTTGCTCTTGATGAAAATGTAAAAGCCCCAACAATTGGTAATGCATCTCTTAATTTTAATTGACAAGGTTCTAGAACTAGTTTACTAATATCTGAAAATGAAGATAATATTTCATCCATTTTAATAACTAATCAAAAGAAAATTAAAAACCTTTCGAAACCTTTAAATAATGCAAAATTGCTTTTCTCGTGAATAAAAAGAGGATGTGATGAGGAAAGCCCAAGTATCGATATTTATAATTATTGCTCTAGCCCTATTAATTTTAATTGGGATTCTAATTGCTCTAGCATCTTTTAATATTAGACCTGCTGCTAATGACCTTTCTCCTCAAGTAGATAATCTAAATACCTTTGTTGAACAGTGTTTATTTGATTCTACAATGAATGGCTTAAAACTTCTAGGGGCCCAAGGGGGAATAATCTTTGAACATCAAGGAGGAAGTGTTCCTGATTCTTTTGGAGATGATAGGTTTACTTGGAATCATTCTGATACACGGGTGTGGTATTCAATAAGGCCAGATAGTGTTACATATGGGAAATCTTGCGCAACTGATGATCTTGGGGGAACTTATAACTTTGCAGCTTGCCCTTCTTACACATTCCCCTTTAGGGGAGAGGACTCAGATAGGATTGAATTTGGGGTTGAAGCCACAACAAAATATGCTCATGATTTACAAGGTGACCAAGTAGATAATATGAGGCTCTTAAATAGATTATCTTTGCCTGGTCTTTATGAATCTGGTGGACCACAAGATCATGTTGCTTGGCTTTCATCTTTATTGTCCCCACATATGAAGATTAAACCTAATCTAGCTGAGTTTATTAAAAATAATATAACTAAATGCCTTGACTTTTCAGAATTTAGGAGGCAGGGTTATATTGTTGAACCAACAGGAGGAATAACCGTTAATCCAATATTCTCTGAAGAGTTTACTAAAATTGAGCTTGTTATGCCTTTATTATTAATTGATAATTCAACAAATAGATCCACAGCTATTAAGAATTTTAAAGTTGATACTCGAGTGAGATTTGGAAAAATATATAAATACATTAATGATATTTTAAGTAAAGAGGCGGATGATTACAGTTTTAACCTAGAATCAGCAGAACCTTTAGATGGGATTAGCCTTGAAAGCTTAGATAGAGATTTATATGAAAAAGAGGTGGATATGGTGGTTTTTGTAGATACAAAATCAGTAATAACTGATGATGGCTTTGATAACTTCCGTTTCACTGGCGCAATTCCTAACTCCCCTCCCGTAATTTCTTATATTCATTATAGGAATATCTCTGCTATGAAAAATTTGGATAGTTTCTTAGTTAGATATTGTGGATTTGTTGTGCCTCCAACTGGCACCCATGCACTTGGAAGAAAAGCTTTTTCTCATATGAATAGAGATATAATAAAATGTATTTTTTCAGGCTATGCAAATGTGACAGCTGCCCAAGGAAAGTATCAAATGGCTTATGATGCAGATGATGATGATTTGACTTGGGAATTTAAAACTTCAAATTGCTCTTGGAATGAGCATTGCCAATATGATAATGAATATGAATTTGATAATGGGATGGCAACTGAACTTACTTTAAGATTTTTTGAATCTAGTAGACCTGAATATGAAGATCTTCTTACAATTCCGATAAAACTATACAATTACGCGCCAAGCAGAATACAAGCTGAATGTGTTGGAGAATTTTATGGTAGCTATGTATACAGGGTAGGGGCATATAACGAAGAAACTGGGCCTAACATGGATCCATTAATACTCTTACCTCCAGAGGTTAGTGGAGCTGTTACTGTTGAAAATTATGAAATTGTTGATACAACCCTTGGGTGGGTTTGGTGGGATGTTAGATTTTCAAACACTCCGGGAGATTATGATGTTAAATTTACTGTAGAAGATAGTTTTGGAGAATCAAATTCAACAACATTACCAATTAAGATACCATGTCCATAAAATTTATTGCAATAACTGTACTCGTTTTTCTAGCTATTGCAGCATCAGTTAATGCTACTGGATGTTGTTTAAATGCAAATGTTATAGCTTGTAGGAGTACTGAATTAACAGAACTAGAGTGTTGTCCTGATAATCCTTTATTTTATGGGCCTGATGGAGCTCCAGATCAAGGAACTTGCCGGGAGCATTATTTTTTAGACGGAGTAAATTGTGGGGTGGCAGTAAAATGTGCGAGGGGATGCTGTTGCAGTTCTAGCTCTTCAGAATGGTCAACTGCTCCGGAGTGCCAACAAGGAGTATTTACTGATTATCTTGATATGACTAGCGATTGTACTGCTAGTTTTTGTTCTCAATTTGGAATAATTGGGCCAGGCACTGAATTACCCACTTCCCTGCAATGTGGTTCTGGTGTTGCAAAACCTTGGCTAACACTTGATGCAATTAAGGGAGAAAAATCAGTTGCTTTAAGATTTGGAAGTACTTGTGAAATTATTCCAACTCATTTTAAAATTGCTAGAAGATCTTATGACTCTCCCATATTTAGAACTTTGGTTGAAGAATACACTGGTTTTGATTATACTGATGCAGATCCCATGCTTAATTGGAGTAATCAATATGAATATAGGGTAACTGCAGTTTATCAGTTAAAATCTGGACGAGAAGGTTCTAATAGGACCAGAAGGTTTACCTTAGGAAATTTACTTTGCTGGAAGAAATATGATGATACTCCTTTTTGTGTAGGGGATCAATTTTTTACATTACAATCTCCAACAACCCCTCCATTTATTCCTTACTTTAGGCAGAATTTAAATGTGCCTGATTCTAATATGGACTCTTTTATATCTACAAATTTTGTAGAGTATGAATTTAATGGGTATAATTGTACAGAGGATAATTCTTTACAAGAAGTTAAAAATTGTGCAGAATCAGATAAGGCATGTGTTTACACTGGGAGTGGAACTCAGTGTTATGTAAAAGATGAGTGTAGGGGAGTAGACCCTTTTGGACTTTTTACAGGGGGATATCCTGCTTGTGAATCCACAATCCCCCTTCCTGGAGAAGCAAAGTATTGTTTCTTTGACTCCTCTGCAACACTTGTTGGAAAGTGTTATGATTGTGAAGCTGAAATGAGTTGCTATGATTATAAAAGTGAAGAAACTTGTAAACGTAATCCTTGTTATGCAAATGGTCCAAGGGAATGCATTTGGAATTATACCAATGTTGAATTAGGGGTTGGTGTTTGCAAAGCAATTGGCCAGGATAATTGTAGGTTTTGTACAACTTCTGGCACTCAAGGGGTAGATTCTTCAGAAGCTCACAATTATATATTTAATTCATGCACTCAGGAAAAGTTAAATGCACTTGAAGTGCCAGGATACCCTTGTGGATCCATTGAAAATACAGAGTGCAGGGATTTAATTTGTGAAGCAGTTAATAAGGATGAAGGAGTTTGTGCTGATGTAATTGACTTAAACTGGGACAATACAATTAATTCAGGCAGTGACATTTGCGATGGATCTATTAAGGTTTGTAAATCAACTGCCCAACAGAAGTGTTTTAAAGATGCAAATGGGGATGGAATTGCTGATTGTTTACCCACTAATGTGAGTTGTCAACGAGATAGATATCCCCCTAGAACTGAACTTAACTCTTATGGTATTTTAACTCCAGAGGATGATTTAATTTTTGATATTTTTGATAAAAAAGAAAATAGTGGGGTAGAAAAGCAGTATTCAATTGGTGAAGGCTATACAGTTTATATGTGTGCCGATTTAGAAGATAGAACTTGCGGGCAACAGGGATATGACGGGAGAAATGGTGCTTATCCTTATCAAGTAATGACTAGTAATGTAATGAGTGTTTATGATTTAATAGTTTCTGGAGTGCTCGATTTTTCTGTTAATAAAATTAGATGGTTTGCAGTTGATCCGTCAAGTAATGTTGAAGAAGTTAAAGAACAAAAAGTTAATGTAACTGTCAATGCAATTGGAGGGCTTGGAATTTTTGTTGGTCCTCCCTTAAATGGATCTTATATTAATTATACTAGGAATGTTAAATTTCACGTTTTTGCAAGAGCTTATAAGGATGATATTTATGAAATGATTCTTTATAGCTCAACAGGCGAACCTGTTGCTGAGTTTTATAGTGGGGGAGGGACTAGGAATATTGATGAAACAAGGCTTTTACAATTGCAACCTGTTGATGGAGAAAAGAGATATGTGTTGTATATTAAATATGGAGATACTCAAGAACGAAGAAGTAATTATGTCATTTATTTGGATAGGGCTAATCCAATGGTTCCAGTTATATACCCTATTCCCTCAGTATTAAATCAAAATTACTTAAAGTTTAGTGGATGTGGAGAACCCAGGTCAATAATTACAATTGAAGGCGATTTTAATAATGGGGGGAGTTATGAAGAATTAAAAACAGTGACTGTGCCAGATTCTAATGAAGAGTGTCAAAATTTCTCAACAATTATTTATCTTAGAGAGGGCGATTGGAAGTTCAAGGCAATCGCACACGATCTTGCTGAAAATCCAAGCGGATATACTCCCGTGTATGAAACTTCATTTGCAACAAGCGCGCCTTCATTTGATGTTGTACCTCCTCATGGATCTGTTAGGGCAAGTGTATCAAATGTTACAGTATATTATAAATTGGTTAGTTATAGGTTCCCCCTTGATCCCGATCTTTCAAATTTAACATTGTTGAAATCTGGGGAAAAAGTAGATGGAATACTGCGATGGATTGACCCCATTACATTAAGATTTATACCAGATAATACCTTAATTAATGGTACTTATTCAGTTATTGTTCGAAGTCAAGATATTAGCGATAATCCCCCTCTTAAAAAAATTTCAAGCTTTGAAATCTCAGCTGTTCCAAGAATTACAGTTAACTGGACAAGAAATTCTTTTAAAACAAAGCATAGAACCATTCCGGTATCTGGAAGCGTTTGGGGCAGGGGAGTAGATATTGATGATGCCTGGTATACTGTAGAGGGAGATAGATTTGAATTAAGGGTATTAGGGGGTTTTCCTCAATACTTTGATTTTTCAAGGGTGCCTGAGCTTGAAGATTCTGAAGGTTTTCAAAGTGTAATATTTTATGCAAAAAATAACATTGGAGGAGTTGCTGTTGAACCATTTGAAATTGTTTTAGATAGATTGGCCCCAATTGCCCCCACAATAGGATTAATATGAAAGAAAATAGAATTTGGAAGAGTGTAATTTTACTAGCATTGCTTGTTGTATTTATCATGCCTGTATCTGGTTCAATGATTACTACTAACTCAACTCCAAAGTTTTACATTGATTTTACAAATGAATCTGATAAGGTGGTTATCACAGAAGTTAAAATTACTGATGGTTCAACTTCAATTGATTTAACAAATTATGTTGAAGGTTCATTAAATTACTTTACAGTCCAATCAACTAAACTTCAAAATGGATCTTATAACTTTCTTGTTAAAGCGAGAGATGGGGTAGGCAATTATCTTGATCCCGACGCAGATTTTTCATTTGTTGTTGATACCTCTGCAAAAGAAATTGATATTTCACTTAGGCCACCAGGCCCTGTTGTTTTGGATTCAGATATAATAGATATAGTTTATGAATTTATTTGCCCCCCAAGTTCTATTGATTCACGGATAATGAAGGGAAATAGTGTTGTTGGTTATTTTTCAAAATCTACTCTTCAGAAGGTTGATAATTTTAAATATATTAAGAATAATTTTCGAATTACTGAGGATGGAGAGTATACAATTTTAGCTGAAGGCCACTGCGCTCATAGGCCACCCCTCACTGGGAGTTATGTTTTTACTGCTAACCTTGGTCCTCCCCAAATTAGTATAATCAGACCTAATTATGGGGTTTCTGGTACTGGCTCTTTTGAAGTGTTATTATATACAAATAAACCTGCTGATTGTAGATATGAGATTGGTAGAAATAGCACTTGGCTTATAATGGAGTCTTTTGAACAAGTTAATGCTACTGGTAATTTTTCACAGTACCACAAAATCTTAAGTTACCCAACAATCCCTCCTGAAGCGATTTCTAAGATGTATGTTTTATGCAATGATTCATATGGTAAGATGATGTCTGAACCCGAATTATTAATTTTTAAATATGATACTACCCCCCCAAGAATCAATGTTACATTAATTCCCCAAACCCTTTACCAAAATCCACTTGAAACAGACTTGATTGTTATTAGTGATGATCTAACAAGATGCAAGATTGGTAATAATTCTTTACAAACCACTTGGGAAGGGATTAACTTTGCTTCCTTGCCAGGTTTTAATAATGGCACTTATAAAAAAACCCACATTTCAAGATTGAAATTTGATGATCGAACTGGTTCATTTCCTGTAGTTGTAATGTGTGAGAATGTACTTGGTGAAAAAAGCCAAGCTGTAACAAAGATTGTAACTGTTAATACTAATTTAAGTTTAACTATTGAAGATCATACTACTAGATGGTCTGGATTACCTTACATCACTCTTCTTGTTGAAACTAATAGAAAAGATGTCAGCTGTTATTATTCTCAAAATAGGGATAGTATAACTACAGAGATGGTAAATGATTCAAATCAACATTACTCTTATTTTAGATACCATCCTGATGGAGAGTACCAGTTTTATGTACAGTGTAAATCTCCTGTTAATGATAAAATTATTGAGATTACTGCAGGGCAAGATACAACTCCCCCTAGTAAACCTTTTGTTGATGACACAACTTCAATGATTAATTTTAGTTTTTCACTTAAAGAATTGTCTGCTAGTTTTGATGCAGAAGATAATATCTCTGGAGTTTCGAGGTATCGTTATGCAATTTATTCAAAAGCAAGAGATTATAGGATTACTGAGTGGATTGAGACAAATAGGGATTCTGTGACTGTTAAAAACTTAAATCTAAGTAATAGGACATGGTATTATTTTAAAGCATTTGCAATGAATTATGCTGGACTTTGGAGCACCACTACTGGAAAATCAGATGGTGTATATATTAATACTTCAATGATCCCTGAAATTTGTGCAAATAATAGAAGGGATGTTGGTCAAGAATCTGGGATAGATTGTGGAATTGATTGTCCTCCTTGCCCACTTGGCCAGGGATGTGAAGATCATGATGATTGTGACTCTGGTTTAATGTGCGGAGCCACAAAAACTTGCATAGTTTCTGTTTGTAATGATTCGATAAAGGGCCCATTAGAGTCTGATATTGATTGTGGGGGCCCATGTGATAAGTGTGGTATTGATAAAGATTGTTCAAGTGATTTGGACTGTGGAGTAGATTTGAAGTGTTCTTTTGCAGGTAAATGTGAGGTGTCTATTGCAGCAATTTGTTCAAATGGAAAACTTGATACTGCTTATGAATCAGATGTTGACTGTGGTAAAAGATGTACTATCAATGAAAATATTAGGTGCACTGGTGGGCAACATTGTGAAGATGGAAATGACTGCGCTTCAAGAGAATGTTTACCATCAGGTATTTGTTCTGGTGCTAGCTCTGGAGATAGTGATTTAGATAATGTACAAGATCATTTAGATAATTGCCCGGCAATTTCAAATCAAGACCAAAAAGATTTTGATTCTGATGGGCTCGGAGATGTTTGTGATCCAGACGATGATAATGATGGAATTAAAGATTCTGTTGAAATAGAAGCAGGGCTTAACCCTAAGTTCGCAGGGGATTCCAAAGAGGATTATGATGGGGACACTTTAACAAATTTTGAAGAATTAGTAACATATTCTCAATATATAATGAACATTGCTAATAAAGATACAGATGGCGATGGAATTGATGATAATATCGAAATTGAAAAGGGGACGGCGCCAGATGATCCAAAAGATCCTGGAAGAAGTTCATGGTGGTGGATTTTATTAATTATATTATTCTTATTATTAATTATTGGATTAATATTCTATTATATTCAAAATCAAGAAAAATTCCACAAGAAAGTTGTTACACAGAATACACAGGTTGATAGGCCCACAACAGTTAATATTAATATGCCCAAGAAAAATGTTGTTAGGGTTATTAAGAAAAAAGAGGAGGATTATACATTAAAGAAAGTTATCAAAGAAGAAAAAGAGGATATGAAAAAGCAAAAAGAGAAGCTACTTAAGGCATTTGATAATGACGATAAAAAAGAAGAAGAAAAACATGTTCCACTTCCTGATTTAAAACCTAAAAGAGATGCCCTTGAGAAAGTGCTTGATGATACTGAGATAAAAGAAGATACCAGTTTAAAGATGCAACTTGCAAGCTTGCTTAAACCTCTTGATGAAGCTGTAAAGAATCAAAAAGAAGAGTTGAAGCCAAAGACTACAAAGAAAAAGAGTACGAAAAAAAGGACAGCCAAGAAAAAAACTACTACTGAAAAAAGTACTGTGACAAATATTATTATACAGGCTCCAAAAGAAGTTATTTCAAAGAAAGAAACTCCCAAGAAATCTACAAACAAAAAAACTACAAAGAAACCCACAACAGTCAAAACAACTCCAAAATCCACTACCACAGTTACTACAAAGAAAAAAACTACAATAAAAAAGTCTGCTGGAGATAAAACTGTTGTTGTAAAACATGAAGGTAAGGATGTAGTAGTAAAGGTAACAGTCTCACCAAAGAAAAAGAAGTAGGATTATGAAAAAAGGGGCAATTGAAATACAGTTTAATTGGATTTTTATTCTAATTGCAGGGGGTTTGATTTTAGCCCTGGTTATTGGTTTTGTTTCAAATCTTTTAGAGAATTCTAATAAACAAGATATTATTAAGACACTTGGAACTCTTGAAACAATAATCACAGCAACAGGGGTTGTGGAAGGTGAAAGTAAGGTTGTGCCTTCTCCAAATCTAGTTCTTGATTATGAATGTGGAGAATTAAGGCTAGATGGTGCAGCTGCTTCAGGAACAAAAGCAACATTTATTTTTGCTCCATCTTTAATAAAAGGTAATTATCTTTTAATATGGACAAGCTCTTGGTTTGTGCCTTTTTATGCAGGTAACTTAGTATATGTTACAACCTTACAAACAAAGTATAATATTTATTATGATCCATCCTTATTAGATTTAAAAGAAGAATTAGAAGATTTGTTTCCAGATAAATTAAATGTAGAGTTTAGAACGGATGATAATTTTGAAGATGAAACTTCTCCTGTAACAATTTTTGTATATTTAGGCACAACAGGAGACCAAAAGAACTGGAAAGGAGAACAATTTGGAATAGAAATTAGTGCTAATGTGGATAATCGCTCTGGGGGTTTAAGATTCTTAGAAAAAGGCAAAACTGCTTGGACTTTTGCACATGCTGATGAATGGATTAAAACTGAAGCACTAGCTGGTGCGATTATCTCTGGAAACGGTCAAATTTACAAATGTGTTAAGGAGGCTGCACTAGAAAGAGTTGAAATAATGAGTGCAGTTTTACTTAAAAAGATTGATTTAATAGAAGGTGCTGATCCTGATAAATATGCAACTGCTAAAGGAATTTTAGAAGGGATGCATACTGCGGCCGTTGGCAAGAACTTAAGAATTTCAGATATTGAAGACTTAGCGTGGGAGAATACAATTTTGTCTTATGAAATTGTTCCACAGATTTACTAACATGAAAAAAGCCCAAATCCAAATGTTTGAAAGTACAATGGTACTATTATTTTTCTTTGTATTTGTGGGAATTGGATTAATATTTTATTTTAATGCAGCAACTGATGATTTAGCAGTAGAGACAAGCAAGTATAACACTTTAGATGCAATAAAAATAGCATTACTCGCTTCAAATGCACCTGAATTTATTTACACAGCTGAAGAATGGAAAGATCCAACGAGTTTTGATATTCAAAAATTAAAAGCATTTGAAATGGTAAGAATGATGGGAAATGATTATGAATATGAGTTTTTTTATTTTCAGTATGGTTTTTCAACAATAACTGTTAAAGAGGTTTATCCTTTAACTGGTGTTCCTTTTCAAATAGTATTGTATAATAGAACAAAAGAAAATTGGAAATCAAAACAGACATTTAAAATGCCAGTGGGATTAAAAGATGTGGTTGCTTCAAAAACTAAATTAGGTGTGTTGACTGTTGAGGTGTATGCGTGAAAGGTCAGATGGAAATTTTTGGAATGGTTTTTATAGTGCTGTTAATCTTTGTAGGCTTTTTTATTTATATAACTCTTGGGATTGATCCAGATCCAAACAGTATCGGGAGTGATTATGAAAAAACTCAAATGGCAACAAATTTTATTGATGCAATATTGCGTGTTACTACAGATTGTTCTAATCAAGATTTAGGATATATTATTGCAGCATGTGAAGATCCTCTTTCTACGATGGGGGGCTTGGGATGTGCTAACCCTTGCGAAGAAGCGCAGGATATTTTAGTGATCGCCCTCCAGGAGACCTTAGGAAAAATGGAGTATAAATATAGGTTAACATTTTCTGCGAAAGAATCAACTGGTTTTGTTGCGAAGTTTACACTCCCTGATGGAGTACCTTTCATTTGCAATGAAAAAGTAAAACCTGGGCTTTTCCCATTTCAAAGCCACCTTACAAGGAATATGTTGGAAATGAAGCTGGAAATCTGTCGGTAGACAGATTTCAGTCTGAAGTCTGAAGTCTGAAGTCTAAAGTCTGAAGTCTGAAGTCTGAAGTCTAAAGTCAACAACACATTCCATTATGCCCAACACCCTGTACCTCAAACCCCTTAACAGTCTGGAGTGAAAAATACTTTTTATTTGTTAGTAATACCCTTGCAGTGGATGTGGGTGAATTTGCTGACGAGCTACATAAAAATGGGGATTACTAACATTAAAAATACTCAGAAATGCGGGCATTTCTGGTACCAGAAACCCTGTTTCTTTGTACCCTGTAGCTTGATACAGTTGGGATTTTTATTTCCTAAAAAATATATCTATAATAAAGTAAGCAATAGCTCTTAAAACAAAATGAATAAGGTAAAGGCCAATAATGTAATATGTAAAAAAAGAGATCATTACTTGACTTCTTGGAGCAGGCATCCCTGTTGTCGTCATATTCCAAAAAGTGATTATAAAAAGAATTAAGATGGCTATTGGAATGATTATTGCATCCACCAAGTTTATTCTTGGAAAATAATATTTTAAGTACTTTTTTAGTTGCATTAATCAATTATTAATCATTTAATTTATAATTGTTTTCATCCTTTTGGGACCGAAGATATTCATTTTACCTTCAAACCTTTCGAAAGTTTTAAATATTAATGGCACAAATTTAATGCTAGAGGTAAATCTCAATGAATAAAAGAGGCCAAGGCTTAACACTAAATACGATTGTCATTGCAGCACTAGTAGTTATTGTTCTAATCGTATTAATTTTGATATTCACTGGGAATTTAGGTATCTTCCAGAGCCAAACAAATGATTGTGCTACTCAAGGAGGAAGCTGCCATGCTGCAACTTCTTGTCCTGATGGAATGGTTACAAAGTTTGGAGCAATATGCCCTAAGGCTAGTAATAATGCAAATCAGATCTGTTGTATTGGCGTTTTAGAATGATTCTAATGAGTAAAAAAGCAGTATTATTGGAAGTTGAAGCTCTCTTTAAAGAAGCTGAATTAATATTTCCTGATAAGAAAGCTAATGATCTTGTAAAAAAAGCAAGAAAAAAAGCAATGTCAGTTAATTTACGCTTACCTTCTGAACTAAAAAGAAAATTCTGCAAGCATTGTTATTCTTTTCTTAAACAAGGAGAGAATGTGACTGTAAGAACAAATGCAGGCAAATTGATTTACACTTGTGGGGTTTGCAAGAAAGTTTGGAAGAGAAGTCTGAAGTCTGAAGTCTGAAGTTAGAAGTCTGAAGTCTGAAGTTAGAAGTCAGAAGTCAGAAGTCTGAAGTCAGAAGTCTGAAGTCAGAAGTCTAAATTTAGAAGTCTAAAGTCAGAAATATATATCTCTCAAACCCCTTGATAGTCTGCAGTGAAAAACACCTTCCAATATGTTCTAAACCTTATACCTTATACCTCGAACCCCTTACCTTATACCCTACACCTCAAAACTTAAATACTTCTTGTTTAATTTATTCTCTTATGGATTATGATTTAGAACTTGACCGTGTTGTAACATTGGTCAAGAAAAACCGTGCTAAGAGAGTTTGTATACAGCTTCCAGACGGTTTAAAGCCAAAAGCAAATGATATTGTAGAGGAAGTTGAAAAGAAGACAAGATCGAAGGTTTTTATTTGGGGAGGCAGTTGTTATGGTGCATGTGATCTGCCTCAAGGCCTTAATAATATAAAAATTGACTTATTGGTACAGTTTGGTCATTCAAAATGGAAATAAAACCAGTATTTTACTCTGATGCTTTTAAAAAATTAAAAGGTAAGTTTGAGGAAGCTGCAAGTATCTTAAAAGGAGCTATTGATGCTTCTGCTCCAATTGTGATTAGACACCATGGAGATGGCGATGGTTATTGTGCAGGAATTGCTATAGAACAGGCCCTACTTGAAGTTCAAGAAAATAACTATGGAAGGCCTACTGTTACTAGATATCCTCTAAGGGCACCTAAATACGAGCTTTGCGACGCTGTTGCAGACCTTCGGACATGTAGTAACCCAAAATTTCGAAATAAGAGGCCAATTGTAGTTATTTTAGACAATGGGAGTACCACTCAAGATGAGGCTGCGTTACGACTATTAAAACTTTATAGGATTGATGCAATAGTTGTTGATCATCATCCAATTGATAAGATTGATGAAACCTTGAGAAAAGTGCATATTAATGCTTATCTTGTGGGGGGAAATGGTGATTATACCGCGGGAATGCTTGCTGTTGAACTTGCTAATTTGATCAATTCTGGAGCACATGTTAAGCATCTAGCTGCATTATCTGGGGTTTCTGATAAAGTTTCAGGTGAATGGCTTGAAGGATATTTGAAAGTTGCAGAACTTAATGGGTATACCTTAAAAAAATTACAAGAATTATATCTGGCTCTCGACTATATGATCTCTTTTAGAATGGAATCATACCAACTTTTAAGAGACTTGTTAATTGGTGAACATGATAATCAAGAGAAATTGATTAAATTATTTGCAGGAGAGGGCGAGAAATTAAGGGAAGATAGGTTAAACGTCTTAAGGGAAAACGCCAAATTTAAGGGGAGTACTGCTATTGTTGATATTGGGGCTTTAATGACTAATTTTTACCCAGCGCCCGGAAGATCAGTTGGTCTGTTATATCAAGAACTAAAAAAGAAAGATGAAAAAGCTTTAGTTTTAGGCTACGGCCCACACTTTTTAACAATTAGGGGTATTTTGCCTCAAGGATTAACTGTTACAACGCTTATTGAGAAGTTAAAAGCACAATTCCAAAATGTTGATGGTGGGGGTCATGATGTTGCCGGTACAATTCATTTCTTACCAATTGATAAAGAGAAGGTACAAACCTTTGTTAATAAATTAATCAATTAAATTTAATGCTTTTAATTCTGGTAAAATATTGTCCTTTAAAATTGATCCAAGGGACCCAGCAAAGTCTGAAGTTATATATTTTATTTCAGATACTTCTGAATTTGGTTTTGGAACTCCTAAAACTTCACAGAAGTAGGTTTCTATTTTAACTATCTTGCCTGGATCAAGGACAGCTTCAGCTTCATAAGTTCCAAAGAACTTTCCCATTTTAATTTCACAACCAATTTCTTCTTTTGCTTCCCTTATTAAACATTCTTCATGGGTTTCTCCGGGCTCAACTTTGCCCCCGAGATTGATAAAAATGGTTTTTACTCTTACAACAAGCAATTTTCTGTCTTTGATTACAATCCCTCCTATTTTTATGAAGTCAACCATTTTTTTATTTTCTCACAAGCTTCTTTTACTTTTATTGTTTGTTCATTTGATTTTAATTTCTTTCCTGCAACAAGTATTGCTCCAATATCTTTTCCTTCGCCAAAACCATCAATTGGCATTAATGCTACATGGAAGTGAGATGGGTTAATTTTAGAAGCAATAACACTTTCACGATGCAAAATTCTTGTAAATTCTATTCCTAAAATTTTTTTTAAACCTTTTCGAAGTTTGCAAAGAAGGTCAATAAATTCTGATTTTTCTGCATTATTAAAATCTCCAAAACCTACAATATGCCTTTTTGAAGCTATTACAAAAAGCCCAATTATTGGCACTTCAAAGTCTTGACGCACTTGAAAATGCTTGCCATCATAAATAATACTATAAGGATCTTTTACTTCCCCATTTACAAGAGAACAAGAAATGCAATTGCTTTTCACAGTTGTTCCATCTGAAGCAGTTATCTGAGGCATTAAAAAACTAAAGAAAAGGAATTTTATAATACTTTCTAATGAACTTGCAAGAATATTTCAGAGTGGCTTGTTTGGCTATGATTTAACTTGGAAAACAATAGTTCCCTTCTCAGGAACAGAAACTAAAATTTCTTGACCTCCTTTTAATCCTAAACTTCTAACAATATCTCTATTTAAGTATAACCCTAATCTATCTTTTGAAAGTTTTACAACTTTCTGAGAGATTTTCAAGGGAGAAACTAATATCTCTTGTTTACATTTGGGACATTTCATAGGCACGGAGGGATACCTAACTTTGTTGCATAACTTAGTGTTTTTTTCTTCAGGCTTAACTTTTTTACAGCCCTTGGAATATCTTTTGGTGTGGCCATCTTCCAGACACCCCTTCCTGGGGCTTTTCGATGAGCGCTTTTTAAGATTATTATTTGATTATAGTAGGTTTGTTTGTAGTTAGTCATTTTGACTTTAATAATAAAGTCTAATTGACTTATAAATGTTTTGTTTTGTAGGGCTAATATGAAATCCTTATTCTCTTGAAGATTATCAAAACAACTTCTTGCCCAATTCTTATCAACCGGTCGATATTATATGCTATAACTCTTGTTAAAATTTCGAATTTCTGCAGTTTACAGTTTCTTGATTTAACATTGCTGTTGAACCTTCTTTTGAGCATGCTGTTCACTGTTTCAATCTTGTTTCTTTGCAGATATTCACCATAATCAAATACTTCAAATGTTTCTTTTCTATACCTTTCTTTTCTTCGATGTTTTGGCACATCCAATCTCCTTTGCAATATCAAGGGATATGCTTTGAGTTTCTCAAAGCAAAGCTCAAAAATTTCGTTGTCATCATACCCCCCTATCGCCATAGAAAACTTCTGGTTTGTAATGTTTAGCAAGTTTTCTTATTGCTGGTTTTGCATCTTTTGTATCATATCTAGACTTCTTTCTGGTTTTGCATAGCAAGATAATATAAGTCTCTATGTCGACTATAAAAGTAGTTTTCATGAATGGCCGTTTCTTGGTTTTCAAACCAATGCGTTTGCAGTAATGTTGGCTAGCATTATCTAAAGTGATGCCTGTAGCATCAATTGCAACTTTCTTAGGTGTAGGGATTAGCTTCTTGAATGCTAGTAGCAATTTGTCAAGCACAATTAATGGCAGTCTTTGAGCAAATTTGATGAGGGTTGTATAGTGGGGAAGTTTGTTCAAGCCAAGATATGTTCTAAGATTAAGATTGCTAGCTAGATCAGTTAGCAATTCTTCATAAGTAAACTTTCGAAATTGCTTGTAAATCAGCAAAAACAAATGCTGAAACTGTGAAAACTTGCGCTTTGAGAACTTTGAAGAGTACAAAGGAAGTTCAGCAATCTGAAATAATTCATAGCAAAAATCCGCAACTTTATTATACTTTAACATAATGATGTTCATTAGCAGTTACCTCGTCGATAGATCTGTTTTTCAATGCTAATTTATAGACGAGAACTGCTACTTAAACTTATCATAAATTCTCAGAGGATTTCATAATAGCCGTTTTGTAGACGTTTTTCCTGTGACCTATTTCTTTTTGATAGTCTCTTGGGAATTTTTTTCAAGAATTTCTCTGCTTGATGAGATAGAATAAATGAGTGGCTCATCCAAAAAGCTCCCTTTCAACCTCTTTTAGAGTAGAGTATTCGGATAAGGGAGTTTCTCTTGCTTTCTTCAAAGCTTTTTTCGCCCAATCAGTTAGCTCTCCTTCATCGAGCACAATAGATTTAATTTTTGCAACTTCTTTTTTAAGCTTGATTATTTCAGTTTCCAATTGCTTGAGTGTAGCCATCATTTTTAATAAGGTTGAAAGTGTTTATTAGTTTAACGGTTAAAAATCTAATAAAGAATTTCTCTTCTTTTTTCCGGAAGATTTTCAAATAGTGGGTTAAAGAAATCCTCTCAAAAAACAGTAAAATCCTTAGAAAATGATTTTAATGGAATTTAAAACCATTTTTTGAACAGTAGATAAAACACAATAAAAAGCAAAATCGCAACAAAAGAATGTAGATAAATAATCTTCTTTGCCCCTGCGAGCACGCTTTCCGTGTCTTTCTGTGTGGTACTTAAACTCTGCATTTATAATAAAATATTTTGAGGTCCTTTTTAAACTTTATTGATCCCTCTGAGTTAGTTAAAAAATTCCAAAAATATAAATAATCATAATTCTTAAGTATAAGTTATGAAGAAAATAATTCTTTTAATCTTTCTAACAGTTATTGTAATCAGCTGTGCAAAAAGTGAATTTTTAAGCCCAGAAGAAGCTGTTAAGATTGCTAAAAGAACTAAAGAATGTACTGATGTTGGAATGTTAACAAATAGTCCGGCATTAAATGAGCGCACAAAAACTTATTGGATCGATATTTTACAAGAGGATAAACCCAATTGCGCCCCAGCATGTGTTGTTGGTTTAGACACAAGAACCGCTGAAGTTAATTGGAGATGCGTAGGAGTAATTGAAGAGGCGCCTTAAAGAAATTTAATAACAATCTTAGCTAACTTGTCTTCTTAGTAAATTGTGTTGTCCCGAAACTGCTACACACCACGAAACTGCTACACTTTTGTAAGCTCATCCCACACTTCTTGAGGCGTTTTATAATTCAAACTCATGTGTGGCCTACACTTGTTGTAGTGTCGCACAAAGGCTTTCAAGTTAGGGAAAGACTTTGTTGCATACTCTGTCTTGTAAGTCAAGAAAAATCTCTCTACCTTACCATTGGTTTGTGGTCTGTTAACTCTGGCTAAATAGTGTTTTATTCCTAAAACATCTAAGGCTATTCTAAATTGCGTATTCTCTTGTTTTGCTTCCGACCGGTTAGCATAGTATTGAGAGCCATGATCAGTCATTATCGACTTTGGTTTGCCAAAGCAGGCTATGCCTGCTTTAAGCAGAGCAATGGTATTTTCTGCTGTAGCTCTTTTGAAAATTCCATAACTTGTTATTAATCTTGTTTTGTCGTCAATGTAAACACTTAATTGTAGCCCTGTATAAGGGTCATAACTCCAGTTTGTATGCCACAAATCATTTGGGTTTGGAAGTTCGTAACGAACCCATTTTCTAAGTTTTTGTTTCTTAATGTTTGGTTTCACCAAACCCTCTCTTAAAAGGAGTTTTTCTATTTGGCGATGAGAAATGTTGAATCCTTTTTTCTTGAGTAAATGTTCTATTCTACATGCACCATAGCCAAATCTTTTGCGTAAATCGAGGACAATTATTGCAGCATTTTTGTTTAAAGACACTTCTGGTCTGCCTGTTTTGTGGTCTTTGAGAGCATCCCAACCGTCAGTTTTGTATTTCTGCATGATTTTGAAAACAGAAATGCGACTAACCTTTTGAGACAAAGCCACTTTATTAACTGAAACTCCTTTAAGAATTTGTTTGACAATCCATACTCTCTTGCTAAAATTAAGTTCATACATGATTAACCACCAACGATAGCTAAACACATGTTAACTAAAAACGTGATAGCACAATCTTCTTAGTAAATAAAAACATTTTTATACTTTAAGTATATTATTTGACACTATGCAGTTCGTACAATATTTCCTAATGACTCTTCTTGCTTCTTTTGGGCCTATTTTTGGATATGTTGTTTCAATGTATGCTGGCGATGAGATTAAGAAAGGGAGAAACCTAATTGAGTTTGCTTTAAAGGCCATATTATTTGCAATTGCAATGATTATAATCATCTCTCAAATTGGTTCTTATTCAGAAATTGTATTTATTTTAGCAATAATTGTATTTTACTTTTTGAAAAATCCTATGATCTATCTTGCTTTTGGAGTTCTATTTTTCTTAATTTCGTTTAATCCAGAAGTGAATATGTTGATTTACATATTAATTTTTATTTACTTTTTACTTCACGGATCAATAGAAAAGTCATTGAGAAATCCAATCATCTCAAGTACATTATTTTTCTTAAGTACTATCCTTGTTTATTCAACCTGGTTTTTTGCTTAAAATATTAACCAGGTAAGAATCGACACTACTGCACCGAGGATTCCACCTACAATTACTTGTGGAAAAGTATGGCCTTGAGTGATACTATGTTTTGAATGATGAAATCTGTTAACAGTTAATGCAATTTTTCCAATGTTCCTTCTAATTCCTAATGCGTCGGCTACAACTACTGCAGCTAAAACTGCAGCTATTGCAAGTCCTGTTGTAACTCCTTGAGCAAAGAATATTCCAAAAACTAATGCTGAAACTGTTGCAGTATGGGAGCTAGGCATTCCACCGTTATCAAAGATTTCTTTAAATGAGAATTTTCCATTAATTAGATCAATTAGATTTTTTATTCCTTGGGCAAGCACATAACTGCAAAAGCAGCCAATGATTATTATTGCACCTTCTGGAACACCCATTTTTAATAGATAAAAAATAAGAACCTTTAAAAAGGTTTTTACTATTTTTTTATTTTATGCTCAAAAGAGTTTTTTTCAGATCAGAATTTGAAAGTATCCCAAAGACAATAAAAAAAGTAGAAGTCTTGGATAAACTAAATGGGGGTTATGCTGCTGTTTATGCCGACACTACTAAATATGTCTTAGTCCGAGATATTTTAGGTATTGTTCCATTGGTTTTTACTAAAGACCCCTCTTTTAACTTTGGAGATGAAAAGAAAAAATTAATTGGTAGTAAAGAGATTAGAGAATTATGCCCTCGAAGTGTGCTTATTTATAAGAAAAAAGAGTTCTCATTTTTGAAAAGACCATTTTTTAAATTAACTCCCACTAATGAAAAAAGTAAAGAAGATATTATTGAAAATTTAATGGATTTAATGATGAGGGCAGTTAGAGATAGAAGTAAGCCAACAAATGCAGTATTGTTTTCAGGAGGGATTGATTCAGTATTAATTGCTCAAATTTTAAAGGAATTAGGTAGGGAGGTACATTGTTTTTGCACAGGAGTCATGGATGCAGGAGAGAAAGATCCTGAAGATGTAATTTTTGCAAAAAAAATTGCCAAGAAATTAAAATTCCCTTTAACGATTGTTAAGATTAAGAAGAGAGAAGTTCCAGATTTAATAAGGGAGATTATCCCAATAATTGAAACTAATAATGTTGTTAAGGTTGGAGTGGGGCTAACAAATTATGTGGCTGCAAAAGCTGCAAAAGAAGCAGGGTTTAAAAGAATTTTCTCTGGGCTTGGCAGTGAAGAAATTTTTGCAGGGTACAACCGCCATAGAGATGTATCGGATGTTAATAAGGAATGTATCAAGGGCCTTCATATTATGAGAGAGAGGGATACTTATAGAGATTATACTATTGCTAGTAAATTAAAAATACAAATGGTTGTTCCTTTTTGTGATAGAAGGTTAGTTGATTACTCTTTGAAGATTCCAGGCAAATTTAAAATTAAGGGAAGACAATTAAAGCATATTATAAGAGAAGTTGCAAAAGAGTTTGGGATTCCTAAGGTTTATGCAGAAAGACCAAAAAGAGCCGCCCAATATGGGAGTAACTTTGATCGTGCAATGACAAAATTTGCTCGCCAAAAGAAATTAAAAAAACAAGAATGGCTTGATCTAATTTCTAAGACTGATTAAGATGCTTGTTGCTTAAGATAAAAAAAATAATTTAAAAAAGTTAGTGTAGTATTAATTTGATCTTACTTGGATCATATTTCCAATCAGCTGCTAATTTATTATTCTTCTGGAAATATTTGGCCTTAGATCTAATATTTGCTTCAGTTTTTGATAAGGATCTTTTACAAGGCATATCATGAATATTTAATTCAAGATGCTTTCGTAATAATAGGCTTTTTTGGATTAATGCCCTTAGTTCTTCAGGAAGCTCATATTTAACTTTAGAATCTTCTAAGATTTTTGTTATACTTTTTCCAGTGACATTCTTAACATCAGGAACACCATATTCATCTCTTAGAATCATACCAATAACACTTGGTTGTTTACCTTGCTTTGCAAACTTTTCAACTAATTTTTCAACTTCTTTTGGGGAAACTTTAACCCATTTATCGTTTTTTATAGCCATTTTTTCTCCTTGGAAGAATTCTTCTCCCGGTATGCACCAGCCGTAACCGTTGCACCCATAATTGGTATTATTTGGTGGTTCTTTATAAAGGTTTTCATAGTCAGAAGTCAGAAGTCAGAAGTCAGAAGTCAGAAGTCAGAAGCATATATTTCTCCAAACTGCAGACTGCAAACTCCAGACTGTTATCGCAAGCTTTTTAAGTAACTACAGAAAAACTGGTTTTTCATGAAAGCTGAGTTAACAAAAGAAGAGAAGGTAAAAAGTAGTTTACATAATTCAGTTCTCGATGGTGCTTTTTACTCAATTAAAACCGGTTTTGCTGATTCATTTTTCTCTGCTTTTGCAGTATTTTTAAATGCAACAAAATTAGAATTGGGGTTGCTTGGATCACTTCCTTTAGCGATTTCATCTGCCTTTCAATTACTTTCAACAACTCTTATGCACAAATTTCAGTCACGAGTGAAACTTATTTATACTATGGGTTGGGGGCATGGATTGTCTTTACTTGCATTAATTTTATTTTATGTATTTGGATTTTTAACCATGCCTTGGATGATTTTTTTTATTATTCTTTATTGGAGTTTTGATAAATTGGGTGCGCCTGCTTGGAACTCTTTGATGGGAGATTTAGTATCTGAAAGTAAAAGGGGAAAATATTTTGGGAATAGGAGCAGGGTTGTTCAAATAGCTTCTTTTATTGGGGTTACTGCAGGTGGAGGTATTTTATCTCTTTTTGAACTTAATCCAAAATTAAAAGGTCTTGGTTTTATTGCTATTTTTTCTTTGGCATTTGTTGCCAGGGTAATTTCTCTTGCTTATTTAATTAAGATGTACGAGCCAAAACATATGGCATCAAAAAAAGCCCACTTTACATTATTCCAATTCTTAAAAGTTGCAAAAAAAACTAATTTTGGAAATTTTGTTATGTATTATATGGTGATGCTTGGGGCAGTTTTCTTTGCAGCTCCTTTCTTTGCAGCCTATATGCTAAATGATGTGGGGCTTAGTTATGGACAGTATACATTACTTATTGGTGCTTCAGTTGTGATAAGATTTTTAACACTCCCTTTGTGGGGCCATGCGAGTGATAAATATGGTACAAGAAAAATTTTAGCATTGGCAGGTTACATTATGCCTCTTGTTCCAATAGTTTTAATGTTACATACCAATTTTATTTTTTTGTTAATTGCAAATGCTTTTGCAGGATTTGTTTGGGGAGGGTTTGACTTAGCTGCTTTTAATTACTTGCTTGATGCTACGGGGGCAGAAAAAAGAGCAACTTGTGTGATGTATCATAATTTTTTGCAAGGGATAGGGATTATTATTGGTTCTCTTTTAGGAACACTATTGGCTAGAAATAATATCTTTTGGTCAAGTTATGTATTTGTTTTTCTTGTAAGTGGAATATTGAGATTTTTAACAACAATTGTTTTTGTTCCTAAATTAAGAGAAATAAGAAAAGTTGAACACATTAGCTATAATAAACTGTTTTTTGATGTTTTAACTATTAGGCCTATTGCCGGAGAAATGTTAAGAGTAATAACTTTGCCAAAAAAAATAACAAAAAAGTTAGTTAAAAAAAATTAGTTATAATGGTCAGTTCTTGTACTATACCAGGCTCCATCTCCACACATAACTGAATAAACTGGCCTAAATGTGAAAATTCTTTTTGTATCATAATTATTTCCATATGCTGATTGGTATTTATAGCCAATCTTAAATCCAAGTGAGTATTTGTAGGATTTAACTTCTCTGATTCCTGCAGCGCATTGACAAAACTGTTTCATGTGGGCAGTTGTTCCGCTTCTTTTTAGGTATTTATTATTTCCTTCCCAACAAAGTGTATCTGCTGGTTCTGGGTCTGGAGTTGTTCCTCTACAAGAGGTTCTTGTTGAACAGCTTGCTTCACAACTATTTACTGTGCAGGTTCCTGAAGTTCCACTTAATCTGCAAGTATTTGCAACACTTGTTGGAAAATTTGCCCATTCATAATTTTTACAATCACCTTTACCACAGCCATCACTTGGACAATTGGTACTTGCACAGCTTCCAACAACACATCGAGGCATTTGCCCAGCAAGACACCTTAATTGTGCACATCCAGTACAAGAGAGCTTACACCCGTTGCAGTCTTTCCCATAATAATTTGGACATAAATCCTCTGAATCTGGGGTGCCGTCACCATCAGTGTCTCTTCCATGGTTACTTCCAATCAATTTTATTAGCGCGGCGCCAACATTAATAACTCCATTTGTTTTTTCATAATCTCCACAATCATAAATGCCTGAATAAGAATCACATTTAGTTGGTTTTATTGCAGTATTATATATTGCGTTTTTTATCGCACTTACTGATGAACCAGGTTTTGCATCAAGCAAAAGTGCAATTGCTCCTGCTACAACTGGTACAGAAGCCGAGGTTCCTGTCATTCTCTCATAGCTCCCGCCGTTAGTTGAAGAGTAAATTTGGTAACCTGGTGCAAGAATATCTACTGTTACTGCTCTTGCTGAAAATGAGGTTACAACATTTGCAGAATTAACTGTACCAACAGAAATTACTTGTGAGGCGCATGATGGAGCGTCAGCTCCACTTAGCCCACTATTTCCTGCAGCAGTAACTACTATCTTCCCGATCCGAACTAATTCATTTGCTTTTTTTGCCATTGGGTCAGAATCGCAAGTACCCTTATATTGTTCATCTGAACCAAGGGATAGACTTACAATATCCCCATTTAATTTTTTTGCATCTTCAAGGGCCGCTACAATGTCATCTTCCCAGCATCCACCTTTAGAATCACAAACCTTTAGCATCATAATCTTTGCGCCAGGAGCAACTCCTTTTGCATTAGAATTTTTTCCAAGACCTACTGCTATTACTGCAACTTTAGTTCCATGGCCTTGATCATCTTCTGCAATGTTATCTCCATTAACATAATCTTTTTGGTAAACTACTTTTCCTCTAAGCTCTTGGTTATCATAATCAATTCCTGTATCTAGGATAATTATTGTGACCCCAGACCCATCATAACCTTGATTTACTACAGTATTAGCGTTAATTTGAGAATTTGCTTGAATATCTGAAATATGGTAAAGTTTAGCAATTTTGGCTCCAGAATTTTGAATCAATTCTTCTGAGATTCCTTCAGGGCATTCATAAGATGTTGAATCTTTTAATTTATGCCTTATTGTACAGCCAGCAGTGTCAAGTTGTGATACTGAAGAAATACTATTTCCTCGAATAATTATTCTTTGGTACTCTTCAATTTGAACTTCTTTTGTTCCTTCAGATGTTTTTACACTGAAGTTTAAAATCATCCCTCCTTCTACATTTGCAATAAAGATCATTGCAATAATTAAAAGAATGATTGAGCCTCCAAGAGTTTTAATTTTCATTTTATCACCAGTTTATTATAACTATTTAGTAGTAACTACTAACTCATCATTTATAAAGTTAACGGGTGTATCAGTCTGGAGTCAAGAGTCAGGAGTCAGGAGAGAAGATAGTATGTAGTGGCTTTAGTCTATTTTAAGACATTAGATTACTAGAGAAATTTTTACAGTAGAACAAATTAAAATAATTCAATATTTGAATCTTTTTTCATATGTTTTATGATCCATCCATTCTAATATTATAGAAACTACGATTATCTCTTGATTTTCTATTGAATAGAGCAATCTCCAAGCATTTGGAAGGTTATATTTCCAAAGATTGTGGATGTTATATTTCTTTTTGTACTCCTGAGGGATAAGCCTCTTAGGTATTTGTATTCCACAAAAAGCATTATCTTCAATATCTTTGAAAGCTCGAATTAACCAATTGTAAATATTCTTTTCATTTGAGGTATTTAGATGGAGGAAGGCTTCTTTAACTTTGCGATCACTGAATTTTACTTTTGAAGAAAGTCTCAAATTTCGCTCCAAAATAGTTCCTTGTTTAGGATATGATTATCTCTTTTTTTGGGGTAATGAATCCATCCCACTTTGCCTTCTGAATCTATTGATATTTTTCTTGAATAGAGAAGGTAGTCAAGGATTACACAGTATGTTTGATACATCATTTTCTTTGGAAGGTGTTCCCAAAGGGCCTTCTTTTTAAATTCTCCATCAAAATTTTTTATAGATCTCTCTACCATAAGCACAGTATCAAGTCTTGGATAACGTAAAATCTGTTTGGTTTTCATGTTATATCAGTTGATATAACTTATTATTTTTAAATGTTTTGGTTAAACGAATTTAATAGTAAGAAGTCGGAGATATATTCACTCCAGACTGTTAAGGTATAGGGTATAAGGTTTAAGGTATAGTTGGATATTGTTTTTCACTCCAAACTGCAGACTCCGTACTCCAGACTATTACCACAGGACACTAGACATGCTCGAAAGGGGTTTTTAAAGGGAGTTTACATCAAGAATAGATGAAATTAGTAATTGGGGGAAGACAGTTTTTGAAGAGTGTATTGTGGGATTACTGCATAACACACTTTGAAACTGAAAAATTGTGGATTATCGATTCCCTACCTCTTTTTGACCCCTATTCTGTTTCAAGGGTAAATGTAGCTGTGGCCAGGCAACTTCTGTTAAAAATTAGAATTGCCCGGCCATTTACTTTTTACCAACTTAAAGATAAGGTGTTTAGTTTAATTGATTTGCAAGATTCGACTGTTATTGTTTCTTGCATGGATGCATATGAAGTTAAAAATGTTAATGAGAATAAGGCAATTTTTAAGATGATGAATCAAGTGCTACAAAATTTGAATTGTAAGGTTATTTTGGGATTTAAGGAAAAAAATGAAATTTTTAAGGGTGCAATTTGGGAAGAACAGTAATGCCTGTAAGATGGGAAATTGAGGCGCAATTACAAGAGCTTAAGGGATACATCAAATCGCTTCGAAAGGAAGATAGAATGCATTTTGAAATATTATATTCTGATGTTAAGAAGCATATTTCATCAATGTCTTACGCCAATCCCTTAAACCCAGTTGAACTTATGCAATGGTCTGCTATTTTAGAAATTAGAAAAGATATTAGGAAAATAAAAAATGAGATTAATAGACTTATTTGTGAACAGGAATAAAATTTATGCTTGGCTCAAGGGCAAAGGCAAGAATAAGTTTGTTGCTATGGAATTTAGTTTTAATGTATATGTACTTGCAAAAGCTGAACTATTGTTATATGTTAAAGACTGTTTGTATGAAAAAGGAATTAGTTCTAAGATTGTAATTAAAAAAACATTAAATGGAAGAAGGAGGGTTTTAGAAGTAAAATTAGATATTAAAACACGTTATTTAATTGGACAGATAATTAGGTGGTGTGGTTATTCATGTGAGATATTTAATTCAGATGTTCCATTACCTGAACTTTTCATGTTTGAGAATGACTTGTTTCCTACAGCAAAGGTGAAAATAAAAGAAGGAAAAATCTCAACTAAAGAAGATCCTTTTGAAGCTTATAATATTCCAAAATTAAAGAAGTGTTATTTGAAGCTAGAAACTAGTGTGCCCTTGAGGAGATCTACACTTGGTAGAATTAAAAAACTTCAATATAATAATCTAATTTTTGAAAACTTGCCTGAAGAAGTAATCTTGAGGAAGTTTGTGAAATATTTCTTAGAAGAAGATCCAGACATAATCATTACTGAAGATGGAGAGGTAGAACTGCCTTTTTTACTTGAAAGAATAAGAAAATATAACTCTCAATTTTCTTTTTCAAGATTTGGCTATGATAAATTGCAAACAAGAGGGCAATCTTATTTTACTTATGGGAGAACAATTTACAAACACAATGCTGTTAAATTAAAAGGCAGATTGCATTTTAGGCATAAGGGAACTCTTTATGGTTCTTGGACAATTAATTATCCATTTGAACTTGCAAGAATATGCTCTGTAACTCTCCAAGGGGCGAATGCAAGATCAATTGGTTATTGCTGCAGTAACCGCCAACTTTACATCGCACATAAGCATGGTTTTTTAATTCCAAGAAACTCTGGATGTGTTGAACGCTGGAAATCAGGGCTTGAGCTATTTAATGCAGATCGTGGTTCATTAATTTTAGAGCCAGTAATTGGTTATCATGATAATTGCGCTGAAATTGATTTTATATCCTTATTTCCAAGTATTATGGTTAATGAAAATATTTCTACTGAGACCCTTTATTGCAAGTGTTGCAATCACAATAAAGTCCCTGGGTTAAATATGAATACTTGCACTAAAGAAAGAGGGATTATGGCAGATGTGTTAGCTCCAATAATCAAACAGAGGCAGTATTACAAAAGGCAAGGATTAAGAGAAAGAGAACAGGCGCTTAAGGGATTACTTGTAACTTCATTTGGTTATATGGGGTTTAGGAAAAGTAAATTCGCAAGAATTGAAGCGCACCAAGCAATCCAAGCATATGCTAGAGAAATACTTCTAAAGACAATTAAAATTGCAGAAGACGCAGGGTTTGAGGTTTTGCATGGGGTGGTTGATTCTTTGTGGGTTAAGAAAAAAGGAATTACAAAAGAAAGTGTTATGCAGTTAATTAAAACAATTAAAGAAGAGCTTGGTTATGAAGCAAAATTAGAAGGAGTTTACAAATGGATTATGTTCTGGCCATCTGTTAATCATAAAGATGTACCTGTGCCAACTAGATACTATGGGGTTTTTGAAAATGGAGAATTAAAATGTAGGGGGATTGATATAAGAAAACACGATACACCTGAAATTTTAAAAAAATTACAACTGAGAATTGTAAATGAACTTTCAAAGTCAAAAGATAAAGATGAATTTGAAATTAATGTTTTAAAGAGTAATTCTTTTGTAAAAGATGTTATTCAAAGAATTAGTTCAGGCAATGTTGTTGAGGATGATTTAATTATTACAAGAGGGCTTACAAAGATTGAATATAAATCTCAAAGTCCACAAGCAGTTGTAATGAAAAAGTTAAAGAGCGCCGGTTTTAATCCTAAGCCAGGAGACTATGCAAGATATATCATTACCAATAAGGCAAGTGAAATTCCTGGCAATAGGTATAAATTAAAAGGTCAAGCAAATTTCTCTTATGATAAATTAGAATACGCTATTCTTGCAAGAAAACTTTACAAAAATATGTTTGTGCCAAGTAAAGCGCAATTAACAATTTATGAAGCTATTAGAAAATCAAAACAGGCAATTGAGGTAATGTCATGATTATTGAAGAATTGAAATTAAGAAATTATCCTTACAAATCAAGAAAAGGATTATCTGAAACAATAGCTAAAAATCATTTTCAAAAAAGAGGCTTTGAAGTTTTTCGCGGTACAATGATTCTTGGCAAAGAATGGAGCGTTAATTATGGCCTTTATGAAAATGTAAAAAAGAAGTATGATCGGCTAGAGGCAATTTTATTTAAAAAATTAAAAATGAAGCTTTATGATTTAAGGGCTGAACTTAAAGGGGGGATCCCTGATTTTTTTGTTTACAAACTCAAAGACTCCTTTTTTGCTGAGATAAAACTTGAACATGAACAAGTAAAAGCGCATCAATTCAAATGTTTAAAACTTCTAGAAGAGTATGGTTTCAAGGTAAGGGTTTTAAGAGTAAAAAGTAAACCATATAGATTAAAGGCAGTTGTATCTTTAGAGGGGAATATGGGTGAAAATTTGCAACTACAAAATAGACTAATCCTCGAAAAGCAAGAGAAAATGAAGATTCATTGGTAATTAAAAACTCCAAAAAGCATATAAGCAACCAGTAAATCTGAAAAGTATGCACATCCCAAAACGTTACGGTGAATCAAGAAATCAAGACTGTCCTTTTTGTGGTAAGCAGTCAATAACTCAAAATGAACAGGGAATTCCAACTTGTCTTGAACATAAAAACGAATCTTTAGATGGTTTTAAATGTATTTGTGGTGAGTGGCTTGATGTAAAATTTGGCAAATGGGGCCCTTATTTTCATTGTATGCGTTGTGGTAATGTTTCTTGGAGTAAAGGGATGGAAATAAACCAGGGCAAGCTTGAAAAAAGAGCAGAATCAAGACCCCTTGATAATAAGCCAAGAGAAGTAACAGTAACTGATAAGGATGTTGAGTTTTTCCTGTGAGGGCAAAGGTTTTTAATCCAGAATAAATTCTAATTTTTAGGTTGAGATATTCACTTGAAGGTATTAGGTGGGGTACTGATAATGTTATTGAATCATTAGAAGTTTTACCAAAGCCAATTGACCAGCTTTCTGTATCAGAAATAAGAGGAAGTTTAAGAAGCCTTTTTATTGAAAGTTCTTTAATTGAGGATGAATTAGATTTGCCTTGGTATTTGGAAGGGTATTGTGGACTTGAATCTCCAAGGTCAGAACAAGCAAAAAGGGCAGAAAAAAGAAGAGCAGAACTTTCTGAGCCAGATAGCATATTAAACCAACTTATTAAAGAGTTTCATGTAAGAGCTTCAAGTAAAAGAGACTTAAGGCTTGCAGAAGTGCAATTTTTAGATCTTGTAATGAATGGGGTTAAAGCCGATCCTGAACAAAGACGGTTAAGAAATGTTACTGGGGATATTTATAAAAATAGGAGGTTAGATCTTCCAGGAAGGCCAACTTATATTGAGGCAAAAGATACTTTTAATTCTTCAAGGGATTCTGGGGAAAGAACTCGAATTTTGAAGGCTTCTTGTCAATGTGAAGAAATAAGAAAAGCAATAGAACCTCAGACTGAAAATTTGAAGGGATTATCAAGAAAAGCGGGTTTTAAAGATTTCAATCACTTAAGTTGGGTTTACAATGAAGCCCCAGAAGGCCTTGATCTTGAACAGGTTGCTGATAGATTACTGGCAGTTTTAATACCTATGAGGGATGCCCTCTTTTTGGAAATTACCGGAAGAAGAAAATTCAAAGCAGTTGATTATTATGCAATTGTGGATGATTGTAATCCATTCTCAAGCTTTAACCTTTCTGAGGACCCATGGGTGATTCTTGAGGATACAATTGATCTTTTTTCTTGGCTTGGGTATGATAGAAAATTACTTGTTCATATGTTAGATACAAAAAGGCCAGGAGTATTTATTGACATTGAAGCAAGGAAAGGAAAGAAAGCAGGTATTGCTACATTCCAACTCTCAGCTTTAGCTCATGATTTAACTATGTTATTTGCAAATCCAGGAGGCTTTAGGGCACAACCTTTAAGAAAGGGAATTGCCCATGAGGCTGGGCATGTTGCAGATGCATATCTAAAAAGGGAAGCAGTAGGAGAAAACATTGAGTTTTTTGATTCCCCTTATTCGGCATCAGAGGTAGTAAGTAAAATGCAAGAACAACTTGCAACAAGTTCTCATTTCTTAAAAATGAAGTATGGTGTTGGCAACAAACTTACAGATAAAATCGGATTATTTGAAGATATTTTATATTTTTGTAAGGATATTTCTGGGGCGCTAGTCGAATATTCTTTGCATTCACAAGGGCCAGATGTAGCAGGTGAAACTTTCTTAAGGATGGCCGAATTAACTAAGAATGTGGGGGAAGATCCAGTACAACTGCACCCCTCAGGATTTCTCGAATCTTCACAATTTTATACAACACAAGGAATAATGCTTGGATACTTACTTGGAAACCTTTATGTGCGGGCCCTTCAGGGGGCCTTGGGTGAAGATCTTTATTCTCATCATTTAGGAGAGATGATGATAGGAAAGATAATAGTTGGAAATGAGAAGCCAATGGCTCAGCGAATAAATGAAGCAACAGGTGTAACTGATTTAGTTGGTTGTGCAATTGATGGTTTTAATAGGAGATATCAGGAATTAAATTAGTTCATTCCTAGTTAATTTAAACTCAGTAAATTTATCATTAACAGAGAACCTTTCTGCTTCTAAAAAAATAAACCTATCTTTGACATTTACAACATCACGGAGCCACTCACAGGGGAATGTGTCTTTTGAAAAAAATTCTTCAAGAGTTAGCCAGGCATTTTCTGCTTTATGAGTTTTCTCAATCAGTTCACCAGAAATTCCACTTAACCGGATTAAGAAGAACATATGGTGAAATGCAAGTTTTCCATTTTCAAAAGTTTTGGCTTGGTAAAAACCGATCTCTTTTCCTGTTTTAGCAATAAGCCCAGTTTCTTCTTCAAGATCACGAAGGGCACATTCAACTACATTCCAACCAAAGTTTATTTTACCTGAGATTAATCCCCAGATACCATAAAATGGCTTCTTGAGTCTTTTTTGAAATAAAAATTTTCCATCTTTTTCAACAATTAATCCATTTGAAAAAGTAGGGAATTTTGCTATATCTCCAGTTGCACCTTCAATAAATGAAGATAATTGATGCCCCTTAAGAGATAAATTGTAATACTCTCCTTCATGATTAATTAATCCTTGATCAACAAGTGTTTTAATATGATATGCAAATCTGTTAGAATCTTTTGCGCCTTGTGAAAGCTCTGTAAATGTGGCTTTTAGAGTGTGAATTAGTTTTAATATGATTTCACGTTGAGTTTCATTCATGGTAAAAAGAAATAATTTATCCTTTAAAAAGAATTCCTCAAGATAAGTTGACTAAACTTGCATTAGTATAAATATAGACTGATGATCTTGCGCCAGGCATTATTCCTCCATCAATTTCAACCTTCTCCAAATTGTCATCAGGATATGAAATTCCCCACAAGATACAAGGAGCATTTAAAATTTTTGATAATAAAATTGCATTGGGGATGCTTCCCCCTTTCCCAACCATATCCACTTCTCTAGTATTATATCCTTGCATAAGTCCTTCTTGAACAGCTTTTAAGAATGGATTGCCGGGATCAAGTACATAAGGCATATTTGAGCGATTGTCTCTAATAACAGCAGAAGGGGCGATATTATGGGCAAATGAAGATAATAAGTCTCCTATTGCTTTTGGATTTTGCCCAAGCGCAAGCCTATAGCTTAATAATGCAGTAGGCTCTGTTGCATCTGGATTCCACTCGGCCACAAAAGCAGTTCTATTTTCAACAGCAACCATATCAAATTTTAAGAAAGGATAAGCAGATTGTTGCCTCATCATAAATGCAGTAAGCATACCTTTAACATCCCCTTTGAAAGTTACTTGGGCATAAGCTTCTTTTGCTAGTTTTGTTGTGCCATCTCCATATTTAATATAATCAATTTCATAATCTCCCAGGGTTGTTGAAAGAAATCCTAATAGGTGCATTAAATTCATCCCAGCATTTTGAGTAGGGCCGCCATAAGAGCCAGAATCCAGTCCTTCTTTTGGGCCGCAGGAAGTTATCTTGACAGTGTAGCCTCCATTTGTAATATTTAAATTTGCATAGATAATCCCTAAGGGATCATTTGATGGTCTATACCAGCGCGCCGCTAATTGGGAACATCCTTTTTCGGGCCTGATTATTCCCATTCTTGGTTCAGGTGGAGTTGCAATTACTGCTTTTGTTGCTTTTACAATCTTTGCATCTTTATCAAATCCATCAATAGTAGTTTTTGAATCTTTTAAACTATGAGATTGGTGAATTATTTTCACTAGATCATGCGGGATTTTTGTTGTTAAAGTTGCAGCATAAAACCCTCTAGATCTTTCAATAATTGCAGGAACTCCTGGCCTTAAAAGACCAGAATCAGAGATCATGACAAGATCAGCATTAAGCAAATCTCGATTTTCTTTTACCCAGTCATCAATATTGGGGTCCTCTCCTTCTCCATTTCCTTCGATTAATAACTTCACATTAGCAGGCCATCCAAACTGTTGGAAATAGCGAAAAGCCATAATGTGCATAAATGCTTGAGCTTTGCTATTTCCTCTTCCGACAATTGCATCATTATGGATTCTTGGGTCAAAACCATCGATCATTACATCATCAATAACCCACTGTTCAGGATGAGTAATGGGCCCAACATCATAATGGCCATATAATAAAACTGTAATGTCTGCTCCAGCATCCATATCAGCGTAGACAAGAGGATTTTTTGAATCAAGCTCAATTAACCTTGATTCAAATTCAATACCTTGAAGTTCAACTTTTAACATTTCAGCAGCTTGCCGGCAGGCTTCTTCATTTTCTGTAACAGATTGAACTTTTAACCATGGAATTAGAAAACGTTCAATTTGGCCGGGAACTGCAGCCTTCATAAAATCCTCAACCTGCCCCATTGGGAAAAAGAATGGATTATATTATATTAAGATTTAGGGAGTAGGGTATAGGGGTTTGAGCTGTGAGGTTTGGGGTTTGAGCTGTAGGGATAGTGTTTTTCACTTCGTACTTCAGACTGAAATGGCAAATTTTTTATAGTAGATAAAAAATTTCCATTACATGCTTGCAAATGAAATTTTAAGAATTATTGTAGCTATGATAGTTGGCCTTTTGGTTGGATGGGAGCGTCATAAGGCAGCTAAACCAGTGGGGCAAAGGACAATGGCTCTTGTTGCAATTGGTGCGTGCCTTGCAGCAGTTGTAGCTACGAAGAATTTTGGAGATCAGGCAGCACGAATGCTTGCAGGAGTAATAACTGGTATTGGGTTTTTAGGAGCAGGATCAATTATTTCAACTGGAAAGGATGTATCTGGGCTCACAACAGCAACAAGTATTTGGGCTGTTGCCATAATTGGGTTAACAATAGGGGTTGGAGAAATTCTGCTTGGAGTGATTGCAGCATTATTCATCTTAATTATTCTTCAAATTCCAAGATTTAACAAACACTACAATACTTAGGTTTTTAAGTATTCTAAGATTATTTGTTTTAGGTGGGGGAGAATTAGTTATACTGTTCACGCAAAAAAGGCAACAAGTGATCATAGGGCCTGGAAATTTTTCAAGTTAGATGATTTTTCTTGGTTATTTCAAGGTTATAATCAGTCTGAAACTTTTAGGGGCCTTCCGACGCCTTTTACTTCTGCATTAACATATGAAAATGGAGTTTCTATGCCTGTTGCAAGAACATACTTTAATGGAGGAGGGAATCTTAAAAATTGGATAACTTCTTATGCGGTTTTAGGTTCAAGAGAAGAATTAGAAGCAATTTGCGAACAAGAACATTTTGACGGAGTTTTTATTGATACAAGAGCAGAGTATAGAATTAGTGGATTTAGACATGATATTAACATTTCAATTGATATACTTGATTATGATGGTCCTTTAAGAAGACTTGTTGAAGAAAATATAAGAGATATTGTTGCGCACTGTACAAAAAGCAAAAAAATTTACTTTTGGGGATTCAATGATCCAGAAACATTAATGTTTTTAATGGAGAATGGAGAAGGAGAATTAAATGTTGAAGCTACAATTGTGGAATCTCTTGCCCCTACAAGAAAAGTAAATTTATGTGAACCAGCAGGATTCCAAGTGGGGTTGCTTGGTAAAGGACAGAAATATCTAATTTGCAGATTAGTTGCAGGTATTGATGTAGCAACAGGATGTGTGACAAATGCTTCAAGAGATGGCTTTTATCATCCTGAATGGTGCTGTCCGGATTGTTATTCTGGAGAATCAGCTAAACCTTGCGCAGATACAATATATAAGTTCACAAAAGAATCATTAAGAGAGAAATTCTTGGGTCAATTAGAAGAAATGACTGTTCCAGCTAATGGGCCCCTAATTATCAGGCTCGGGCAGAGATCAGAGGCCAATATTCCTAGGGAATTTAGAGAATTATATGGGGCCCCCTATGGGCTTAAGACTGCCTTGGAGTTTCTTGTAGAACTTGCAGAAGAACGAGATATTAGGGTGGTCTTACCAACAAAATTCCCTGATTTTGATGGTGAAATGATTGAGTTAATGAAGGCTGCAAATGTAGTACTTCAAATTTCAACATTAAATAAAGAACATGAAAGAGGAGCAGAAGAATGGGGATATGGTCTTCAAAGAAGACTTGAATTAGGACTTAAAATTGCAGAACAAGGAATTCCAACCCATTTATTTGTAGCAACTAATCTCACAGAAGGATTTCCTGGTTTACACGCAGATGCGCAAATTGCATATGAATTTTGGCAGGAACATCAAGATATCTTACACTTAATGTGGCTTGATTATAGAATTGAGAAGAAGTGGTTGGCAGATGAAATCACCGGGAGATCTTGGGATGAATTAAAACAGAAGAGGAAGTTTAGTGAGGATGATGGTAGAATCGAAGTTCCTGGTGGACGGTGGAGATTAACAGCTAATAACCGGCTTGCTGCTATGGCTGTACACCCTGATTTTAGAGAAGCTGTAGGCAATAACCGGGGAAATCAGAGATTTTGTGTTACAAAAGCAATTCCAGGAGTTTCATTAGAAAGAGGAGATGATGGAATTGTCAGGATGTTTTATGATTCTGAATCAAAAGCAAGTGATAATCGATGCGGGCTTTGCTTCACTGATAAGATTTAGAACCTTGCAACAGGGATTTTTCATTGGTCTGCTGTAAACACTATCCGCATGAAAAAAGAAATTTAATAATTACTATAAATATGAGAGTTTTAAGTATTCATGAATGAATACTTCCTTTTATACTTTGTCTGTCCAGCTGCATGTAATTCTTTTAAGGTATCAATTAATGCATAAGCCCCTTTGTTAAAGAGATGTTCGATTCTAGAATTTTCTCCTCCTAATGTTCTTCCAATCCTTGTAATTGTTGAGTCTACTATAAATTCTCCGGAACGACGTTCTTCAGCAGCAAAATCGTAAGTTGCTTGAGAAGGGTATGCAATTGGACCCAAGTGAGGTAACATACCTATTGGCAGAGCAATACCCCTATTAATGTTTGCAAATTTACCGAGGGCCATAAAAGTAGCATACTCTGGCCCATAGGTTCTTGCTTCTTGGTAGACATCTAAAACAACGTTTGCAAATTGCTTTGGTGCTTTGGCTATTTTTTTAAGATTTAACATTTGTGGTATCATCATTGCAAGTGTAAAACTAGTTCTAACAATTACTCCTCCGAAATTTGTAAGCATAAACCATGCTGTCCAATCAATTTGATTTGCTGCTTTTAGGCCTATAAGGAAAGGTTGCAAGAGTAATTTTTCAGCTATGTTTAAAGAAAGCTGCAATGCAAAGTCTCTAGTGTATTTGCTAGACCCTAAAAGGGTTACTTCTTCTCTAAGGGAGTTTGCTTGTTCTTCAGAAATTTGGAGCCTATGCTCTCTTTTATTAATTAACGCATCTGAATATCTTGCAACAAGTTTTCTTTTTTCTTCATTTTTTATTCTATTTCTAATATCTCCTACAGTCTTTCCAACTTTGCTACCAAGGTATGCTGGGAGTCTCGTCTTTACTCTTTTAATTCCATTTTTAATAGCCTGCCCAGCAAATTGTCTATACCATTCAATAGGGTGATCTTGATAATATCCTGCTTGTTCATCTGTAAGTTCTCTATGAAGCCTGAAATGTTCAATTCCTCTTTTAGTCCTAGAGGTTTTCCAAAGTTCCCTTTGGTGGTAAACAATTTCAGCAACACGATCTTCTAGTTTATTTGTTTTTCCATTACCTAATTTTGCGTCAATTTCTGTTTCATGCGCTTTAATATAGGCAAGTAACTTCCTAACTTTAGTTTTTCCAAATACTGAAGGTCTTCCTGCTTCAGTATCAAGCCAAACATACTTGCCATTTTCAACTAAAAAATCAGTTATTCCTTTATTGTGTCTTGTATGCCAGATTAATTCAGGCATTCCAGCTTTTTTAAGTTCAGGTCTTAGTCTTTTGAATAGAGCAAGTAATCCAGTATATTCTTCATGCCCATTCCAAGGGCTTTGGAGTTTTATATGGTGCCCGTCAACATATTCGCGCTTCATAACCATTCCTTCTAAATCACTATTCCATCCGATAAAATTTGATCGGGCAACTCTAAGTTCATCCCTGAAGTTTAGATCAACAATAGTGGCAGCAATTTCATTTCTGGCTTCGGCAATTTTTCCTGCATGTTCATTATTAGAATAGAGATCTGGTGCACCATAAAAAATAGTGTTAATTAGTCTAGCAAGGCCTTTTCCTCCCCTAAAAACTCTGAATACCTTATTTCCTTCTTTAAAGAAATCTCCAGATCTACCTGTTGCAAAAATTTCCATTAACTTGAGAAATTACTTGGAAGAAACTTATAAAGATATGGGGCTACTAATTAAAGACAAATTCTTTAGCAGCTTTTGCTCTATTTTTTCCATAGGCTGTTTTATTCCCTTCGTCTAGTCTGAGAGTTTAGCGTATGCCTATATTTTTAATTGTTTATAGGCTGAAAGCTAATTTTTCCTTGATTACATTATTAAGAGCAATTTCATGATTATTTCTTAGGGTGATTAAAATGACTTTAGTGGAGAGAATCAAACAGTTTGGAAAGATAGTTCTTGTTGCAGGAACTTTGGCAGCCATTGCAGGCTGTTCAGTTGGCCATTCATATTTGCAGTACGATGGGAAGATTGGAGAGGAGGATGTCAGTTTTACTGAAGAAAACTTTGCCATGTTCGCAGATGATAACATTTTGGTTGTAGAGAAGCCTGATGGGACACAGATTAAGTATGTGGATAGTGTAAGAGATGATTTAAAAATTGAATATGTTGAGATCACTGTAGATGGAGTAACTCAAAGATATAGGCCAAATGATCCAGTAGGAGATCCAATTGTAGAAAAAGCTCAAGCGCAATTTACTGATTATTTAATGCAGATTGAAGAGCTAAGAAAGGCAGAGGGATTAGAGAACTTAGATCTTTAGTGAATTAGGTTTAGTAATTGCTCTCCATACTTCATCACCTTCACAGGCCCAAATCCATGCACTGTTTCAAGCTCAGCCAAAGTCATTGGCATTTTAACTGCAAGGTCTGTTAAGGTAGTATCATTAAATACAATATAAGCTGGCATTCCTAACTCTTTTGCTTTGTTAGTTCGCCATTCTTTGAGTCTTGTTACAACACTGTTTGCTTTATGCAATGAGAACTTCTCTTGTTTCCCTTCAATTAATTCAATCATCTTTTTAGTCATATAATAAGATGGTTTTTTACTCGTGTAAGAAATGTATAAGGAGTCTTTTGCTCGACTTAATGCAACGTAAAACAGTCTTCGCTCTTCCTCTTCTTTATCATATTCATCAACTTTAATCATTTCAACAACAGGATGCTCTGAACCTTTGCAGGGAAAGTTTTGACTTGTTGCTCCGATTAAGAAAACTAACGTTGCTTCCATTCCTTTAATTGCATGAACTGTTGCAAGTGTTACTTGACCTTGCCCTGCAACAACTTTCTTTTCATCATTACGCATAACGTGAGAAATCTCTCTGCTGTTAAGTCTTCCACTTAATTCATTTAATTGTTTGTTAGTTCTTGCCAATACAAATATTTCTTCTCTTTTGATTTGACTTGCTAGAATTGTTTGAATAATAAACTCATGTTCTGCTTCTTCAGTATCAAATGAAAGTAATCTAATATCCTGATCGCCTGCTTTCTTTGATTCTAAATCAGGGAGTTGCATTTTTGCAATTGCTGCATTAATGAGTTCTACAATTGGTCCTGTGGATCTGTAGTTATTTGTTAAAGTAATTATTTCACTTCCTTCATATTTTTCTTGAAAATTTAAAATGTATTTTATATCTGACCCACGCCAGCCAAAGATACTTTGCCTTGGGTCTCCAACGCAGAATAGGTTTTCTGGTCTTAAGAGATCAATAAATTTTATTTGGGTTGAGTTTACATCTTGGTATTCATCTATAAGCACATGGGAAAAAGTTGGAATCAGTTCAGGATTTGCTTCATATAACCTAATTGTATCAATTAATTGATCTGCAAAATCTCTTAACCCATTCTTTTTCATATAAGCTTCAAGGTAGTTAACAATTCCAAAGATTAAGTCAGCGGCATCTTTATGTTCAAGGTTTGTTATTTCTTCCCTATTAACAGTTCGATTTTTAAATTTAAAATAATCTCTTACAAAGAAACAATCATTTAGAAATATTGCAGCTAATTGTTCTTGAGGTTTTGATTTTTTTTGAGCAAATGTAAAATAAATGTCAATTGCCCTTTTCATATCCATATTCATTGAGCTTAATGCTCTTGAAATTGCAATTAGTTTATCCCTGTAGGTTAAAACTCTGTAAGTCTTATCATATATTAAGGAGTTATTTAACCTTAACACCTTTTCACAAAAGGAGTTGAATGTCTCAATCATTACTGGAATATTGATCCTAGATTGCATCTCTGTTCTAGCTTTTCTAGTAAAAGTAATTGCTAGTATATCTTTTGGATTAACTCCTTTTTTTACTAGAAATTCAATCCTTTTTGTTAGAACAGTTGTTTTACCTGATCCTGCTCCAGCAATGCAAAGGATGTTTTTCTTGTTACAAATTATTGCTTTTTTTTGTTCTTCGTTATACTTTTCTAGAAAGTCATGATGTTTTTCAAATTCAAGTTTATCTTCTTCAGTAATTCTTGTTTTTACTTCACTAAAACCATGAGCTACTTTTCTTTTGTAAAATTCAGGATTTTTTAATTCTGCAATTCCTTTTTCAGTTAATTCAAGCACCTTCCAGAATTTATTACCGGGAACACTTGTTGTTCTTATTAAATTGTTTAGAATTAAACTCTCAATTAAATCAGCAAGTTCGTCATCATCATAAGCGAGAGTGCCAAATGAGGGTTTATTAAAAAGTTTATTTTTAACTACAGAAGGATTAAGTTCATTTCCTTGCATAAAGTCAGTGAGAAGTTTTTTACCAATCCCAAATGGAATCTCTGTTAAGGCTTTTAAAACCTGCAAGTAATCTGTCTCTTCCATAAAGAAGATTGGATTTAATTTCTTTTATTAAGATTGTTGTTGCAAAACAGGAGGATTTATAGTCTGAAGTACGGAGTCTGCAGTCTGAAGTGAAAAATATGGCTTCAAACCCCAAAACTCACACCTCAAACCTTTAACAGTCTGGAGTGGATACATTCTTTAAACTTATTTATCAGCAATTATCTCTAACACATCTCCTGGTTGTAAGACATGTTCTTTTCCAATAGTTCTTTTAGATTTTGCATCAATTGCGCGAATAAAGTTATCTCCGAGATCAGAATGGATTTTATATGCAAAGTCAAGAGCAGTTGAGCCTTCTTTTAATAAGAAACAATCAGGTAATATGTTTCCATCTTGATCAGCTAGCTTGTTAATTCCGCCTGGAAAAATAGGCATTAGTTTTAGAATGTCAAAGACAGCTGCATCAATTACTTTTTGTGCACCAGTTGAACCAAATTTAACTAATACATTTTCTTTTAGAAAACCAAGTGCTTTTTTTTGCCCATCAGATAGTTTTTCATCATTGGTTATTGTGAAATCACCTTCTCCTGGGATATATTCAATAAGTTCATGTTTATCTGCTTCTTTTAGTGCAAGTTCTGCTTCAGCTGAACAGCCAACAATTGCATAATCTGGAAATTCTTTTTGTAGTCTTTCTAAATTTTCAATAGCTCCAGGAACATCAATTTTATTAAATGCAATTACCATGGGTTTTGTTAATTTTCGGAGTTCTGCTGCAAGATTATAAAGTTCTTCAGGTGTCCAGGCAGTAACATTTTCTGGGTCTAAGCCAAGCTTTTTAACAGCTTCATCAACTTGAGTTCCTTTTACTCCTAATCCTGAAAGTTGTTTGGAAAGTGCTACTTGAATCTTTATATGTGAATGTTGGACTTCATGTGAAAATTTATCCCATCCTTTTTTTAAGATTCGTAAGTACCAAAAGTCAAGTTCTTTTTCTAAGAATTTAATGTCATTTGCAGGATCGTAAGTGCCTTTGTCAACTGGTTTCCCTTCTTCATTAGTGCCTCCAGAACCATCAATCACATGGATTAAAGCGTCAGCTTGATTTAAGTCATCTAAGAACTGGTTGCCCATGCCTTTGCCTTCATGCGCTCCTGGAACAAGCCCTGCAACATCAATAAGCTCTATTGGTACAAATCTCTTCCCATTTTTACAAAAGCCAACTCGAGGATTGCATTTTACATTAAAATGGACTTCAGCGCACTCAACTTGCACAAATCCCACTCCAGAATTAGGTTTAATTGTAACAAACGGGTAATTAGCAATATCAACTTCGGCTAGTGTTAAAGCCTTAAATAAAGTAGACTTTCCAACATTAGGTTTTCCAACAACTCCGATTTGCATTTAGAAAAGTTAAGAAGGCTCATTTAAATTTCTTGTGATTACCCAAAAGCATTTAATATGCAAGGAAAATAATATTCTTATGAAGAAGCGCTTTTGGGAGTCAGTTAATGAAGTTATTGAGAAAGCAGATATACTTCTATTAGTTTTAGATGCAAGGCTTGTAGATGAAACAAGAAATCAGGAAATAGAGGATAAAGCTAAGGGAAAACCATTAATTTATGTTGTTACAAAAAGTGATTTAGCAGATATGCGAGATAAAGTTAAAAATTTAAAACCAATTGTATTTGTTTCTGCAACACAGCATTTTGGCCTAAGAACCTTAAGGCAAAGGATAATCATTGAATCAAAAAGGGCAAACATTGATAAAATACCAATAAAAGTGGGAGTATTAGGTTATCCTAATGTGGGCAAATCTTCTTTAATTAATGCAATGCGTGGTGCAAAAGTAGCTAAAACTAGTGTTCAAAGCGGTTGCACAAAAAGTATTCAAAGAGTTAAATCTGGAAAGAAAATTTCTTTTTTAGATACACCAGGTGTGCTCCCTTACCTCGAAAAAAAAACATTTAAACATATTTTAATTGGATCAATTACCTTTAAGGATGTTAAAGAGCCAGAATATCCAGTTTATGATATCATGGATGAGTATCCTGGAATGCTTGAGAAACATTATTGTGTCGAACCACAAAAAGATCACGAAGAAACTTTAGAAAAAATTGCATTAAACCACCACATGTTAAGAAAGGGTGGTGTTCCAGATATTCAAAGAATGGCAAAAGCGATTTTGAAAGATTGGCAGAAAGGAGTTATTTTACCTTAGGTTTATAAATTTAAACTAATTCTTAAAAGTTATGCAACATGAGACTCTTGAGCATTTGGCATCATATGCTTTTGCCCAATTAGATAGATTTTCTTTTTCAGAATATCCAAGAGATGAACATGCTATAAGGAGTACAACAAGAATAGCAGAAGAGTCAATTTCAGCATATAAGAAGTTAGAAGAAGCCTTAGGATTTGATCCTTTAAAGGAAGAGAGGGGCCATAAACTTGAAAGATATCTTTTACAATATGCCGTGGGGCTTGCCATAGCTGAATCAGTTTTATCTCTTGTTAAGAAAGGAGATAGGCAACAATCAGAAACTCCTTTATTTCTGGATTGGGAAAAGAGAACTCCTTTTAATAAAATTTATAATACAATAAAACAATACAATATCATTCAGTTAAGAAGTCCAAGGAAGAAACTTGAGAAAATAAGGAGAGACTTTCCTTCTCCTGAAGGTTGGAGAAGCGGCACTCCAGATGATGAGGGCAGTCAGAAAACCCCCATATTTTATGAAGTAATGAATCATCAAGGAGAGATAAAAACAGCAGTTGTTAATCCAGGGGAAAAAACAGAAGGTGGTTTTTGGCTTGATATGATGGGCCGTCCCTTGGGGTTACTAGTTTATCATCCTTTGTGGAGATATAGAAATAGATCAAAGAGATTTCCATAAATAATTAGATTGTGGATGGAAAAACATCCTTAGGTTGTTTATTATGAAAACCTTTAAATATTATGTATAATTATAATTGTTATAGGTAATTATAATGAACACCACAATTTCAATTCCAAATGAACTTCGAGATAATCTTAAAGAGTTTGGTAATAAAGGCGATACTTACGGCGATATAATTAGGAGACTCTTAAAAAGTGCAAAAGAGCGAATGTTGCATGATTTCTTATATGATGATACAGATTGTGTCCCAGTTAAAGATGCCTTAAAGAGAGCAAAAATTAGATGGTCGTAGTAATAATATCTAAATCACTTGAATCTAAGGTTAATAATAAATTTAAAGGTGAATCTGTTTCAATATTTTCTTTAATGTACTCATTAGAAGAAAATCCCAAAAAAGGAAAAATCCTTTCAAGTGTGGGAAAGCTTGCTATTGGTGAGATTAAGTATAAAAAGTTTAGATTCTTTTTTATTACTGATGGAGTTAAGTTAAAACTTTTTTTCACAAAAGAAATTGATGAATTAATTATTAAGTTTGTAAAGATGTCAGGAAAAAAAGACCAGCAGAAAACAATAAATGAAATCAAAATATTATTGAAGTCTCTTGGTGAGGAAGGTTTTGGGGTATAAGGTATGGGGTTTGATAGAAAATACTTTTCACTCCAGACTGTTGCTACAAGGTTCTTTGAGCACTGTAAACTATAAAAACCCAATTGTATTCTCTATTTTTATGGTTGCTGAAAATTTACTCTGTATACCTCTTGGGGGGCTTGAAGAAATTGCTTCTGATAAGAAGGGGTTTTTTGAAGCAGCAACAAAGTTTGGGCATAAGGTAAAATATTCTGAATTTCAACTTAAAGCAGGCAGGGTTCAAATTTTTAGGAATTTTCAAGTGTTACCAGGGCTTGTGTTTTTGCTTAAGGAAGGGTTTTTATATAGGATGGTTTGGGGGGCTCCTGAAACAATGGCTTTTTTAAGAGAGAATAAAGAAGGTTTTAGAAAATCTATTGATTATATTGAATCTGAATTTAGACTGGTTGAGAAATTGCCTCAACCAGGATGGAGAGATCATACTTATGAAGGGGGTTCCATTGATGCAACTTTTCTTGTAAATGTAGAAATTTCAAGAATTGAAGAAAACCCAGATCCAGATCTTTTGTTTATTAATTTAAAGAGGGCCTTAATTCAGGCAAGGAAAAGCGGAAGAGAATCTGATGATTATGGGGGGATAGCTGTTCAAACTCCAATAAAAAACACTAACCAGCGCATTTATATGCGGACAGATCAAATGTTATTTGATGCACGCGGGTATTCTCCGTTTATGAATGATCTTGAAGCGTCAGAGATTGAAGAAGTTAAAATAGTGCTACGCGGAACAATTGATTCGCTACGGGAAAAATTTGATTCTTATAGGGGCCCAAGGATAGACAAGAAGTTGCAAATAGCATTAGAGTTTTAAATTTACAGTTAAGTTTCAGTAATTTTTTGGAATTATACACTACACTTCGTGAGTTTTAAGGTGTAAAGTTTATGGTATAAGGATTAGTTCTCTAAACTAAAAAATAGCATTGCGCTTTAGCAGAGTAGCAAAAAACAGAATTATGTTTCAATAAACTTTTCTTTAATATACGCCACAAAAGGCTTTTCATTGTGTTCAATTTGATATTTATCTAGTACATTATAGTAAGTTTCTAAGTCTTCTATTTTTATATCTATTAATGGATATTTCCTTTTCCACAATACCCAATTCATAATTAGTCTTGATAAACGACTATTGCCATCTGAAAAAGGTTGTATTGAGATTATTTTTAAATGAATTAATGCAGCTAATTCAATAACATGAAGTTTTCTGTTTACTGAAGAATACCAATTGAAAAATAAATTTAGTTCTTTGTCTACTTGATCCCATTTTGGAGGTACGAAAGTTGTGCCACCAATTCGAACATTTCGTTTTAATTCACTTCGGAGTTTACCTACAATGGAGTCATCAACACCAGAAAATAATGTTTTATGAATTTTTTTTAAAAAATTCAAATCCAATTTTCCTGAATGGGTGGTTATGGCAACAACTCCTTTCTCGTGATTCTCAATTTCTTTAATGGTTTTTAGATTCTTAAAATCTTTTGGTATAATCCCATCTTTTAAGATTAGATAAGTTTGTCTTAGGGTCACATCTACTCCAGATAATTTGCTGCTGTCATAAGTATAGCGGATCATAAACTCTTGGAATTGCTTCTTTTTTTCAAGCGTACTTAATTTTGCCAGCTCAGAATTATACTCCTTTCGTTTTTTGATAATATTTTTAACATCTTTTTCAGATAAATATTGATAACGTTTTTTAGAGAGTTCTTCTAAGAATTCTTTTTTTATTTGCTCTAATCTTGCCTTAGGGGGGAGAGTTTTTCCAAGATACTTGGTTTTTTGAATAACTTTGGAGTTATCTCTAATAGAATGGGCTAAAACATAGTAATTATTTATCTTTCTGATAAAGACCATAAAGAAGGTTATACACTACACTTATTTAAATGTTTCGATTATACACCACACTTTGTGAGCTTTGAGGTAGAGGGTATAGTGGTTTGGTAGAATGTGTTTTTCACTTCAGACTGTTTTGAGCTCTCCAGACTAAAAAATAGCCCCACCCGGATTAACAAACTAGATTTTTCCAAAAAATCTAGTAAAAAGGTGGGTGCGTGGCACCCTTTCCCTGTGGGAAAATAATTCCATTTAATTTAAAAAAGAAATAGCGGGATATATACATCTCTGAAAAAGGAAACGCCTTTATAAGTGGTTTTTGAGAAACTTGGTTTATAAATAGATAATTTTATGAATTGTTGAACATATCTATATATTATGTTATATACAGAAATTGGTGGGGATTACAAATCATTTGCTTTACCAAGTATGTATAATTACTTATATGGTGTACTTTCTGCATTACGTGAACAAAGCATTGAAGAATTTAAAGAGACAAGACTCGCTGAATATCGAGGAAATATCTCTCGTACCACTCCCTTAACAAATGAGAATAAACAATTCATATTTGAACAGCTATTTTTTTCTTATAAGCTAATGAATAATTTAAAAAGGATGTCTAATTTACCTTCTACTGAACGAATACCTCTTATTCAAGTTGCTGGAATATCTTTTTATTATGCGATCTACTCTTTAGCTAACTGTTTTACTTATGCTCATAATAAAAATATTTTGAAAACACATTCTAAAACCTGTCATAACTACACTCTTTATTGTGAAGAATTAGCATTCCCATTTAATTTAACAGGAAAATATACTGATAGTTCAAATGATAGTGAGTTTCAAATTATTAAAGGTGCTGATGAATATACTGATGTAACACCTCTTTCTCGTCCATTAATTATCCCCTCGCTTACAGAAATTGATTCTAAAAGTGCTATTTTTTCTTATTTGAAGGGAACTAATAGATGGTATTGGGAAAATTCAGTTCAGTTACAAAATGCAATTAAGGAAGTTAAACGAGACTTGGATAAAGATAATTTTAGAACAACTGCATCTAAAGCTATTCGAGAAAATCACTATCAACAGTTAAAAGAATCAAACTTTTTGCATTGTTTATATAGATTAAGAGGAAAAGTAAATTATCGTGATTCCTTGTTTTCATTATATGGTATCAGTCAAGGCATGGAATTTAATCATTATGAAAAATCTGATCGTATCATGGGATTAATGTTAAATGTGTTAGAATATTTTTCAGTCGATATTGAATCATATTTAATTGCTAAATTCCAAGGGATGAATACATTTCATGAAGAGTTAATTAATGATGTTTTAGCAGAAACTAATACATTTTCATTAGCTTATCCCTTATTTCAAAAGAATTTATTTCATCCAGCAGATACTCTCAATAATAATAGTTAAGATCCAAGTAGTTTTCTTACTGCACTTGTTTTTAGATTAATATTTTTTCCTGTTCTGATTTTTTCTTTTATTTTCCAGAGTGTTGGTCTTGTTACTCCTTTCTTTTTTGCTTCTTTATTTGTTATTTCTAGTATTTTTTTGAAAAGCTCTTCTTTATTATGGAATTCTGTTGCAGGTGTTATTCCTAGTGGTTCCATGTATACTTTCTTTGCTTCTTTTCCTATTATTGTTATTGAATCTATTTTTATGTGTCTTCTTTTTAGATATCCTTTTTCTCCTTCTAGTTTTGATTCTGGGTGTTCTATGTAATCTTCAATTACTCTGTTGAGTGTTTTCCAGTATTGTGTTCCTTTCAGTTTCTTTCCTGTTTGTGAGTCCATGAATTCTTCTCTTGCTGTTATTTGTGTATTTCTGTTAAATGGCGTTATTGGTTTTATGTGTTTTCCGTTTTCTTTTTTTGTTCCTGTTCCTACTGATACGAAACCGTATGGTTTTATTCTTTGGTCGTATGGTTTTCCTTTGTTTATTGTTTTTACTCGTTTCATTATTTCTTGATTGCTTATTTTCATTTGTGTAACTGCGAAGAGTGATCCGTAGCTTTGTGTGAATGATTCTTTACTCATTATATTGTAATGTAGTTTGAGAATTGTTTCCCATATTGTTTTGTGCCATGATTGGGTTTTTTCACTAAATGGATTTAGTAAATGCCCTAGTCCATGCAATGAGGGTTTTAATATTTTGATGTTGTTTCCTTCTTTTTCAAATAAACAATATCTTTTCGCACTTATTCCATAGAACCAGACATTGTGCCTTTCTTCTTTTAATAGTTCTATTTCTTCTCCGTAAGGGTTTAGTGGTTTAAAGTATTCTTGTAGCATATTGACTGTGTCTATAGGGACTGCCATGCTATCTGTATCACAAAAGGCATATTGTTCATTTTGTTCTCTTAGTAGGACTTCAATAATTGATAATAATAATCTTGATGTACTTGTAATGGTTACAGCCATTATTGGATTAAAATAAATTCCTTGATCTTCAAAAACTCCGTCTGCAATAAACTCGTCAAGTCCATATACTTCAACATTTGATCTTTCAAATTCAGGGTGTGATTCAACAAATATACCGTAACAAGTACTGTTGCTAATAAATTTTAAGACTAGTTGTTTACTATTTAATAATCTAAATTGGTCTGTGTTCCTTTCTAGATTAGCCATTTCTTTTTTTGCTCGTTGTCTTTCAAGAACTATTGTTTTGAAAATATCGTCTTTTTTTGGATTTATGAGTGATCCTAGTAGATTTACTGCTTTCAAATTTACTTGTTTTCCTTCAGGAATGAATTTGTATGCTTTTATTATTTGGGGAATTTTTCCAGATAATATTTTTGAGCCAATCACATCGGCAAGTGAGTATGACATTCTTTTTTGAGAATCTATAGAGCATATCCCTATGTTTTTCCCTTGTTCGTCTTTGTTAAAAGTTGTTCTTAATGGGAAAATATCATCTTGAGGTTTTAGTATGCATATAGCGTTCATTTGTTTCCAAATAGCGGGTTTTTGTAAGTCTTGAATAGTGATTGATGATAACATATTCTTTATTTCTTCTGTGCATTCAATTACTTTGATTTTCTTTGCTAAGAGGTATTTTTGCATATCACATAAAATGTTGACTGTAGGATACATACTGGTAAAATCTAGAAGAGATATTTTTATAGGATCTTCTCTGCATTTTACTTCACTTCTTCCACCATAATATGCATTCATTAGAAGTCCAAGTATTTCTTCAGGAAATTCAGGATTTAGTTTACTGAATTTTTTTATGTTCATTTGATCAAGAACCGATTTACCCATTGTTGCTTGGGTGAATAATTGTTCGGGTGGTTTTGGACAACAGTATAATTCATATTCTTTAACGAGTGCTTGATAGAGTTTTAATGTTATAAGAACATCATTTTCAAGATATTTAAGATATTTTTGAGTTATATTTCCATGTTCTGTTTCTTGTTTAAAACCATCAACATTTAATTTTTCACAGGCATTTTTTAGCGATAAATGTTTTCCAGTCAGGACTTTTGTTAATGTGTGTAGATCAAGAAACCTTCCGCCATAATAGTACCTTCCTTTGTTTATTATTGAACTACCAAATTGAATTAATGAAAATGCATTTCCATTAGATTTTATTTTTAGTCGAGGAAATGCTTTATTTTCTGTGAGTTTGAATGAGAATCCATTATGAAACTTCTTTCCTTTTGTTGTTGTTGCATCAATGGAAATTCTGCTAAAATCAAATGGCAAATTAAAACCCACACATAAAGCACCTTTTCTCAAAATATAATTATAGAATACTTCTAACATAAACTTAGATTTTTCAAAAATATTTACTCTTTTATTTTTACAATAATTGAAAATGTGTTCAATTTCTGTTTTTGAACAATAATTTTCATCATAAAAAAATCCTACTTCTATGATTGTGTTATTGGTTTTATCCAGTACAGTATAATATCCAACTTTGAGATTTTGCAATGTGTCAATTGTAGTTTCTGTATCAAATACAAAAATTAATGATGAGTCTTTTTTAATTCTCTTTGCAAAGTTATATTTTCTCTGTATTGGTTCTTTAACTTTTTTAAAATACCCTCTTACATAAGCAGCATTCATTTTTTATTCTCTTCAATCATTTTTTCTTTGAGTATTCTGGAATATTCTTTACCTAATGTTTCCAAATGAAGAACTAGAGAAAGTGATGCAAACTCTGTGTTTACACCTTTTTGTTTTTCTCTACAAACTTTAGGAAGTCCTTTTTGTTGTCCTATTGTTATGTTTCGATGGCAGTTATTACATATCCAGATCATGAATTCTGAATTACCATTACCGAATACATGATGTCCTTCTAGTGGAACTTTTCTTGAAGCTGGATAATTACAATAGAAGCAATTACCCTGTTTTTTTGTATTTATTTTGTTCATTTTTATTTTCCTCTCATAGCTATCGCTATGTTATTATTTCATTTTGTTCAGTTTTAATCAGTCATTCCCATGAATACAATTCGAAGTATTCAGGATCTTCAATTTGTTCAGATATTTTTTGAAGCTTATTCAAATCAGTCTCAAAATATCTTTTTTTACCTTTGGCATCAATAATGAATTTCCCTTTGAATTCTTGCAGATTAGATTCATTTCCAGTTAATGCATTTTTTACAGCATTCATATATCGAGCAACTTTTGAAGCATCTCGAAAGTTTCTCGTAATTATTTCTGTAAGTTCTCCTTTTTCATAGAAATGTAATGGTCTTTGAATATTATCAGATAGTCTGGCTAGAACTCTTCCTCTTTTTTTGAATAATGCTTTGCCAAGATGTCTTTTTACATCCCTTATAGAAATATCAACTCCATTCATACTATTTTTGAAAGATTCACCATTCCTCATTCTATTAATAATTTGTAATGCCTTTTGTCTGAGTGTTATTTCTCTGTTTGATAATAATATAAACGGCTTTCTTGAGAGATCATAACTTGATATTCTTATGTTGCGAAGCTCATTAAGTGTAAGTCTTGGATAGAGAATATGCTTTTTTATGATTTCTTTAGCATATCTTGAAGTACGCTGATCTTGGTTTAACCATTCTGCAAATGAAGAAAAAGTACGTGAGAATCTCATATCAATTACCTTTTTCTGATCTCATAAACTGAATTAGTGCATATCTGATAGTGTTTGATGCTGTTCGTTCATTCTTTTTGCAATAGGCTAAGAGTTGCTTTTTCAACTTTTTATCAATTCTAATTGTTATTGTTTCCATTGTACTATTATGTAAGCGAAAAGCATATAAAGAAATACACATTACATAAATTGATTGTAGCAGATGGAATATACTTGTAAAAAATGCGGACATAAATGGAAACCAAGAACTAATACACCAAGTTCTTGCCCTAGTTGTAGATGTAAGAATTGGTCAAATTACAACATAAAAAAAGGCACTGTAAAAGTAAATAACTTAATGATATTTTCAAGTAAATCTCTGGGAGAGTTATTAATCATAATGTGTAGTATTACAACATATGGTAAAAATTACACTGAATATATAGATAAAACAGAACAACAAATATCAAAGAATCTTCAACAATTAGAAATCCTCAAGCTAGTTAAGTCAAAATGGGAACATAGAAAAAAAATATATGAACTTAAGAAAACAAAACTAGCGATTATATCAAAAAAGTATATCTTACAAAAATTAGAAAAAGCTCAAAAAGATGAAATAGCTATACTCGAAAACCTGACTGACTTCCTGAAAATCAGTACATATCGAGAGAAAAATAAAATGAATATTTGGGTAAGAGAAAAAGACATTCGCATATATAGAAATAAAACAATTGAACAGATTAAAAAAAGAACAAATAAGCAAATGGAAATAGTAGAATATCTTTTTTTAGATTTGAAATTTGAAAACTTTCTAAATTATTATTTGTATTTGATATATCCAAACACTAAAATTTCGTTTTCATCAGTAATTGATAATTATCTCAAATGGGGGGAATTAGAATGAAAATGCTTCTATTAAATGGTCATGGCATAAATCTTCGAGTAGACAGTGCCAAGCTTCATGTAAAGGATGGAAAATTCAATGATGAAAAGCCAGAAGAATATGTGTTCGCACCAAAAAGAATTGAATATGACCATATAATTATTTATGGTCAGAATGGAAATATTAGTATTGATTCTATTCGATGGTTGATTAAACATAGTGTACAAGTTAGTATTCTTAACTGGAATGGCAAATTACTTACTACAATGCTCCCTCCAGAAAGTGTACAAGTAAAGACAAAATTTGCACAATACGAGTCTTATAGAGATATGAATAAACGAATTATTATTGCAAGGAAATTACTTGATGCAAAATTCTTACGAACACAAGCAGTCCTAGACTGGTTAAATGAACGATACGAATCAGTCAATACTGACTTCTCAAAAGAACTTAAACTATTCAAGAAAGCAAAGACAATCAATGAATTAATGATGGTCGAAGGTAGAATCGCATCTCATTACTGGAAAGAATTCAAAAAAATAATGCCTGACAAATATGAATTTCAAGGAAGAAAAACAATAGAACATCCAAAAGGAGCAAGCGACCAAATTAATACAATGCTCAATTATGGATTTGCATTACTTGAAGCTGAATGCAGAAAAGCCATCAATAGTGCTGGATTAGATGTCCATGTAGGATTTTTACATCAAATGACCATAGGAAAACATAGCTTAGCATATGATTTACAAGAGCCATTTAGATTTTTAGTAGATCTTGCCGTAATATCGCTTATAGAAAGAAATGAAATGCAAAAAAGTGATTTTGTTCGAACAGAAAACTACAATTTAAGATTAAGACCAAACGGTGCTAAAAAGCTTGTTGAAGAGATTAATAATCAGATTAATACAAAGATTAAGTATACAGGGGGAAATAGAACTTGGAGTTATATGATATTGATTAAAGCAAGAGAATTAGCTTATTATCTGATTGGAAAACGCAAGAAACTTGACTTTACAACACCTCATGAACCTTTAATTCGTATTGATACCGCAGAAATTCGTAAAAAAATCCTTGACGTAAGTTATACACAATGGGGGAAACTAGGGTTTTCTAGAGGAACACTGCATTACATGAAGAAAAATGCACGCAATAATAAGCCATTTAGCCTAAATAAACATGTTCTTGAGAGATTAATAAGCACTTTTTAGGGATTAAAGAATGGGATTAAGGATTAAATCAAATTGACTTGTCAGTAAAAACGTTCCTGATTTCTCTTAAATATCACTCACATCACAACATTTATATACAAATGTAATCAATTGTAATAACTATACTAATCAACACATCCAGAGGGGGCTAAAAATGGCAACAAAAAACGTGACTCTTCGAGTTAATGAAGAACTTTATGATAAATACAAAGAATTCTGTAAAAATAAAGGTTGGATTGTGTCACGACAATTTGAAATTCTAATGGAAAAACAAATATCGGAAGATGGGGGAGACCAATAATGGAGATAACTCATGATAAAGAAGGTATGAAAAAGCTTGTGGATCTCTATGAATCAAATAGGGAAGAATATCTTAAAAAAACATATAATGAAACACAAGTTAGAACTGATTTTATTAATTCATTCTTGGAAATAATGGGTTGGGATGTTTCAAATAAAGAAAGGCAGCTTCATTTTTTCCGTGATGTGGTACAAGAAGAATCCATAGAGATAGATGAAGAAAAACACAAGAAGAAACCAGATTATACTTTAAGACTGAACGCTTCTAGAGTACTTTTTGTAGAAGCTAAAAAACCATTTGTTAATATTACTACATCAAAACCATCAGCTTTTCAAGTAAGACGTTATGGTTGGAACGCTAATTTATCTATATCTATCCTCTTTAATTTTGAAAATTTAGTTGTGTATGATACTAGATTTAGACCAAAAGCAGATGATTCCGAAAAAAATGCTCGTTATGTAATATATTCATATGATGAATATGTGGATAAATTTGATGAAATAAAATCTCTAATTTCGAAAGAAGAAATTATCAATGGATCTCTGCTGAATCTTTTTCCTAAAAATAAACCTGTAAAAGGAATTGAATTATTTGATCAATATTTTTTGAATCAGATTGAAGAATGGAGAGTAAATATTGCTAAAAATATAGTTAAAAATAATACTAAATTACCAATTGATCAAATTAATTTTTTAGTTCAACAAACAATAAATAGAATCATTTTTCTAAGAATATGTGAAGATCGTGAATTTGAAAATTATGAAAAGCTTAAAGAAGTAAAAAATTATGGGGAATTGAAAAAAATATTTGTTGAAGCTGATAAAAAATACGATTCTGGTTTGTTTGATTTCATAGAAGATAAGCTTTCTTTTGAAATGAAACTTGATGATAAAATCTTAATTGATATTTTTAAAAGTTTATATTATCCGCTGAGCCCATTTGCATTCTCCATTGTTGAACCTTCAATGCTTGGTGATATTTATGAGCTATTCTTATCTAAAGAAATTAGGCTTATTAATAAAAAAATTGAAGTTTGTGTTAAAGAGGAAATTGTTCACCAACAAGGTGCGATTACAACTCCTGATTATATTGTTGATAAAATTGTTGATAGATCAATATCTTCATTTAATGAATCTAATGATATTGATAAACTAATCAAAATTAAATTGGCAGATATTGCTTGTGGATCAGGTGTATTCTTATTATCTGCATTTAAAGCCTTAATGAGCCGAAAATTAAAATATTATGTAGAAAATAATCCTACTAAACATAAATCATCAGTGTTTAAAACAAGTGATGGTGAATGGAAATTAACTCTTAAAGAAAAAAGAGACATTTTAGAAAACAACCTATTTGGTGTTGACATTGATTACCAAGCAGTTCAAGTAGCTAAATTCAGTTTATTAGTAAAACTTTTAGAAGATGTTACTGAAGATGAGATAGAACATTATATTTCAACTTTCAAAAAACCAGTATTACCCAAACTTGATTCAAATATTCATTGGGGAAATAGTTTGATTGATGAAACCTTCTTTGATTTTTCTGATGATGTTATTGATGATAAACAACTAATATCTATTAATCCATTTGATTTAAAAACGTCATTTAAAGATATCTTTTACGAGGGAGGATTTGACATAATTGTTGGCAATCCACCTTATATCAGGATACAAAACATGGTGAAATACTCTCCAAAGGAAGTAGAGTTCTATCAAAGCGATAAATCAAACTACTTAACTTCAAAAAGTAATAATTATGACAAGTATTTCCTTTTTATAGAACGGTCATTAAGTTTTTTAAATTCACAAGGAATCTTGGGATATATAGTTCCGCACAAATTTTTTGTTATTAAAGCAGGTAAATCTTTGAGAAAATTAATTATTGATAAGTCAAACATTGATTTACTTACTCATTTTGGGATCACCCAAGTATTCAAATCAAAAACTGCCACATATACTTGTATTCTTATTTTGAACAAAGATAAATCTAAAGGTAAAATTAATTACGAATTCGTAAATAAGATTAATGAATGGGCATTGAAAGAAGATCAAGTGCTAAGTGAATTATCTGCAGATAAGCTAACTGAAGATCCATGGGTATTTGTTCCTAAAGAAATATCACATGTTTTTGATAGAATGAATGCTGATGAGAATCTATCAACATTAGATACTTACGCAGATATATTTGTAGGTTTGCAAACAAGTGCTGATAAAATTTACATAATTAAACCAAAGAAAGAATCAAAAGATTATGTTATTTTTGATGATAAAAATGGAAAAGAACACAAAATTGAAAAATTAATTCTCAGACCTTGTTTATATGACGTAATCTTGGAGCCGTTTGGCATACCAAAGGCAAATAGTTATATGATTTTCCCTTATAATGTAAATAAGAAAACTGCCGAATTAATCGAAGAAAAAGTTATGGAAAAAAAATATCCTCTTGCATATGAATATCTTCTAAGTTTTAAAAAGGATCTTGAGAAGAGGAGCATACAAAATAAAACAACTTGGTATCAATTTGGAAGATCTCAAAGTTTAATAAAATTTAATGATACTCCAAAAATGATTTGGCCAGTATTGTCTTTAGAACCACGATATAATATAGATAGTAATAATATTACAATAACCGGAGGAGGTAATGGACCATATTATGCATTAAGATCCAAATCTTTAGATACTCCCTTATTATTTATTTTTGGAATCTTATCTCATCCAATAATAGAAACATTTGTTCGGAGTAGAGCTAGTATATTTAGAGGGGGTTACGGTTCTCATGGTAAACAATTTATTTCAAAAATACCTTTCCCTAAATTTGAATCTAAGTATGAATCTATTCCTAAAACAACAAAAGAGATAATAGAATTAAGACTCAAAATTCAGAAATGTAAGTCTGGTAAAGATAAAACTCTGTTATTGCGTAAATATAATGCATTAAATAATAAGTTATTTTCTGAAATTGATAAAATTTACTACTTCACAAAAGAAGAGAAAAAACACTTTGAAGAATATACAGAACTAGAAATGGTATCGAATAATGAAAGTTAATTACGACAAATTAAGAGGTGGTTATTATACTCCTGAACTAGTTTCACAATTCTTATCAAAATGGGTATTAGAAGTTTCAAATGATGTTCTTGAGCCTAGTGCTGGTGATGGATCATTTGTAAAGTCAATTGTTGAATTGGGAAAAAATGTAAATGTTACTTCGATTGAATTGGATCCTAAAGAAGGGAATAAAATCAAAAAGATATATAAGCAAAATAATTTCACTGGAACGCATATTGATGGTGACTTTTTTACTCAAGCAAAAAAATTTATAGAAAATGGAATTATGTTTGATGGGGTTTTAGGAAATCCTCCATTCATAAGATATCAAAATTTTGTTGAAGAATATAGAGAAACTGCATTTAAACTAATGAATTCATTTGGTTTATATCCTAATAGATTGACAAATATATGGGTGCCATTTTTAGTTATATGCTCTAAATTACTCAAAAAAGATGGTCGTTTAGGCATGGTAATTCCTGCTGAATTATTTCAAGTGAATTATGCTGCAGACACTAGAAAATTCTTGTCTGATGAGTTTTGTGAGATAACTATTATTACATTCCAAAAATTATTATTTTCTAAAGTTCAACAGGAAGTAGTTCTTATTTTAGCGGAAAAAGATGGTAAAAAAACATCACAGATAAGGACTTTAGAGTTAACAGATGAAACTGAACTAGAATCAGTGACTTCAAAAAAATTGGCCAATCTTGAAGCAAAAGACTTACTTCATTCAAAAGATAAGTGGACTTATTATTTTTTAGAAAAAAATGAAATAAATTTCTTGCATGGTATTCGAGAGAAAACTAAATGTGATTTGGCTAGTAAATACATTGATGTTGATGTAGGTGTAGTTACTGGAAGAAATAATTTTTTTATTTTAAAACCAAACGAAATTTTTGATAGGAAATTATCAAAGTCTACACTAAATATTGTTACCAGAAGCAATCATCTTAAAGGAATATTATTTAGTAAAAATGATTGGGAAATAAATATAAATGACAATTTGCCTTCATATATGTTCTATCCTGAAGATAAAGAATATGAAAAATTAAATGTGAATGAAAGAAGTTATATTGATTATGGAGAGAAAAACTTAGCTCATAAAGGATATAAATGTAGAATCAGAAAAAAATGGTTTATAGTTCCAAGCGTTCATGTACCCGATGCATTTATGCTTCGACAAGTTCATGAATACCCTAAACTGATTCAAAATTTAAATGGAGCAACTTCCACTGATACAATACATCGGGTTAAAATATTACATCCTAATAAAGACAAAGTAATAGCTGCTTTTCTAAACAGCCTCACATTGGTGTATGCTGAGTTGATGGGTAGGAGTTATGGTGGTGGTGTACTCACATTTGAACCATCAGAATGCGAGATGTTACCTTTGCCCACTAAAGGAATGGATTTATTAGATCCAAAAAGAATTGATAAACACATCCGATCAAAAGAGATAGAAATGGTTTTGGATATTAATGACAAAATTCTTTTAGAAGATAATTTAGAACTTAGCAATAAAGAGGTTAAAGAAATTCGTAAAATTTGGAATAAATTAAAAAATAGAAGAATTAATCGGAGAAAATGAAATGGTTGATTAGGTGCTAAGATGAGAGGAAGAACAATTAAAATTTATTTGACTGATGGAGATCCCAAAGGGATTAAGGAGTGTACTATTAACAGTTCTATGACAAAAGCTTATGTTATTCCAAGAAATAAGATGGATAGGTTGAAGGATATAGATGAATTAAAAAGACCTGGCATATACTTTCTTATTAACTCTGAACAAGATTTTGTAACAAAACCGGAGATTTATATTGGTGAAACAGAAGACTTGCGAACAAGAATAAAACAACATCAGAAAAAAGATTGGAAATTAGCAATCTGTTTTTGTTCTGCTATTGATAAGGAACTAAATAAAGTTCATGCTAGATTTTTAGAAGATTATTCTTATACTTTAGCGTTGAAAATAAATAGATGTATAATATATAATGAAAAAGGAACTTCTTCTCCTACCTTATCTAATTCAGATAAAGATTTGACGCTTACTTTTTTTGATGATTTAAAAATAATAATTGCAACTCTTGGCTTTCCAATATTTGATGAATTAAAAACAACTCAAAAAGATTTAATATTTTGTAAGGGTAAGGATGCATCTGCTAAAGGTGTTATGATCGAAGATGGATTACTAGTTCATAAAGGCTCAACTTGCAATATTAAAGAATCAGCTTCTGCAAGAAGTTGGGTTATTGGTATGCGTCAAGAACTAAAAGGGGAAAAAATATTAGTTCCAAAAGAGAATATTTTAGAATTTACTGAAGACCATTTATTTAACTCTCCAAGTGCAGCTGCTGCAGTCATTCTTGGAAGAAGAGCAAATGGTTGGATAGAGTGGAAAAATAAAGATAAAAAAACTATTGATGAAGTTATCAGGAAGAAAGAAAAATGAGAATTGAGAAAGTCACTATTGGAAATTTTCGAGCAATTAAGAATGAAACAGTTGAAAACAATCAGAACGCATTAGTTTTAATTGGGAAGAATAATAGTGGTAAAAGTGCATTTTTAGATGCTTTAAAAATATATGTCAAAGGACATTTCATATTTGGGAAATTTTTAAGAGGACAACTAAGCAAGTTTGATAAAATTCAAGAATCTATTGATAAATCAACACATAATATTTTTGAAGAAATTTTATATTTTCTTGATGGATTGGATCCTTTTTCAAAACAACTGAGGAACAGGGAATGAAAAAAAAATGCGATTTAACCGTATCAAAACATTTTGGTAATTTTCTTAAAGCATTAGGAGAGGGTCAATTAAGTTCTTGTAATTCTGATTTAACATATCAAATATTTTATGACTTATTTAAAATCCGGGTTGCTCAATTTGAATATAAGAAGAATGCAAACAGAAACATTGATTACGCATTATCAGATATATTTCAAGATTTAATTGCTAGATATTTGAGAGCGTCTCTTTCTTCAAACTATAAAATCTTATTGGAATATAAACAAAATAAATTAAGACCTGATATCTTAGTAAAAAAGAATAATGTGAATTGGGCGATTATAGAAGTCAAGACAACTATTGGTTGGAATAGGGATTTAGTTAAAAATGATAATTATAAAGAACGATTGAAAAATCTTAGTTCAGAGTTTGATGTGCCTCTCAAAAGAATATTTTATATCTTTGAATCTTCCAGAAATGTTAACAAAGAATTTGCTTCTTATTTTAAAGAAGGGGGGAAATCAGAAATTACTAAATTCATACTGCCTTTATTTGAAAAAAATGCGTCACCTTTCTTTATTCATAAAAAAGAAGATGCTAGCAATAAGATTAACTATTCTGATAAAGAAATATTTAGTTTCTATCAAGAAAATGTTATTACAGATTTTAAAGAAATTGTGAGGAAGGTTCAATAATGGTACTCTTAACCAAATCCAAATATCTTGCAGGTCTTCAATGTTCTAAACTTCTTTGGACTTTGGTCAATGATAAGAGTAAGATTCCTGAAGTTGATGCTTCTCAGCAGAAGATTTTTGATACTGGAACAGCGATTGGTGTTTTAGCGACTTCTTTGTTTCCTGAGGGTATTAATGTTTCTGAAGAGGGGTTTATGGTAAACATTAACGCTACTAAGAAACTACTCAAAGAAAACAAACCTTTATTCGAACCTGGTTTCATGATTGATGGTTTGTTTAGTCGTGGTGACATCCTTGTTCCAAATAAGGATGGATCTTGGGATATAATTGAAGTTAAATCTTCTACAGAAGTTAAGGATGTTAATATTCACGATGTCTCATTCCAAAAATTGGTTTATGAGAAATCAGGTCTTAAAATCAAGAATTGTTTTTTAATGTTCATTAATAATGAATATGTTAAACAAGGTGATATTGAAGCAGATATATTATTCAAGAAAGAAGATATTACTGTTCAAGTTGAGGAGTTTTTAGTAGGCATTGAAGATAGGATTGCTGACATGAAGAAAATACTTGATGGTGAGAAACCTTCAGTTGATATTCATGAAAATTGTTCGAAACCTTATGATTGTGCTTTGATAAGTAATTGCTGGGGTTTTCTTCCAAAAAACAGTGTTTTCTCTCTAACAAGAGGAGGAAAGAGATCTTGGGAATTGTATAAAAACAACATTCTCACTATCAAGGACATTCCTAGCGATTCTAAGCTCTCTGACAAACAACAAATACAAAGAGATTGTGAAGTATCAGGCAAAAATTTTATCCATACAGAAGCGATAAAACAGTTCTTAGGTACATTAAATTACCCCATATACTACTTTGATTTTGAAACAATTAACCCGTGCATCCCTATATATGATGGAATGACTCCATACAAGAGAATAGCCTTCCAATATTCCCTCCATATTCAAGAAGAGCCAGATGGAGGGCTAAAGCACATATCTTTCTTAGCAGACGAGAAAGCAGACCCAAGAAAACCGATTCTGGAATCTATGAAAGAACATTTAGGAAATAAAGGAACTATACTTGCTTGGAATCAAGGATTTGAAATAGGAGTAATAAAAGAACTCATTGAATACTGCCCAGAATATCAAAAATGGGGGTTAGTAATATTAGGACGATTTAACGACCTAATAATCCCATTCAGAAGCTTCTACTATTATGATCCTATCCAAGATGGCTCAGCATCATTAAAAAAGGTTTTACCAGCACTAACAGATTTATCATATGATGAGTTAGATATTGCTAATGGAGGAGACGCTTCAACATCTTACGAAAAAATTTGCTTAGAAGATGTTCCCTCGGAAGAAGTTGCCAAAATAAGAAAAGACTTAGAAATTTACTGCGAACTTGATACATTCGCAGAAGTAGAGATATTAAGGAAATTAAATCAGTTAGTCACTGGTCATTCTCAGCCAAAGGATTTAAATAATAATTGTGAGAAAAATAATGTGTAGGTGTCTTGTGTGATAAATGTAAATATAAAAGATGAGTTAAAAGAATTACACAATCAAACTAAACTAGATCATTTATATCAAGCATTTGAATGGGCTAATAAAGATGGTTGGGAAGAAAAACTAATAAATCTCCTTAAACCTGTAATTAGAGAATTATACTTAGATTATTCAAATTTAAAAAAACAATTAGATGAAACAGGTTTTAGTGAAAAAGATATTGAGAAGCATATTAAAAATCTTCTAAAAGTTAGTATTCCTGTTGAAAACAATGTTTCTGATGTTAATAATTTCTCAGTTCAAAGATCCGAATTTGCAGAAATCTTGGCAAGTATTTGTCTTGAAGAATTATTCAAAACTACAATGCCTGTTTCTAATATAAAATATAAAGAATTGTCTGATAGATCTTCAAGAGGAATAGATATCTTAGGATATGAAACTGATGGTAGCAATCTTTCCTTAATAATATGTGAAGTAAAAGCAAGTAGCGATAAAAATAATCCTCCTGGAGTTGTCGATTCAGGAAAAGACTGTTTGAGAAATCAACTAATAACATATATTTCTGATAAAAATAAAACATTGGATCGAATAAATACTTTAAGAAAAAAATGCATGGATTTAGAAAATAAAAAGATTATGACTAAAATATCTATGTTATGGGGTAAACAAGATCATAGTCAATTAAACGTTGTTTTATGTCCTGTTTTAATAAGAGAGAAAGATAAATACGATGTTAAAGACTTTGGGAGCTTTAGACAAAAACCATCTGATTTTAATCCTGGCAAAATAAGATATCTAATTCTGTGTTTACACGGAAGTATTAATAAATTAAGTCAAAAATGTTATGAAGAGGCATCAAAACATGACAAATTTGAATGAATATGACGAGTATGTTGAAGCTCTAATAACAGATTTAGGTATAAATAAAACAATTGATGTTTCTCATTTAGAATTCATAGAAAATGAACTTGTTGATGTAGATGAAACAAAAAAATTCGTTACTAAGGAAGATAAACATTTAATTTCAAAGACTATTGAAAGTATAGGTTCTGAATTCTTGTTAAATAATATATCTTCTTATAAAAATTATTTTCAAAGATCTTTTATTCTTAGAAGAGATGAGTTAAAAGTCAATAAAAATAAATCTTTAGAGAATTATTTTTATTTATCAGTTTCAGGAATTCTTGCAGAGAGAAATTCAGAAATAAGACTTTTACTTCGAGATTTTGAAATAAAAATCGATGAACTTGACTGGTCAAAGAAAGTTTATCAATCAATACTTACAGCGTTTATATTATTAACTAGAAAAAGTAATGGCTGGACAGATATTGAAAATGCGACCAACATCATCCATGACTTAAGAGAATTACAAAAAGAATTGGAAGGAAAATATCTTAAATCAAATGATGAAAAATCCACAACCTCTATGAGTTTAATTGGTTCGTTAATTGCATATTATAATTTAGCAAAAATAATCGAAATTTCATCTTCATATATTATTGAAGGAGGATCTAAAGATCCAATTATTCAAGTTAAAAAATTTTATAATCGAGCAATTACAGCATTAAGAGTAACAAGAGATACCCACATAGAACATTTAGCAGATATGTTATATCTTGGTTGTATAAAACACATAGAAAACTGTATTTGGTATACTACAAGTTCAGTAGGTCAGAAAATTCGAGAGTTTGTTAAACAATTAACTTCAAAGGAAAATAAACCTATAATGGAATTATGGCCTTCGCAAAGAGATGCCATAAGACAAAACTTATTTGATGTTGGTAAAAAATGTGTTGTTCTGGAAATGCCTACGAGTGCAGGAAAAACACTCCTTGCGGAATTCAGCATAATTCAAGCACTTGCACTAAACCCCGAACATAAAGTTGTTTATGTGGTTCCTACAAGAGCACTTGTTAATCAAACAACACTGCAACTAAGACAAGATTTAGTGCCATTAGGATATAATGTGGAGTGTGCAGTACCTGTTTTTGAAATTAGCCCAACTGAAGATATTTATCTTAGAGAAGACTTTGATGTTTTAATTTCAACTCCTGAAAAATTAGACTTGTTAATCAGGACAAAACATCCGAGCGTAGAAAAAATTTCTTTAGTTGTTGCCGATGAAGCACATAATATAGGTAATAAGAACAGAGGGAGCACTCTTGAATTATTCCTCGCATCAATTTCACGAGAAAAAACCGAGACTAAATTTATGTTATTAACACCATTTCTAAGTAATGCTGAAGAAATCGGAAACTGGTTAGGAAAAGATAATAGTAATGCAATAAAAGTTGATTGGAAACCAAGTGAAAGGATAACTGCAGTAGTAACTTATGAAGGAAGGACAACAAACAGAGGTTTAAAATTAACAACCCTACCAAGCGCGCACTGTTCTGATGTGAAGGATAAGCACGATTTTAAAGTTAAATCAAAATATATTTTTAAAACTAAAAGTAAATCCAACGTGGCACTTTCTGCAGCACTATCATTTATGGAAAAAGGAAGAGCGATTCATTTATGTCCAAGTAGAAAAAAATGTCTTAAATATTCAATGGAAATACTGAATATACTTGATGATAAACCTTCACTAACAGATTTGCATAAATTGACAATTGATTATGTTGCCGATGAATTAGGAGAAAATCATGTTCTTACAAAATCATTGAAAAAAGGAGTTGCATTTCATCACGCAGGATTATCTCAAGAAGTTAGATTTTTAATTGAAAAATTAGTTTCAGATGGAGATATCAAATTAGTATTTGCAACAACTACTTTAGCTCAAGGTGTTAATTTTCCTATCAGAACAGTAGTTGTAGAAAAAGTTACTCGCTACAATATGAAAACAAATAGACAAGAAGATCTTGATTATAGTGAATTTTGGAATATTGCCGGAAGAGCGGGAAGGGCATTAATGGATAATCTCGGACTAATATTATTCAGTTATTCAACAAATGAGCAAGTTAAAAAATATGAAAATTATCTACAAAAAGAAGCTAATCATTTAATTAGTTCTATATCAAAAGAATTGAATACTATTAATGAGCTTGATGAAAAATTTGGATTAAAATTTGTTCATAATTATCCAGCATTATCCAAGTTTCTACAATATATTTTTCATACAGTCTCAGTATCAGGTTATAATAATACTGAATCAGATATAGAAGATGTTTTACTATCTAGTCTTGCATATTATCAAATAAATCAAACAGATTTAGAAGCAGGTCGTAAATTATTACAAATTGCAAATATTTACTTAAATCAAATCAAAAGTAAAACAAAAACAAAGAAAATTGTTGAACTTATTGATGGAACTGGTTTTAGTTCTATGAGTGTAGATCTGCTTTTTGCAAGAAGAGAGTTATTTAATGAAATTTCAAAATGGAATAAAGGTAATTTATTTGATCCAAAATCAGATACGTTGAAAAATATGATTGATTTATTATCAGGAATCCCCGAGTTAGATTTAACAAGAACAAATAGACCAGGTGACCTTGACACTGCTGCTATTGCAGAATTAATAAAAGATTGGGTTTTAGGTAAAAATGTTGAAGAAATTTCTTCTAAATATTTCTCTCATGTAGAAGATCCTAATGAGAGAATACTTAATGCAAGTCAATACATTCATTCTACATTAGTTGGTCAATTGTCTTGGGGGATGAGTGCTCTTCAAAAAGTATCTTTATTTGGTAAGAAAACGGAAGATATAGAAACAGTTGGACATATTCCTGCAATGTTATACTATGGTGTTTCAAATAAAGAAGCAACTATTTTAAGAATGGCTGGAGTTCCTAGAAAAATAGCTCAAGAATTAGGTGTGAAACACCCTGATAAAATTAAAAAATTAAAGACGTTTAAACAAATTAGATCTTGGTTGAATGACCTTGATCAAAAAGAATGGAAGTCAAGTAAGTCAAAGCTATCTGAAAAACAATCCAAAGATGTTTGGAAACTTCTAAACGGTTTCGAGTAAAATAAACTATTTTTAAGCAGGAATAAATTTTGTCTCCATAACATTTGTAATAATTATAATGTTTTAAACCTGTCTTAACACAATAAGAGGGGTATAGAAATCTCTATATAAATTATTTGATTTATAAATAGCGTTTCCTTTTTCAGAGATGTATATATCCCAAAAAAGAAATAGCCCCACCCGGATTCGAACCGAGGTCCTTCGGCCCAGAACCGAAGATGATGGGCCGCTACACTATGGGGCTATCAAGCTTTATTCTTAAGTAATAAGTTATAAGGTTTATGGTTAAGTTTTTAAATCTACTTTCACTTCTTGTTCTTATGGATCCTAATATTTTTTATAAAAACCTTGATCAAGCAAATATTGAAATTGGAAGAGGAATTTCTCCTGAAAATATTCATATTGCTTGGGACAGATTAAGTGAGCCTGAGGGAGATTTTTTAAGGGAAGATTTAGAGAGGATTGCACAAATCAACTCCGCAGGCATTCCATTAGATGTTTTACAAAATCAATATGGTGGCTGGCAAGAAGCTGTTTTTTACATTCAAGACATTGAGCTTACAGGAGAAGGGTTAGAAGTTCAATTAGGGGTAACTAGTAGTTCCCAAAGCTTGGCTCAAAGACCCCTTTCTTATACTATGCCAGATGAAAGTAAAACTGAGGCCCAAATAATTTTAACTCCCGAGCAATATCTAAAGACAATAGGATTAGTTGTTATGGTTAGAACTACTGATAATCAAACAATTATTGGGGCAAAAGGGTATGGGTTTGGAGAAGGAGATTTAGCTCACATTGGGGGTACTAGTAGGTATTGGCATGCAACTGAGAAAGATAGAACCCTTGATGTTTTCTCAAATGGTATTTTATGTGATATGTTAAATGAGCTTGGACCATCAAGATATAATGTTGATGAAAATGGAATGAAGATGATTGGAATTGCAGAGAATCCTTATTCAAATGCACTTGATGTGATATATGAAGTACCAGTTAATCTTACTGTTAATCAAGTAATTGATATGTGGCAGGAAGCTTTAGGTCAAAAGCAAAATAGAAATCTTTTTGCGGTTCCTTGGGCAAAAGAAGGATTTGATGATTTTACGAGTAAGAATAATCTACATTTAGGTTTTACTGATGTATCAAGAAGATATTCAAAATTTCTTGCAGGGAGCGTATCAACAATGGCGCTTGTCTCAACATTAATGACTCAATTAATGAGATTTCAATAAAAGTTTTTAAACAAAAGAATTCCACCCTTCTCATGGAAATGCAAAGCATTTCTAGGACAACAGAAATCGAGATTTCTATTTGTATTGAAGGGTGGTCTAGGTGGAATTCTGTGTGCTCAAATGCTGAAAAATCAAAGATTTTTAGCACTCTGAGAAGCAAAGCTTTTCAGTTGAACCACTCAACAGCGAGCGAGCTTTTCAACATGCCACCAGTGTCTTTGAAATTGTAACAATTTCTAAGGTACAAAAAACACTTTGTGTTTTTTCGTGTATTCACTGGTGGTTTTTGACAAATTTACTTCATTTTTCTGTAATGAAGTTCTTTAGCAGCAGGAGGGATATAGGGAGAGACATTAGGATCTTCAAAGAATGTCTTAAGGTTATTTCGGTGAATAAATAGTAGGTCTTCTATTTCAGGAAGCTTTCCTGCTGTTCTTAGTGCCCCATTATGCGATTCAAATAGTACAGCAACTTGGTCTTTCTTTAGGTTGAGCATACAGTAATGGACAATTAGTAAGGTAGGGATTTGGGAGTAAATATATGCTCCGATGAGACCTTGATTGATTGTATGCTGAGGATGTTGTAATCCTGATTCTTCACTTAATTCTCTCCAAACTCCGGCTTCTAAGCTATTGCCTTGAATGTCTGCTTTTATCAGTCCCCCACCAAGCGCCAGTATCTTTTCACCATGGGCTGTGTGCTTAGCTTGCCTTCCATAAACAGAGAATCCATCTGAAGTTATTGGTATAGTGACTGGAGCAACAGTTAAATGGAGGTTCACCATTTGATGAGCCATTAGGTACATACAGTAGGCATAATCCCCTTCATGGAGGGTGATAATTGCTTTGTCCCCCGAAATATCTATTTCTTTATGGGAAGAATAAAGTATCTTTCCATTGAAAGATTCTGGGTTTATCCTTTGATATCCCTCCCAAAATGTTGCAATCTCAGTCTCAGACACAGCGGGTTTTATTGGAGTGTTATCTAAGTTGACCTCTGGGGCTAGTGTGAAGTGAATTAGTTTGTCTAATTCCATTGGGAGAAGAGAAATATATTTAACTTAAAACTCTAACCCCTGTTTTATGAAACAAATCGCCCAAGGGGCTGAAGCAAAGATATACAGCGATGGGAAGACTTTGAGAAAAGAAAGGATTTCTAAAACTTATAGAATAAAGGAATTAGATGAAGAGCTTCGAAAGACTAGAACTAGAAGAGAGGGAAAGCTTTTAGAAAAGCTTTCCAGTCTGGAGTCTGGAGTCTGGAGTCTGGAGATTAATGTTCCAAAGTTGATTAAATTAGATGATAAAAATATGATTCTTGAAATGGAGCATATTAAAGGAGAGAAACTGGCAACATTTCTTGACAAGAAAAATATGAAGAAAATTTGCACTGAGATTGGGAAGGCTGTTGCAAAGCTTCATGCAAATGGAGTTATTCATGGGGATTTAACAACTAGCAATATGATTTGGAATGATAAGCTTTTTTTAATTGACTTTGGGCTTTCGTTTTATTCGCAAAAAGTTGAAGATTTTGCAGTTGAACTTCACGTGTTAAAACAAGCTTTGGAAAGTAAGCATTATGGGTTTTGGGAGAAGGCGTTTAAATTAGTTGAAAAAGCTTACAGGAAAAACTATGAAAAAGCAGATTTAGTTCTAAAAAGACTAGTTAGTGTTGAAGCTCGCGGAAGGTATAAGCATTAATTAATTATTTTTATAAGTTTTTTTATAATAAGTTTAAATTCTTCTTCATTTTCAAGAAAGTATTCATTATTCACTTTTGCCCCCCTATAATTAATTTCATTTCTAACTTTCCGTAGCTTATTCAATCTTTCTGCATCTAAAATTGGATAATATTCTCTTAGAAATTCAATTAAACATAAATGATTTGTTGAATTAAATCCTGTTTTTAGCATTAGGGTAAGGATTAGTTCTTTAATTATTTCATAGAATCCTTCAACTTTCATAGGAATGAATTTGTTTAGGATATTCTTATCCCAGAATTCTAGTCTTAGAAGGGCCATTTGCTTAAGACGCTCCCCCCTTTTGGGATTTGGGACTATTTTTTTAATGATTCCTTTCTCTTGGCATTTCTCCCAGCTCGTCTCCATTCTATACTCCCATCTAAAACAACTCCATTTATTATATTCATGGCAAGTTCTTCCGGAAGATTTTCAATAAATGGCTCAAAAAGGAGGTTTATTTCTTTGTTAAAGATTCTCTCATATTTATCTAATTTTATTTCTTGGTCTTTTGCTTCAACAAATATGTCAATGTCGCTTTCTTTAGTATCTTCTCCTTTTGCTATGCTTCCAAATAGAATAATTGTGTTGGCAAATGTCTCTTTCCAGATATAATTAATAAGCCCAGATTCTTTGATTTTATGTAGATTTAAATTACGCTTGTAAGTCATAAATTTCTTCCCCATCCTATTTGCATGAAAAGTGGGGTAAAGAGTTGTATCATTAATTAAAATTAGTTTAAGCCCAACCATCTCTTTTAGATATTTAAGTACAGTTCCATGGCTTAATTTCAAGGCTCTTGCGATACCTCTTGCTGAGAAATTCTTTAAAGGTTCTTCAAAGAAGAGCTCAAGAATCCTAAATGCGTTGTTTTTGAATACTGAATCCATTTTAATTGGTGATTCTATTTACTAGGTGGTAAATTAAATAACCATAGAGTTATAAAGGTTTCTGTTAAACAAGCGAAATCCCATCCACGGTCTTCTGCCAGTAACTGAGCTTTGGATTTGTTCATTAGTAGACCCTGTCCAGCCACAAAACGCTTTATCAGGAACAACTATCCCTCTATCATAAATTTCGTTAATTCCACTTAGATTGTCCTTTAATCTATTAAAAACCTCTCTATATTTACACCATCTGCAATAATATGTAAAACATACGGGCCCATTAACTAAAAGAAAAAAGAAGAAATATAAAAAGTTATTCTACAGGCATAGGCCTTTTAATAGAGATTGGTAAGACTCCTTCCTCATACTCAAGTTCAGCAATTTTGATTACGCTATACTGAAGCTTTTCTAAGTCTTTTTTTTCAAGCTTAATAAGGAATGGTGCCCCCATTGCTAGTTGGAGAGCTCTTGATCCAATCATCCTTGATTTCTCAAATTTTGTATGGTCACTTTTTTCCAGTCTTACCACCTTTCAATGCTTTTCGTAATTCTTTGCTCTTTAATATAGCAAGGTCAAGAGCTTTTGCAATTTCTTCTTCAGTAAATGGAGTAGTTCCCCCTTTCTGGAGAGCACAAATAGTCCCCTTATCATCTAAGATACCTATGCTTAGGCGCGCTTCAATGTAAGGTTCTTCAGCTCTTAAAGCGTCAACAAATAAAGAATCTCCGATTTTATTAACAGTAACCAGTAGTGGCTGGGCTTCAATTTCAAGATCCTTTCCATGGTTCTTGTAATCAATAATTCCATCTTTAACATTTGGATACTTTGTGTTTAGGAGAGCTCCTGTTGCTGCAAGGCATGCTGCATCCATTAAGTTGCCGTCATTATTCATCGATACAATATCAATAAATACAAACCATGCTTTTTCGCCATGCTCAATTGATAGTTTCTTAAAATCAATTGCGCCACCTTCTCTAATTGATCTGTCAACAACACGTGCCAGTTCAATTGATTGAATACCTGGTGGTCCAGATTCAAAGTCAGGTGAAGACATTGGTAAAAGCTCAGCGTTAACTGTAATTGAACCAGTGTCTGGTCTGTCTGGGTATGGTCTTTCAATACCTAGCTTTGTTCCTGCTAGAACGATTGTATCGCCTAGAGTAACTCTACATGAACCTTCTGCTTTTGAGATAACCCCTAATTCGACTTTGATATCTCTGTATTCTTCCTTTTTCCTGTTGTCAAATCTGTAGTCTGTTTGGAGTTTATTTAGCAGGTGTGCTCTAAAACTTTTGTTTACATTGGTTCTAGTCATTTTTCGCCACCTGTAAAGCTATTTTTTAATGCTGTCTTTTGCAATTCGTAGATTTTTTCAATTGGCTTTTTTAATATTTTCAAGGCCTTCTTGATTTCATCTACTGATATTTTACCATCCATCTGTAAAAGTACAATCTCCCCAGTTCTTGGTAAGACTGCAACTGGCATGTCTGAAACTTCTTCATTTTCGTAAGCCTCTTCTTTATAGTCAAGATCAACTAATACTGACTTTCCTACCTTCCCCCCTGAAACTGCAGAAACTAAATCCTTCATTGGTACGCCTGCGTGAGCAAGAGCCATTGAAGCTGCACAGATTCCAGCACATCTACTGCCTGCATCTGTATCTGTTAATTCAATGTAAACATCTACAACAGTATTTGGAAATGCTCTTAAGTCAACAATTGGTTGAAAGCAATTGTGAGTAACTAAAGAAATTTCCTTTGAGCGTCTGCTTGGTCCAGGTCTTACTCTGTTGCCCATTCCTGAGAAAGGTAACATATTGTAATAGCATCTTAAAGTTCCTTGTGAAGGGTTTTTAAGAAAGCTTGGGTAAAGTTCTCGTGGACCGTAAACAGCTGCATAAGCTTCTGTATCACCAATCTTAAATCTTGCAGATCCGTCTGCGTTTTTAATAACGCCAACCTCTGCTTCGACTGGTCTTGTTTCATCCATTTTTCTTCCATCATGTCGTTTCGTATACGCCATTTTTACACCTATTTCAAACTCTTTACAATGAACTTCTCTATTTGATCAGTAAGACCGCTTAAGTGGCTTTCTCTTTCAATTTTTAAGATAGCCTCTGCAGCAACATTCTCACCCTTTGGCTCTCCTTTTAGCCAAACAAGTCCATTTTGTCCTACAAAGATTCTGCAGCCTGTTTTTTCTTTGATCATTGAGATCATTGATGCTGCCTTTCCAATTACTCTTGGAACCTTTGTTGTGTTGATTTCAATTAATCTGCCACCATCAAGTTTTTTGAACCTTGGGTCTCTCATTGACAAATCAATTAGATTTTGTGAAGTGACCTTCACGATCTTAGCAAGCACATAGTCTCCTACATCATAATACTTGCTCAAATTTGCATCCTTTGGGATGAAGTCAGATGTTGCATCTTTTAATGTTATCATTGCATGATATGCACAATTGATGTTAACAATCCAACCTTTTGAGGCAATATCAGTAACTCTACCAATTATTACATCATCTCTTTTTGGTTTGTATTTGCCTGATAATGGAATTAAAGAAATTAATCTTCCTTTAACATTCATTAGGCCTAGTACATTTGCGACAATCTTATCTCCATCTCGGAAAGTTCCTTCCCCTGGAAGATTGTCCATTCCTTCTGCCAGAGTTTCTCCTGGCACAACGATTTGTTTTGGTTCGAATAATACTTTGCTCATCTTTTCCAACTCCTAATTTTCTATGACTTTGACGTCAACACTTCCATGTGTTAAATTGTTTAATTTTTCTATAAACTCTTCTTGCATGCCCGCTGGCATTTTTATTCTTGCAAGGAGTCCTCCGTCATTTAACCACTGAGTTTCTTCAAGTGTTCCATAGTTTTTGAGGATAGCATAACTTTGTGGTGCATATTGGCTGTTAATAATAACTTCAATTATTCTAATTTCATACCTAATTGGTAAAATCGCCTGTAATGCTTTTAACACAGTTTCTACTTGATCCTCTGCTGTTTTCCATTCATCCACCTTTACTTTTGCTTCATCCATTGCACTCTCTAATCTTTCTCTTGTGTGAGGTGCATTTGCTTGAGGATTAATTGCATTTTGATGGATTAATTCGATTATTTTATTCTTTTTTTGATCACGAAGCTTTTGGCGATATTCAGAAGTTAATTGAATTTCACCATGTTTTAGAATTTCTTCAGCAACTTTTAATGGCTCACTTGTTGAAAATGTTGCTTCTAATAATCCGCTCGATGCAACATTTCCTTTTTGAGCATCTGAAAAAATTTCTTGTGATTTTAGTACTTCTCTTATGTCTTTAATATTTCCATTTCTATATTCGACAGCAAGATCAGGATCAACTACGATTTCAAATATTAGTTCACCCTTGCGGTAAATTGCTTTGTTAATGTGCAGTTTTCCTTGGTCTATTGCGCCTTTCATTTTTTCATTATTTTATCCATGACTTTTTTAATCTCTGCCCTTGAAAACTTTGTAAATTTCTCATCTTTTACTGAGATAAAAGCGCCATCAATTCTTGCAATATTAAAAGAAGTATCTTCAAAGAGCTTTTTTAGGGCTTTTAGTCCTAGGACAAAGCCTTCTTGCAGAGTCATATCTGATTTGTAATTTTTGTGCAAGAATTCCTCTATCATTGTTTCGCCTTCACCAATAACACTTGCTTTATATTCAAAGTAAATGCCTGTTGGATCAGTTTCAAATAAAATTGGTTTTCCACGGTCAATCCCTCCTATTAAAAGAGATACGCCAAATGGTCTTAATCCTCCAGATTGAGTAAAAACTTGCTTAATATCTGCAATTCTTTTTACAACAGATAAAATATCTATGTTAGTGTCATAGGTGATTTTGTGCTGTTGACTTTTAACTCTTGCTTCTTCGATTAATACTCTTGCATCAGAGATTATTCCTGAAGCAGATGCTCCGATGTGTGAGTCTATTTCAAAAATCTTTTCAACTGATTCGGGTACAACTAATTTGTCAACAATTCGCTTGTCTGCTATTAGCACAACTCCTTCTTTAGTAACAATTCCAATTGCAGTTGAACCTTGTCTTACTGTCTTTTTTGCGTACTCGACCTGAAGAAGTCTTCCGTCAGGGGAGAACATTGTTATTGCTCTATCATATCCCATTGCTTGATGCATATCTTCTTTCATGATTATTCACCACTCAGTTTTTTTCGAACATTAGCTAATGTGCCAGAAGTTGTAATACTTCTTATGCACACACTTTCTTTTTCGATATTTTTTATTAGGACTAAAGCAGCTTTTGCATCATTAACATATGCATTGCCCACCCTTATTATCCCTTGATTTTGTTTAAGAGAGATAATTGAAAATCCAGCCTTTGCAAGGCCTAATTCCCCCATATAATCTTTTACCCCATTTGAAATTGCGTCTTTTAAAACTTTAGATTGAAGCACTGATTTAGAGATAACTTCAAATCCAATATAACGTTTCTTTTCCTTTAACGTGGGTAACAATGGTTTCATGTTACTAGAAGCAGGTCTCACCCCACTCGATTTTCCTCTCTCTTACGAATCTGCAGAAAACGCCTATAATATATAAAGGTTATGGAAAGTTAACAGTCTGAAGTCTGAAGTCTGAAGTCTGAAGTCTGAAGTCTAAAGTCAGAAGTCTAAAGTCAGAAGTCTAAAGTCAGAAGTCTAAAGTCAGAAGTCTAAAGTCAAAAGTCTAAAGTCAAAAGTCTAAAGTCAGAAGTCTAAAGTCTGAAGTCTAAAGTCTGAAGTCTAAATTCAGAAGTCTAAAGTCTGAAGTCTAAAGTCAGAAGTCTAAAGTCAGAAGTCTAAATTCAGAAGTGGAAAATATTATCAATCAAACCTTAATCCCACCTTATACCCTACACCCTAAACCTTATAATGGTCTGGAGTAAGGAATCCGAAGTGAAAAATACTATTTCTCAAAGCTCAAACCCTATAGCCCTCTTGGGGCTTTTAGGATTTATGTACAAAACTGTTGCCTAAATTTATAAGTGTAGTTGCCCAGAATCTTGACCAAGGGATGTAATTGCTGGGGCCTGGGCTAAATTTACCATGCTTAAGAGTAGATATTATATAGTCCATTGTTGGCCCATTGTCAGGTACATCAGTATAAACCCCTGTTAAAAATTCAGCGTTTTGCATGGGGTGGGAGTCTGAGACAGAGATTATCGGTTTTTGGTACTCTCTTGCCATTGCCCTTGCATATTGATTGAATATTTGGAGACTAATCAGTTGAGCATTATGACCTTCAATTGCAATGGCACCTGCTGCAAGTGTTCCAAGGTTTTCTGCTGTGTTTCCTTTTGAATATCTTTTTCTATTAAGTTCTCCTAGAAATCCATTATGAGGCCATTCCTTTGTATTTACCAAATAGGGGTGGGCCAAGATAACTCCTCCTCCCTGAGATTCTGCAAGTTCTAATAACTCTTGAGGTGGTTTGCCATTTTCTATGCTTTCTTCATATCCAATTACTACAGCGTGAAAAACTCCTGAAAAAACTTCTTGAGTTCTTACAATATAACCTTCTTTATCCCCATTAACAACTCTTGCAACATCAGTATCTACTAATGAAACTTCAAGGTCGCTATTTCTTGCTTGTTTGATAAGTCTAGCATAAAATGAATCAAAATCAAGAACAGTTTTTTTTAGAACTGGGTGTTCAGTTACTCCTAAGATTCCATAAGTTGCAAGATCTACAAGTCTTTCTATTCGGGTTGACACAGAAATATGATTATGGATATCCATCAACCTTCTTGTCCCTTCTAAGGCAGGGGCTTTTGATAATGGTGGCAAGAACATAATCAGTCGAATTAATGCTAATTTATAAACCTAATTCACCAATATTTAGAATTCTCTTCCTATGTACAATTGCATCTTCTAGCCCAATTCTTGGGCAGGCAGTGTTTAAGAAAATATCAATAAAAGGAAAATTGTCAAGTTGCATTAGGTTAATTTCATCCCATAGAAAATAGTAAAACTTCTTTTTTCTATATTTCCACTCAAGTCTTTTGAATTTCGCCCAATTTTGCCCAGGTTTTGTTGATATCAAAACACCTACTGTATCGGCTGATAAAAAAGTATTATACATTCCTTTTAATCTTCCTTTATGTTTGGTAACAACTACTTCGTCAATTACTCCCATTTTTTTTGTTTTTGGATTAAATGCAAAGACTACGCCATCAAAGTTTAGTTTAACATTAATTGGATGAAACATACCATCTCCAATGTATAAAACTGCATCAATACCTTTAACTTTAAATTTGGAACAGCCAAGCATTTGTCCAGGGTAATAAGTATTATTTGCTTTTAATAATTCAGCTTTCTTCCCTGCTTTTTCAAGTTGGGCCTTAATTGGTTCTAAGAAGTGTAAAAATTGAACAGTAGAACAAAGAGCCAATTTGCCAGGTAAACGGTCAATTTGCTCTTTTGATAGTTTTGCTTTGCCAGTGTACCTACATTCAATAAACTCGGTTTTCATAGAAATACACTTTTTTGGGTAGTATTTAACTTTTTTGATAATGCAGCTAAGCAAAACATTTAAAAACAAGCCCTAAGTTCTAAGCCTAAATGAGTGAGATAAAAGCATTTAATAAATGGTCTACAGCAGACATTAAAGTTGCAGACGCAGGACTAAAAGACTACATTTCTTTAAAAGCAACTCTAGTTCCACGAACTGGAGCAAAATACGCTGGTCAAAGATTTCATAAATCAAATGTTTTTATTGTTGAAAGATTAATCAATCGCTTAATGGTTCCTGGCCATAGGGGTAAAAAACATAAGATTTCCTCAGGGCACTGCACTGGAAAAGCAATGAATGCTTACTCAGCTGTTGAAAAAGCTTTTGAAATTATTGAGAAAAAAACAAATAAAAACCCAATTGCTGTTTTTGTTGAATCTATTGAAAAATCAGCAACAAGGGAAGAAGTTGTTTCTATAGAGTATGGTGGTGCTAGATATCCTAAGGCTGTTGAATGTGCTCCACAAAGAAGAGTTGATCTTGTGTTAAGATATTATGTTCAAGGAACTTTTGATAAATGTTTTAATAAAAAGAAAAGTCTTCCTGCAGCATTAGCTGAAGAGATTATTGCAGCATATGAAGAAAATCCAAAGTCTATTGCAGTTTCCAAGAAAAAGGAAGTTGAGAGACAAGCAGATGCAAGCCGTTAAACAAATGGTACTTCTTCGTTAGTTTTAATCCCATAGATAAACATATAATTCCAAAAGAGCCAATGCTTTTTTCTAATATGCACAAGAAGCCCTGCGTCTTTGAAAATTCGCTTAATCTTTTTAATATCTGATAACCATTCTACATTTGGCAGTAAATGGAAATAATCAACGTATTCCACAAAACAAACTTTTCCATGTTTGGGCAGTAGGGAAGCAAGTTCCTTTAGAACTTTGTTTGGATCTATAACATAAGAAAGCATACCTACAGAAACTGCACAATCAACATAACTTAATGAGGGGTGGATTCTGGATGCATGTTCAATATCATAAATTAATTCAACATTTGACACAACATTAAATTTCTGAGCAAGTCTCTTTTCAGTAATTTTCAATTCATTTTGAGAAATATTTGTTGCATAAACCTTCCCCTCTTCTCCTGCTTCTTCAGCTAAATGTTGGGTTAATGTGCCAACATTACATCCATATTCAAGAATCTTTTTACCCTTGATTACCCCAATGGATTGCATTATCTCTTTTCTAATATGCATTGGAAGATTAAAAGACTCAAACATTAAGTGAAGGTTTGCAAATGCATCATTAACTGAGACTATCATATCTGGATCATTATAAAGTTCAATTAAGAAGTATAATGGGATCCCTAATAGAATAAAAGAGAATCCTAATTTTAAAATCCCAAATGCACTTTCTGAATGGTTCAACCACATTATTAATAGAATTGCATTAAAGATAACTAGGATGATGGGGCCAATTTTTCCAAATGGGACAGTAAAATATCTTTTGGCATTTGGTTTGTGTATTCTTAAAACAACTAAACTTAACATTACTGCGGAATACATGATCAGAACTAATGGGACTAATAATTGAAGCAACAGTTCATAAGAACCTGCACCAACTATTACAATTATTGAGATTGTTATTGTTTGAAGTAAAATTGCCTTGGCAGGAGTTTTGTGAACATCATGGATCGCAGAAAATTGACTTAAGAATAATTTATCTTTAGCCATTGCTAAAATTAATCTTGGGGCTGCAACAATCCAACCAGCAACAGAACCAATAATTGATAGGTACACTAAAATTGTAAAAATGCTTCGTCCAAGCATCCCAAAATGTAATTCCCCCAGATCTGCAAGAGGTGTGCTAGATAATCCAAACTGGGTCCAATTCATTGTTCCAATTGAGGTGAATACAAAAAGAATACAAATTGCTGCGATAATTACTGTTCCTGCAATTAAGGCTTTGGGTAAAACTTTCGCACCATCTTTTGTTTCTCCTGCTAAGAATGTAGCAGTTTCCCATCCAAAAAAAGTCTCTGCAATAAAAAAAATTGCAACAAAAATTGCAGAACCTGGGGCTACAAAAAAAGGAGTAAAGTTTGATAATTTTATTGTAAATAGGCCAGGAATAATAAGGGCCAATAAGGTACTAAATGTAATGATTGAAAAGGCAATTAAGAGCATTGCTGAAACTTTCATCCCGCGATAAGCTATAAAATTAAATGCAACAATAAAAAATAAAGATAATACTATTTTTATAATGGGAGCATTTACGGGAAGTAGATATTGGATTGCTCCAACAACAAGCATTGCAATTGTGATATATGCTGAAATAATTGTAACCCATCCAATGATAAATGCCCAAAACCTGCCATATGCATGTTTACAAAATTCGTAGACTCCCCCTTCTGTTGGGTACATTGAAGCAAGTTCTGCAAAGCACATTCCAGTATAAATTGCAATAAAAGAAAGTAAAACCCAGGATATAAGTGATGCTGGCCCTGCGATACTAGCACCCATTGCTGGTAGGAAAAAAACACCGGTGCCCATTATAGAATTAATTGTAATTAATAGCAGAACCCTAAAGCTAAGCACCTTTTTTAGTTCTCCCATAGAGACAATATTTCCTCATGAAATATTTAAGTTTTGGGGTTAACAGTCAGGAGTCTGGAGTCTGGAGTAATATATAATTCAGACTGCCAGGGTTTGGGGTTTGGTTGATAGTGTTTTTCACTTCAGACTTCTTACTTCAAACTTCAAACTTCAAACTTCAAACTTCAGACTTCAAACTTCAGACTTCTTACTTCAAACTTCAGACTTCAAACTTCAGACTTCAAACTTCAAACTTCAAACTTCAAACTTCTAACTTTAGACTGTTATAATCGCAATTTATTTATAGGGCATTATTTTTAATAGTTGTATGCTTGAGTTTTTATCAAAGAAGAAGGTGATTGAATTAGAACATAAGATAAAACTTTGTGAGTCTTTTATTGAAAAAGAAATTGATGTTGAATTTTATACTCAAGAAAAACAAAATGCTGAATTTGTGGCAAAACAGTTAAAAGCAAAAAGTAAGGTGTTTTTAACATTTGGTGCTGGAGGCGCATTAATTTTGCTTTTTGCATTATTATTCTTTTTAGTATATTATACTTTAAAACAGTTACTTTAGAGAGAAAAAGTTTGATTTTCAACAAAGATTTTATATAGTAGAACATAAATATTATAAAAAAAAGAGGTCTAAAAAGGGTTTAAACACCTGAAGGGTGAGAAAAAAGATGGAAGACATACCAAAGAGTGTTATATTAGTTCTCCTAGTCATAACCGTGCTTGTTTCAGTGCTTGGCACTTGGACAGTTATGGATCAATTAAGTGGGTCTAAGATTCAAGTTGATGTGCAACCTGCACCTTCAATAGTTGCAGGTGGGAAAGTTAGTTTTACACCAATAGATCCAAATGCAGTTGAAGAAGGATATGATCCTCTCCCTGTAAAAGGGACAGGAGGATATGTTTCATTAGGATTTGAAGAACCAAAGGAGGGTAATTAAAAATGGCTGAAATTAATAATCGCGTTCTCGCTGCACTTTTAGTTGTGGCAATTGTAGTAAGTTTATCTGGGACATTATTTTCATTAAATATGATTAGAACAATCCCCATAACCCCAATAACGGGGTATGCAATGTATGATTCTGGAACTGCAAACATTTCAATCCAATCTGTTGCAGCAATATTAGTTGATCCAAATTATGATAGCATTGCTTTTGAAAGCGGTTATACCAAAACAGGAGGCGGAGCAGGAGAGTATAATTGTACTATGAGGGTAAATGGGACTAGTGAAGATCCTCAGCAATGGAATTCTTCTGAATGTGGAGGACAATGGAACTCTACATGGGAAGATGTAAATGGGCCTGATGGAGATGGTCCTACCCCAATTGTCGTGTACAATGATGGAAATACTTATGTAAGACTTTATGCAGATATAAATACTACTGCTACAGAAATCTTGCCTTGTGGGGATGACGCTCTAGGGTGGGGAGGCAGTGGTATGTTTTCTTGGTGGTTCCAAGACAATGAGAGTAAGTCATGTAATGCAACTACAGATAATGGAAGAGTAGCGAATTATACCAATTGGAGAAATTGGCTAAATGTTACTCCAGATGGAGATCTTGGGGTTAGTGGTGATAATAATGACTTGGCATGTCCTTGTTTGAATTTTACCGATTTGCATGATTCATTAGCAATAGGCTTTGCAATTTCAATCCCTTCCCACATTGATCCCTCAGTAATCCAAAATGGAGAAAGGAAAATACTTATCGGAATTAATGCAACTGACAAAGGGAGTGCAGTGGATGCTTGCGATGGAACTATGGCATAAGATTCGCAAATAAAATGAATAAAAACCTTTTTTTATTTTTCTTATTACTTTTTCTTTTGATTCCTTTAATTGAAGGATCAGGGGTTGCATGTTATAGTAATCCTGTTGAGATTGATTTTTCTCCTAATCTGGTTCATCAAGAAAAATATACTTGTTGGGGAGCTGAGAAATTAGGTTTTTCAATGAATGGTCCGCTTGAAGAATATGCTAGAGTCATAAATATAACTAAACAACCCAAGGGTCAATTTGAAATAATTATTGAGGTAAGGTTGCCTGAAAAAATGCCAAGACCAGGACCTTGGTTAATGATGGTTAGTGCAGCTGATGAAACTCCTGTTGATGGAGAAATTGCTGTTAGGACCTCGATGGCCCATTATTTTACTATTAATGTTCCTTACCCTGGGAAATATGTTGATGCTACATTTAAAATTAGAGATGTAGAGAATAATGAAACAGCAGAAGCCATTTTAGATATAACCTCTAGAGGGGAAGAAACTATTGATGACTTGACTTGGGAATTATTTGTTGAAAATGAAATTAATGAGACTGTGTTTTCAAATTTAGGCACATTTAATTCTTTGGGAGCAAAACAAAAAAGAACTGAAAAAATAAACTTTAAAGTTAAGGATATTCTCCCAGGGCGCCATACTGCAAGGGTTCTTTTGAAATATGGTGAAGATATGGTTGAATTAGAAGATGTATTTAAAATTGGTTCAAAAGAAGTTGTACTTAAGGGATTTACTGAGATACTCCCTCCAGGAGAGATTAATCATTATTATATTTATTTGGAAGCAGGATTTAGGGAAGAGGAAATGACTTTTGTGGAAATTTATGTTAATGACTCTTTAGTTGGAACTACTCCTTCGATAAATCTTGGAAGGTTTGGAATTAAAACTTTCAAAACGTATGTTGATCTAAGAAATTATGGTGAAGGAGAATACCCTGTTACAATCAAGGTTTTTTTTGGAAATAAGGTAAATGAGTTTTCTAAAATATTGCTACTTGAGCCACCCCCTGTTGAAGAAGAACCAACATCTTTTAATGGAGTAATCTTAATTGTGGTTGGGATTTCCGTGGTTATTTTAGTGGGAGCAATTGTTGCATTGATTATATTAGTAATTAAACATAGGTGAGAATATGAAAATAAAACAAGTTATTATAATCATTATTATTGTAGTTTTGCTATCAATTGGTATTTCTTCATATATTTTTTCTAGAACTCAAGTGTTAAATGTTCAGGAGTTTTCTATAGTTGGTAAGGTTGGGACAAAATATGGAATTGGATTTAATGGGACTCAAATCTTGATGGGGTCAATTACCCCTGGGGGAAAAGGCATTAGGCATTTAAACGCAACCAATACATTTCCTTTTGAGGTGGAAGTTTATTTTCAAATTTATGGAAACATTTCTGATTATATCTCCATTGAGCGTGTTGTACAAGTTGAACCTGGTGAAATAAAGAATGTCGATATCTTTTTCGAAGTGCCAGATGATACAAAGCACGGAAAGTACTCAGGCACCCTTAGAGCAATATACAAGCGAAAATAGAAATGCTTTTATAGTGTTTTATGTATCTATTTACTATGGGGCATGTTTCAAGAAACATCATCATTACAGTAACCCTTCTTGTGATTATTTCAACTATTTGGGTTTCTTGGACAGCTTTTCTAAATTCTAAGGTTACTGGTCAGATTATTGCACCAATAGGGGATAAGGAAGTTTCGCCATTATTGCCTGGGGTTGAACTTAATAATTTAGTTACAGGAAATGTTCTAAGTGGGATTAATGAGTTAAGTATCTTAGTTCCAGATGATATGATCTTAGAAACATTTGTGAGAGGAAACGGGAATGTAATAAAATTATATAGCGGGGTTCCCAATGGGACTGCATTAATTGAATTTGATACAGCACAATTACCGGATGCAGTTTGTGCGTATAAGCTTTATATTAGAGTTTCAAATGAAACTTTTAGTTCTTCAGATGTGACTGGGCTATTTTCAGTGTATAATGAAGAATCGGTAAATTATGTTCAAGAACCTTATACTGTTGGAGTGGGGGGCATAGGTAAATTATTGTTCTCAAAAGGGATAGTCCATCCAGGAACTGATGTTGAGGTTGATTTTTCAAATGGAAAATTAAATTTAAAAGAAAAAGATTTTCCTTGTTGGGGAAATCCAGGGTCTTCTGTGAGGGTTTATTTTCAAGGTATTAATTTTGTTGAGCCTTCTCTTTTGTTAAATGGACAAAACTGTAAGCGTTGTAGGAGGGTGAAGTATGAGAATGGCACATTTGTTGTTGATTTATATAGACTTGGAAACTATGAACTTGTTGAGGGCAGAACAGCAAGTTTGACTGTCAGTAACCCTACCGAGGATTATAAAGTATACCATGTTGGTGAAGAAGTACCATTTAGTGCAATTTACTCAACAATTGAAGGTATTCCTATTACAAATGGAAGATGCACAATTACATTTCCCGATGGGAATCAGTTAATGGGTTACCAAGAGGAAATTTATACTTATAAACGCACGTTTGAGAACGCAGGTAAATTTGAATATTTAGTTAATTGTGAAAATGATATTCCCACAAATGATGTTTGCGCAGCTGATTTCTATAAGATCCACGAGTAAAATATATATAGTACTCTGTTAATCATTCTAATTATGGAAAAAGGGTTGTATAGTGGTAACAATGTACTGGCCATGCTAGCGTTACTTTTAATAGTTTTTTCAGTGTGGTCTTTTTGGACAACTTCCCAATATGTTAAGATAACCGGTCATTCAATGACAGACGCGGGCAGGATAAGTTTTTGTGTTGAACCAGTTAAACCTGAATTATTTTTTGATGACCCTTATGATTCTCAAATTATTTCAGGAAATTTTACAATAAGGATGCATTCAATTCCCATTAATTTTCTCTCTTATGTAAATCTTATTTTGAAACGCGGTTCTAATGATGAATCTCTTGGAAATACAACAACAGGGGGAGGAGGATATTTAACAAAGATTATAGACACAACACAATTTGATGATGCAAATTGTGCATATCAAATTCATGGAGATGCTAATTTCACTTCATGTACCACCTCTGGTGATGAACTGTCTGGTTTATTTAGCATAAATAATTATGATGAGGAACCAATTTGGAGTAATTTTACAAATAATTTGACAACAAATTACTCAGAACTTTCTTCATGGTTTGCCCTCCAAGGGCCCTCTGTTGGGATGATTAATCAAGGAGTAATTCATTTTTATAACGGCTCAATAAACTTTGATGGCGCAAACTTAGATGAAAATTTTGCTTTTGGTAAACACTATTTTAGAATTGGAAACATTCCTTGCGTAAGTGAATTTTTATCAACAATTCAACCAGTTTTAACATTTTATAATATGACTTATGTTAAACCTCAAGTACTTAGAAAAGGGAAACCTTGCCGTGCAGCTTCATGCCCCCCAATAAGTCAAACTAATGATACTTTTTCATTTAAAATGAAACGAAATGGGGCTGCAGTATACACTTTAGAAGAGGGGTCTTATGTTACAGTAGATTTATTTGATGATACTGATTTTGGAGCGCCATATTTTGTTAATCAACCAGTGACATTTTATGCTAATTTAACAGATGCAGTGAATGGAGAGGCAGTTCATGGAACCGGAGTTTATTGTATGATTAACATTAGTTATTATGAGGATGATACTTTTACTTATATGAACTATAATTCTTCCTCTAAACTTTATTATTTTACAAGAGAATTTTCTACCCCTAACCCTCTTGGGATCAATGATCAATGGGGGGTGTATTGTAATGCTACTGCAGTTGAAAAAGAGGAAACTCATTGGAGATATTCAGACTTTGAAATTACTAATCGGGCACCGGTTTTAATTGAAACATACCCCAATGAAACATGGCAATGGAATCAATTTTTAACTGGGCGTGATTTAGGACTTTATCTTGCAGACCCTGATGGGGATGAGTTAAATTTTTCGATAGCTGAAGAAGTAGATAATATTTATATTGAAATTAATCAAACAACTGATTTACCTGAATTCATCCCAAGTACGGATTGGTATGGTAATAGAACGGCAATTTTTGTAGCTACTGATGTCTTTGGATATGCCTCTAGCAGTAATGATATTTATTTAAGGGTTTTGTGGGTACCAGAGCCTGAAGATCCGCAAGAGAATCCCTCATTAAGAACACCAGAGCAAGGGATTTGTGAGCCTAATTGGCAATGTGGAAATTGGAGTGGATGTAAACCTACTGGGATTATGACTAGAGATTGTACTGATTTAAATGAATGTGATTTGGCAATTTGGACCCCTATAATGTTAAAAGATTGCACGTACATTCCTACTTGTTTTGATCATATAAAAAATGGAAATGAGACAGGGGTTGATTGCGGGGGAAATTGCCCCACTTGCCCTACTTGTTTTGATGGAATACAAAATCAAGGGGAATTAGGAATTGATTGCGGGGGAATGTGTTACCCTTGTCCAACTTGTTTTGATGGAATTAAAAACCAAGGAGAGCAATTAGTTGAAATAGTAAAAACTGAAGATGGGCAGTACCTTGAAGAAGTATTTATTGTGGGGGGAGAAGAAGAAGTTGATTGCGGGGGCCCTTGTAGTCCTTGCCCTACTTGTGAAGATAGTATTAAAAATGGGGAGGAGGAGGGAATTGATTGTGGAGGAAGTGAATGTTCTCCTTGTGAAAAAGAAGTAATTTTGGAAAGACCTCAAATGTCAAATGCTTTTTGGTCAATTTTAATAATTTCTTTGGCTATTGCCACTGGAGTCACAATTCTTGTTAGAAAGAAAATTGAAGATGTTGCTGGAGTAGTAACTAAGTTTTTTGTAGGTCTTTTTAAAAAGGGTCCAGAAACTTCTCTTGTACTGTCATGGCTTCACCCCTATATTGGATTTATGGATTTGCTAAACACATTGCCTAAGGGAGAGATTGGATTATTGGATTTGAATAATGTCATGGGAAAATTCTTTTCATTCATTTATGGAGATTATTCTTTTGTTAAACTTTCGCCAATTGTTAATTCCTATAATGGATTCACTGAGGAATTAAGGAAGAAAACTAAGAAACTTATTAATTCATTATTTTTAACGGGAACGGGGTCACCTACACTTATTAAAGATTCAAAAGAAGTAGTAAGAGGAACTTTTATTGAGGCCTTTTTGGCAACAGGCCAGACTTTAAAGGAGCTTTTTGATGTTTCAGTTATCCATTTTTACACTATTTTAAAAACCCAACCTGAACTTTTAGAATCAATGAAAGAAGAACTTTACCAACTTTATTTAAGGTTCCCAGCGACAGAGAAAGGAAACATTTATAAAAAAATAAAAGAGATTGATAAGGTAGAGGTGAGGCCGAAAAAAAGTCCTAAATTAGTAGTTGTAATAGTTTTACTTGCGTTAACTGGAGTATTTGGAGTATTTGGACCTGCATTTACTGGATATGTTAGTTTAGATATTGATCTTGAAGTTCAGGCAATACCTTCTGTAGAAATGAATGTAGGAGAATTTTTTTATTATAAGGTATTAACTACTGGAGGAAGTAAACCTTTACAATTTTTTGATGATTCAGAATATTTCACAATTGGAAGGGACACTGGCCAAATTAGGTTCATCCCTGGGCACCATCTCTTGGGAAAAAATTTTGCAACCATTACTGTAGTAGATAATGATGGAACAACAGTGAATAGAATATTTAAGTTTACAGTGGTTCAATGAAAAGAAATTTTATTGCCAAGTTGGCAGTTTTAATAGTTGTACTTATGTCATTTGAATTGGTTGTTGCTGGTTCATCGCCCAACTTTTTGGATATTGTTGCATCACAAGTATTTCAAGTTACCCAAGACGAACTTTTTTTGAGCTATCATCAAGGAATTGATCTCGATAATGATTACCCTTTAAATTTCTCATTATTTAATGTCCCTTTAGGGGGATTTACTTCAGTTAAGTTTAATACTTATAACTATTCTTGGGGTGTCTTTAATTTCACACCTACGAAAACTGAAATTGGTGTTCATACTGTTCAGATTGGGCTTGATGATGATGCACCAGATGATGATGGGATTGTTAGAACAATTTATTTTGATGTGGCCAATATCAATGACCCTCCAAATATCACTTGGTATGATCCCGGTTCATTAGAGCTTACAATGTATGAGAATGATTCAATTGGTTTTTCTTTTAATTATTCTGCATCAGACCCTGATTTACCCTTTGGGCTTGATACCCTTAGAAATACTTATTTTCTTGATGGGGTAAATGTGTCATCAAACCAAACTTATAATGTTACAACTGGGTATTGTGAACCATCTAACAAAACAGTATTATTGGTTGTGGAGGATATTGAGAGATTAAATGATACACTGCAGTGGAATATCACAAATATCATAAATGTTAATCGAAAGCCTACATTTAACTTGAGTAATCAATTTACTGATCTAGAATTTCCAGAAGATACTGTGCGAGTTAATGAATTTGCACTTTTTCCCTCTAGATTTTTTGATTTAGATACTGAATGTACTCATCGCCCAGACAATATGTTCTTTTCCCCCTTAGGTAATGGGTCAATGAATGTACAAATTTCTCAGGTTTACCCTTATTATGTTTCTTTTTATCCTGAACAGAATTTTTTTGGAGAATTAAATATTACTTTTAATGCAAGTGATGGGAGGAAATGGGTGCTTTCAAACTCTTTTATTGTAAATGTTACTCCTGTTTCAGATGCACCAATTATTAGTTTAATACCCAATCAAACAGCATATGCAAAAACTCAATTTTATTATGATGTTGATGCAATTGATCCCGAACATGGTTTAATGAACTTCACAGATGATTCCTCATTTTTTGATATTGCGTTACTCACTGGGATAATTGATTTTGTCCCTAGTAATTCCAATACTGGTAACTACACAATAAATATCACAGTTACCGATGAAGCAGGTGAATTTAATAGTACTACTTTTGTACTTGAAATAAAAGAGAATTATGCACCTTACATTAATACGATCTCCACTCAAAATGTGAGTCAGAATAGCAGTTTTTCTTTACAAATCACTGGGGGAGATCCAGATAGTGACACAATTAATTTTTCAATTGATTACTCGGGTTTTTTAAAGGTAGCTGAAGTAGGAAATTCTGCAACTTATAATTTTACTCCTTCTATTAATGGAACATTTACTATTCCAGTAAATATCACTGATGAACATGGAGCAACTAATTATACCACATTTTTGCTTAATGTAAGTTACATTAATATGGCTCCCACAATTTACCTAATTGATCCTCAAATTGCAAAAATTGGCAAAGAATACAATTTTACTGTTACAGCAGATGATGGAAATGGAGGGGCTGAAGAACTAACTTTTTCAGATAATGCTAGTTTTTTTAATATTGATTCAAGTACTGGAGAGATTAGATTTACTCCCACCCTTTCAGATAGAGGGAATCATACTGTGAATATATCTGTGGTTGACAATGGATTTCCTCAATTAGGAGATTGGCAGATAGTTGATTTTGAGATAACTTATAATCGGCCTCCACGAATTACAATAGATCCTGGGAGTCAAACTGCCTGGGAGGATTACCCATTTAACTTAACTATTGTTGCATATGATCCAGATAATGACCCATTAACCTTTGTTGATAATACTTCTTTATTTGATATAAACTTAGATTCAGGCGCAATTAACTTTATTCCAAATTTTACTGTTGCAAATGCAACTTACAGTATTAAGATAAATGTAAGTGATGGGGATGGGGGGAATGATTCAATAATATTTTCTTTAAGAATTAATCTAACTAATGATCCTCCCTATTTTGATCCCCCATTAAATGAATCATACTCTTGGGAGAATGTATCTGAAGGGAGGCAACATTTAATTTATTTGAATGTAACAGATGAAGAAAATGATCCAATTACTTTTGCACTTTCTTGGATTAATTGTACGCAGAATAATTCATGTACAGAACCATTTAATTTAACTATCTTAAATTCCACTCCTGGCAGATTATTAATTAATTTCACCCCAGAGGATGATCTTATTGGGGAATATTATTTTAATTTGACAATTAATGATTTAATTGGTAATCTAGTATCTGAAGTAGTTTTTATGAACATTTCTGATACAAACGACCCTCCATATATTCTCACAATAACACCGGTTGGAAAGCCAATATCTTTTTATACAAATTTTTCTTGGATTAATGTATCAATTTTAGAAGATAATGGTGGTTCTAAAACTTCAATTAATGTTTCTGAAGGAAGAAGGATTGTCTTTAATCATACTTCAAATGATGTTGATCCTTTAGATAATGATATTTTTTATGTGTGGTCTCTTGATGGAGTGAATATTTCGTCAGGTATTGCGTATTCTCATTTTTTTGGGTATAGTAGCAGAAGAGTTAGCAATTTAACTTTATATGTATATGATGATGAAGGCGCAAGAAGCGAATTTATGTGGGATATTTCTATTGAGGATATTAATAGGCCCCCTATTTTTGGAACTAAGTATGATAGTGATTATGATACATTATCTGACGGAACTTTTGAAAATACGAGTATTTTAAGTTCTGGAATTGTATGTTTACAATATTTGAATGGAAATTATTCTTTGACTGGGAGCTTTATTTCAGATATAATTGATCTTGAAGCTAGGATGCTTTTAGAAATTGGATATTTAAATTATAGTGCGATAACTCCTCCTGGGACTAGTTTAAGTTTTATGACAAAGGGATCTGAGAATAACATTACTTGGACTGAATGGAGTGATTTTTATGACCCTTCTCTTGATACAGTGCCTTCTGGTTCTCATAGGTACTTTCAATATAAGGCTAGATTTATTTCTTCAAATGCTTCTCTAACTCCTTGCCTTGAGGCAGCAAGTGTGAACTATTCCATTTCAAATATCACCCTCAACAATAATAACATTTATTCAAGTGTGCTTTTTTTAAATGATTATTTTTATGACCTTGATCCTACTGATAACTTAACTTATGGTGCAGATTCTTATGATTATTTGGATATAACTATTGAGGATAATTATAATGTAAGAATTGAGCCTGATGGAGATTATTATGGAGAAGACACAATTAGATTTTTTGTATCTGATGGAAATTCCACAACTTATTCAAATGATGTTGATGTGTTGATATTGCAGGGAACAGGGGCTGGGTCTTCATCTGAGAGTAGGGCTTCAAGTACAAGAGTTTTAGTACAAACACAAGTAAAGAAAGAAAAGGAAACTGAGTATGCTAAATTTAAATTAATTTCTCCAAGCGAGGTTACAGTTTACCAAAATGAAAGTGTTAAGGTTCCAATTAAAATTACAAATCCCACAAATGAAACTTTACTGGATATTACAATGAATGCGACAAGTGAAGGGAATAATATGAACTTTACGTTTTCTAGAAAAACTTTTGCAGAACTTCGAGTGGGTGAAACTAAGAATACAACATTAACAATAACTCCTTTTAAGATTGCAGGGACATATGAAATTATTGTATCTGGTCTTGTTCGTGATCCTAACACTAATGACTCAGTTAAGATTATGGTTAATTCAAGGGAAAAAGGAGAGCATAATTCCTCTCAAATCAACACAAAAATTGCATTTACAGAGGATTTACTTGGGAGTCATCCAGAGTGTTTAGAATTAAATGAGATTTTAAATACTGCATCAGAAGCACTTGCCTTAAAACAATATGCTAAAGCTGAAACAATAGTAAATAAGGTTGCATCTGATTGTAGATATTTAATTTCTGAAGATGTTCCAACTTTAGAAGTGCCTAAAACCACAGGGAATGTTATTAAAGAATTATTAGAAAAACAAGGAGTTGTGACTTGGGCAGGGATTGGTTTAGGAATTGTTATGATGTTTGGGTTTTTCTTATTGTATAAGAAAACTTAAAGTCTGCTTTTTAGGGTATTTAATTTTTCACTAATTAGTTCTGGTTTTATTGAAGTAGGGTCTGCTTTGTAGAGCTCAATATCTCCTTTTAGTGATTCTAATTCAAGTTTAATAAATGGGTTGTCAAGTTTTAAGATTTGCTTTTCAAGTTTTTTTAACTCTGCTTCGATGTCTAACTTAGCAACAGATTTTATAACAGTTTTTTCAAATGAGGGTTTTGTCTTAACTGGTCTCTTTTCAAGAAGTGGTTTTTTCTCAAGTAAGGGTTTAGGAGAAGGCCTTTTTTCAAGAAGTGGTTTTTCAGGTTCTTCTTTAATTATAATCTTTTTTAAAGCAACAGGTTTAATAACTTGATCTTTTTTATGATTAGCCATCCTAGAAAATATGTTTGTTTTAACTGATTCAGTTATTTCAACAGAATTTCCTTCTACAAGGGCCTCAATTAAATTGGTTAAGCCGTTTTTAATATACTCCTTGTCTATTTCACTAGTTTTTTCTTTAATGTATAACACATGTTTAACATGATTCAGATAATCAGTAATTTTATTGAGGGTTGGTTCGTCAAGACCAGAACTTGTTGCAGTATCTATTAACTCAGAGTAGGTATATTCATCTTTAATACCAAAAAAAACCCCAAAAAAATTTTTAAGGATTTTTATTACTTCATCAATTTCAGTTGCTTCTGGTGAACCTTTATCTTCTTCCTCCTTTTTTTCCATAGCTTAATTGTTCCCTGCAGACTTTATATATTTTTCTGGTATTAACAGTCTGAAGTCAGAAGTCAGAAGTCTGAAGTCTGAAGTAAGAAGTCTGAAGTCTGAAGTAAGAAGTCTGAAGTCTGAAGTCTGAAGTAAGAAGTCTGAAGTTTGAAGTAAGAAGTCTGAAGTCAGAAGTCTGAAGTGAAAAACACCTTTAATTAAACCTTACACCTTAAACCCTATAACAGTCTGAAGTCAGAAGTCTGAAGTCAGAAGTCTGAAGTTAGAAGTCTGAAGTTAGAAGTCTGAAGTGAAAAACACTATATCTTAAACTTTATACCCTAAACCCTAATAGTCTGAAGGGGGAAAAAGGG
>JAFCCU010000010.1 GCA_017610005.1 Candidatus Woesearchaeota archaeon | reverse complement strand
AGTATAAGTATTATTAATTGAATCATTTAAACTCTGCATATTTAATGCGATATCAATATCTTCAAAATCATCTTCAATATACGCCCCAGTAGTATTTCTTGAAACAGCTAAGATATTTGACCAATCAATTGAGCTGTCTGAATCAGTGATATAAACATTCCCATTAAATCCATGAGTACCTTCCCATGTTGCAAGGGAGTTATTCTGAGTATAATCTAGTACAATTGTATAGCTTGCATTCCCATAAAAAGTGTGGTAAGCATTAACTGTAACATTTTTTCCAGCATAATTATTTGATTCATTTGTCTCTTGAATTGTGCCATTTGTTAAAAGAGGATGATCAACAACAGATTCAATAAAATGAGTGCCAATACTTGCAGTCCAGTTTACTGCAACAATTACAAAATCAGAATCATTAATATCAAATAAGGTTGAATTAATAAGAGTTCCTCCAGGGTACCCCCCAGTATAAAAAGAAACATTTACATTAGTTGCATTTAAATTCCCTATCTTGTAAACAGTAGTATTTAATTCAATCACAGTAAATTCAACAGTCCCATCAACAAAAAGTAATGAGGTTGAATTAATTAAAAAATCAATACCATAAACCGTGAAGAAATAGCCAGTTGTAATATTTGTATTATTTGCAACATCTTTTAGCACAAATGTTAAATTATACTGTCCCAAGAATGTTGTATTTGTAAAATTATACTCATATTCTCCGCTCCCAGTCTGGTCAACTGAATTTTCTAAAAGTTGGAAACTTTGAGTTTGTGAATCCCACGAAATGTTAACCCAAATTGAAGAAAAATTATAATTTTCAACAACTTGTGCCAGAATATTAATTTCTTCAGTATAATTATAATCATCATTGATATCTGGGATTAAAGAAGAGATGTAAGGTTTAGTTGTATCCACAATTAAGATATTATTACCAGAAAAGCCTAAATTTCCAGCCATGTCAACACATGTAATATTCCATAAATACTTCTCCTCCAGCAGGGTTGTAGAGAAATTATTCTCCTGCCTATTCTCTACACTATAATCAATGTCAGTATAACTTGAATTTATTTTTAATGTACAATTTGATATGTTGATATGGTCTGAAACATTATAAACAAAATCAAATAAAGTATAATTCTTAAAGGTATTATTTGCAGGACTAAATAAGGTAACATTTGGCGGAATTAAATCCTGAATACTAACATTGTTAATTATGCTAGTAGTTAAATTGTATAAATTTAATGAATCTGTATCGCAAGTTGCATTTATCGTAATGTTTGTTGCCCCAAACCAAACTGGATCAAGAGTCCAGGTTTCATAAAAGCTAGTCCCAAAAGCTAATGAACTATGATTTAATGTAGTAAAATTTGTTAAAACAGATTCATTTAAAATTAATTGAAAAGTACAGTTTTCTGCATTTTCTCCCCCCAGTACAACAACAGACAAATTTACGGTGAGTGAATCTGAGATATTATGAAGTGAATGGTTCTCAGGATCAACAAAGGTAACATTTAATTCAGCAGGCCTTGTCAAATTGATAGTAACATTCTGACTCATACTTTTTAGAAGAGTAATATTAATTGACCCATAATTAGTTCCATTCCACACCAGTAAGGAAATTAAATCTCCATCATTGCCATCAACCTTTAATGAAAAGTATCCTGTATGATCTTGTACGGGAATTCCTGTTGTATCTTGGGTAACGCTCCCTAAATTATTATTCGTTATCCGAATATATGTTCCTTGAGGTACTTGAGCACCATCATCAAATAATGCAAAACCAGTAATACTATGAGGTGTTGGGGGTTGGGCTGCCTGAATTAGTACAACTACAAATAACAATAATAAAATCAATACTCCCTTATTTTTCATTTGTTTTTTCATATTAATTCAAGGTATAACATAATCTCATTATCTGGAGCAATATACCCCCTAAGTTCAGCAGGTACTAAAAACTCAAAGTCATACATTCCATATTTTCCACTTGTATTGGTATTTGTTTTTGTAACAAACACAACATCTTGAGATCCATCATACTCTGTTTCCCCATCAGAATAATCCCAAATAATTCCTGTAACAAATAGAGATGTATCAGTACTATTAACAACAGGAACGTTAGATACAGTAATTCCAAATATTGTGAAGTCAGTTTCTGCTTTTGGTGTGCCTGCATTAGTAAATACAGATTTTACAGAATCATCATGGCCCCCCGTACCTAATTTTGTATCAAGTTCATCAAAGTCATCAGCAGTTGCTACATCGCTTGTATCTCTTCCAAGTGCTTTTAACCCACTCCAATTAATGTCGCTATCAGAGTCAGCTGCATAAATATTTGATTCATTTATCCTATTGTCTTCCCATTCAAAAGTTAAATTATAGTCTGAATCTGCGAGTTGTAAATCCCCAGAGATATTTCCAACAATTGTTTGCCATCCAGAAATTTGAACAGTGATATTTGCTTCATTATTGGTTTCATTTAATTCAATTATTGAACCATTTGTTAAAAGAGGGGGGTCAACTAACACAAAGATTGTATAATTCCCAATGGAAGGGTTCCAAGTTACTGTTGCAGAAGCATTTTGCCCAGCTGAAACATTAATTGTTTGATCTGTTGAAATCTGAATGCCCCCATTATCTGGGTCCCCTTCATAAAATTGAACAATTGCATTTGTTGCATTGGCCCCCCCATTATTTTGGACAGTCACATTAATTGCAATATTAGAATTTTCTTCCATTGAAGATTCATTAAATGCGATAAAGCTTCTATTTACAAACAAGTCAGGGGCAGGAGCTGAAAAATTCCAGGTGGCGCTTGTATTATAGTTATTTGCTAAATCATAACAAGTAACATTCCAATAATGATCTCCTGGAGAAACTGAATACCCAATAGTATCAAGCGTGGAATTTGTTACAACAGTATTATTTACAAGAGTTCCATCCACATACAAATAACATGTTAAATTTTCTGAAGTTTCATCAAATACTGTAAAATTAAAATTTACATCAGGAGAATCAGATTCATTATCATCTGCAGGATATGACAAATTCACCCACGGCTTCTTTGTATCCACCCAGATTTTTATAGAACTTGTATTAATTGAATTATTAGCTAAATCTTTACCCTCCAAAATAATTGTGTAATTACCATCTGCAAGACTTGTAAGATTTTTTGAAGTGGAAATTCCTTCTGTTGTAGTCCCATCTATATTTGCAACACCATTAACAAAAAGAGTGTAATTCAAGGTGGATGCAAGATTATCAGTTATATTAAATGTGATTTCGGGGGTTGAATAATTAAACCAAGAAGAGGGTGCAGTTTCTATCTGAGGAATAGGAGTAGAAGTATCAACATAAAGCGTTCTATTTGTAGTTTCATTAACTGCATTCTGGGTTGAGTTATCATAACATCTCACTGCCCATTCATAAGTGCCATTTAAATTACTAACAGTAAAATTATTAGTTGTTCCATTAATAATATCTGGAGGAGATTTTGTAGCATTAATTGAGCCATTTAATAATAATGAACAATTTTCAATGCCTGTGCTATCTGTTACATTAAAGTAAAAAATTACAGTGGAAGTATTTTCCGATTTTAAATCAGGGGGACTAATTAAATTCACTTCAGGCGGAGTAACAACATTAAAACTTCTAGTCTCAGAGATATTTTTCCAACCAGCTATGTCCCAGCAAGTTACATTCCAATAATGCACTCCTTCAAGCATTCCATTTACATTTTCTGCAAATGAAATATTTGTTGTTACATTAACGCTTGAATTTTTAACAGCCCCATCTACAGTGATGTTACACAATTGCCAAGGAGATAATGCATCAAGAGCAGTAAAATTTAATTCAACTATTGTTGATGACAAATTCTCATTTTCTACTGGTAAATTTAATTCAACCCAAGGGGAAGTTGTATCAATTGTAAAGTTAAAGACGCTGGGAGTTGTAGGATTATCATCTTCATCATAACAAGTTACAGTCCAATTGTGTACTCCATCTGCAAGATAAGTAACATTAATAACATTATTCTGACCATTACCAACAACTAACTTTGTTTCATTATCTGCTTCATCTAAAACTAACGTACAGTTCTCTATTGAAAAAGGATCATATGCATAAAAAGTAAAATTCATAGAACTTGTACTAGAGTAATTTCCATTTGAAGGGTAATACAAAGTTACCTCTGGTGGTGCTATAATCGAATAATTAAAAGTTGCACTTGTGTTAATATTCCCTGCAAGATCAGTACAGGTTACATTCCATAAATATTCTCCATCATGGTGCAAAAATGTGGTGTTGTACTTAGTGTTATTATCCAAGCTTGGATTTTCTGCAACATATGGGCCTGAGCCATTATTAATTATTAAAGAGCAAGTTGAATTTGGAGACATTGAATCAAATGAAGTAAAAGTGTAATTCACAAAATTACTAGCTATAAGTTCATCATCCCCTGGTAATGTTAAGTTAATCCAAGGAGATTTAAGATCTACATTTATTGTTCTATTAGCGGTTTTGTTCATTAAATATTGAGTTGAATTATCATAACAAATCACACTCCAGTTATAAACCCCTTCAAGAGAACTAACTGTAATATTGCTCGTCCCCCCATTAATTATATTTGCAGTAGTTTCATTTAGTGCCCCATTAAGTATTATTGAACAGTTTTCAATTCCAGTAACATCTGTGACATTAAAATAAAATATCTGAGTTGCATTATTTGTCCAATTACCATCTAAAGGAGAAATTAAAACCACCTGGGGGGGTTCATAAACATTAAACGATCTTGTCTCTGAAATATTAGACCAGCCAGCTATATCCCAACAGGTTACATTCCAATAGTGAGTTTCTTCTGAAAGTGAAGTGGCATTAACAATTTGGGACACATTTGTTGTAACATTCAAGCTCTCATTTATCACACTTCCATCTACAGTGATGTTACACAATTGCCAAGGGGAAGTACTATCTTTTGCAGTAAAATTTAATTCCACATAATCTGTTGTAAAGTTATCTGCCTCATCTGGGGAATTAAAAGTAATCCAAGGGGCACTGGTGTCTATGTAAAAGTCATATTCTGCAGGGATATACTCATTATAATCAACATCATAACATCTAACTGTCCAATTATGGTAACCCTCACCAAGAGAAGTTATGTTAAATGTATTATTGGCCAAGTTGACTGGGTTTTGTTTAGTCTCATTTTCAGATTCATCAATGAATAATGTACAATTTCTCAAAGAATATGGATCGTAAGGAAGGTAAGTAAAATTCATGTAATTATGATTTGACCAATTACCATCTACGGGGTATTGAAGAGTTACATTGGGGGGAGCCTCAATTGTGAAATTATATGTTTGAGAGATATTTGAATTTCCTGCAGCATCCCAACAAGTCACATTCCAGAAAATCGAACTATCATGATATTTTATTGTTTTATTTGTACTTGTATCATTAAAAGCAGTTAAGTTTTCAACCTCTACATATGTGCCTCCCCCATCATCAACAGTTAAATTACATGTAACATTTCCAACCATGTTATCATAAGCAACAAATGTATAATTGACAAAATTATTGGCAACTATTGTATCATCCCCAGGGAATGTTAAATTAGCCCAAGGAGCTGTTTCATCTACATAATAATCTTGGACAGTTGCCTCTCCATATAACCCATCATCATCATAACATCTGACAGTCCAATTGTATTGCCCTTCAGTTAAATTAGTCATAATAGATATTAAAGTCTCATCTAAAGGCACTTGTTCGGTCTGGTTAATTTGCCCATTAATCACTAAAGAACAATTCTGCAGATTTCCATTAGAATCAGGAGTGTATTCAAAATAAGAATCTATCCCAGTATCAACCCAAGAAGGATCATCTATTGGATAATTTAAGGTAACACTGGGTGGAACTGTAACATTAAAAGTGTAAGTTGTGCTTATGTTAGTTAAACTTGCATTATCCTTACAAGTAACATTATACCAATACTGGCCATTTGTAAAATTTGTTATTGTCTGATTATACCATGTACCTTCAGTCACAATTAAATCAGTTGCATTTTTTCCTCCAGAGACTGTAATATTACAAGTCATTGTTGAAGCCAAATTATCAAATGCAGTAAAGTTAAAATTAACCCTACTAGTATTTACAACATCAGTATTATTTGGATAATTTAGTGTAATATTCGGTTTTGTTAAATCTACGTAGAATGCCAAGTAACCTGTCTGGATAGAATTATTAAAAGTACCATTATCATAACAAAGCATACTCCAATTATGATATCCTTCAGAAACCGTTGTAACAGTAATATTATTCTGCGCGCCATTAATTAAATTTATTGACTTACTTTCATTTTTTGTTTCATCAACAAAAATTGAACAATTTGAAAAACCATCATTATCACTTAGAGTAAATAAAAACGTGATGTTATCATCTTCATAGCCCCCAGCAGTAGGATAATCCTGAGTCACTTGTGGAACTTCTGTTAAATTAAACGATCGAGTTGAAGATACATTCCAATTCATTGCTTCATCATAACATGTAACATTCCAGTAATGCTCTCCATCACTGATGGTTGCAAAAGGTTCAGAAGTTATTGAATTATTATTCGCAGTAATCCCTGTCGAAACCACAGAACCATCAATTGTAAGATTACAGCTTAAAGGATCATCTAAATTATCATAAGATGTAAAATTAAAATCAATTGGGGTTAATGTCAATGTATCTTGGTCATCTGGTTTACTTAAGTTAACCCAAGGTTTTGTAACATCAACGTAAAATGCCTGATAATTAGGCATAGCTGAAAAGTTACCAGTATCAGTACAATTAACAGTCCAATTATGATATCCCTCAGCTAATGCACTAACTGTAATATTTGTAAGCCCACTATTGTTAATTTTAGCTGTAAGAATTGATTCATTTTTTGCTTCATCAATATAAATTGTACAATTTCTAAAGCCATCATTATCAGTTGTATTAAAGTAAAAATTCACAGTACTTGAATTTTCCCAAGTAAAATCTCCCGGATCATAAAGATTAATTACTGGAGGGTTATCTGTTATTTGGAACCATCTAGTCTTGGAAATATTAACATTTGTTGCATTATCCTTACAAGTTACATTCCAATAATGGGTACCAACACCTAAACCAGTCCGATTAATAATTATATTATCTCCACTATTCGCTGGCACGCTTGAGTTAACAACGCCCCCGTCAATTGTGAGGTTACATAAAAGTTCAAGGTCAAGAGCATCAGTTACTGTAAAATTAAATTTCACAGTATAACTTGTCTGGGTGCTCTCATTATCTGGATTATTTAATTGAACATTAGGTTCATTAGTATCAACATAAAAAAGCCATTCATTAGTAATATTATCTGCAGCGGTTTCATCTGTACAATTAACAGACCAATTCCATAAACCATCTGCAATTGTTATAGTAAAATTATTTGTACCTCCATTAGTAAGTTCACTTGGGCCCCTTGAAGTATTATAACTTCCATTGATATACAAACTACAATTTTGAAGCGTACCTGCATCATAAGCCTCGAAGTATAAAACAAGATCTGTTCCTGAATTTTGCCATGAGGCATTTTCTGGTGAACTTAAATTAACAACAGGAGCATATCCATCTGAAACAGTAATTTGCTGAAAGTTTGTTGTTGCAGTTTGAAATTTTGTTGCAACAGAACATCTTACATTGTTTACTGAACCAGTATTTCCCTTAAGATTAAAACTTACCTGAGATTCACTTTCGCTTAAATTAAATGCAGTTGCAGGATTTGTTGACCCATTTAAGATAATATTCCCTGAAGAAGAGATATCTGTCCAAGCGTCACCAGTTGTATTATACTGAGCAGTAACATTGACCTCAATACAGTTAGCAGCAGAACAAGATGCATTACAAATTAAAGTAAAATTTTCACCAGTAGAGATTGCAGGATCAACGGTAGGAGAAATTAACTCAGCTGATAAAAATCCAAGATTATACCAATTAACAATTTGCACATAAGAGTTTACATTATCATAAGTATGATTTGCATTCCTTGCCTGCCCAGTATGTTGATTTTCTCCGTAAATAACCAAACTTAATTGACTAGTAGGCCCGACTCTAATATCGCTTGTTGGGCTACAAGATCCTGAAGTATAAGTACTACTTCCTGTAACTTCTGCTCCTGTTGCATCCTGACAGATTAAATTACTTCCAGTTGAATTTTTAATGAGCAAATCCCAGGTTGTCCAATATTTATTCCCACTAACATAGCTAAAAAATGCCCTAAAATTAACTGTAGAACCCCCTGGAATAAAACCTCCGTTATTTCCAATAGCATTTGTAACAGCAGAAATAAGTGTTGTGGAATCAGTAGGATTTAAAGTTGAATAAATCCAATTACTAGTGCCATCAGTATAATTTTTTAAACTAATGTTTCCTACAGGCGATGCATAATTTGTAGTAAAACTCTCATACCACATCCCATCCCAGAATTCTGGGGGTGCTGAAACATTTATCTGCCTAGTAACTGAACTATTCTCCCAACCAACACTATCTGTACAGTTAATACTCCAATCATACTGCCCATTTTGTAAACTGTAATCAAATCCTTGGGTGGTGTCAGTTGTGATTGTTGAATCACTAGTAACAGATTCACTATCAATTATCAATTCACAACTACTTATCCCCCAAGTGTCAGATACATTATATCTAAATTCTACAATACCCGAAGTTGTCCAATCATCATCGTTGGGTGGGCTTTCAAGATATATTTGGGGGTAAGTTGTGTCAGTAATTAAAGTAAGATTACTTGGTGCAAAAACACTTGTTCCATCTGAATCAGTACAATTTACATTCCATAAATACTGCCCATCGCTTGAGAAAGTAAAGGAAATATAATTAGATTCATTGTTAGTTATGCTATCATTATATGCTGAAACTCCCCACCCAGATTCATTTGTCCACAAAGTACAATTTGTAAAACTTGCAGCATCTGTTTCAGGAGTAAAATTAAACATCACTGTATTTGTATTTGTCTTGTTGTTATTATCGGGGAAATTAAGTTCAACATTAACTGCCCCGGGTTGAGAATAATTCCAAGTGTAATTCATTGAAGTTAAATTAAATACCATTGAAGGACTTTTCTTTGAGTTACCTGGCCCATCAAAGAAGAATGTGGAATTAAGATATACATAATAAGTACAATACCCATCATCCCAATTACTACAATCAAGATTATTAAAAGCATAACTTCCTGTTTCAACAAAATCATTTTTTGTCCATGTTGAAGTGAAATCAGCCGCGGTACTTGATGACCCAATCAAAACATCATCACCATCTGCAACAGTCTGATCATGATCTAATCTTCCATTATGAGATGCACTTGAAAGTGTACACCCATCCTCTACTATTGCTAATTCAACATCATAATCCATTTGAGTAATAAAACCATCAGTGGCAGTTGGTGGTACCCCAATATCAACTGAACAAAAAACAGAGCAAGTCAGCCAACCATCCCTTAAGGCAGTTGCTGAATCACTACAAGAACAGCTTAAAGTATCATTAACTTCACTCCATAAAGGATCTGCATTTGAAAGTAAGATTGAATATGGTTCCCCTGGAGTGAGATCTAGTATCTTAATAAATTCTCCAGTACATTCCTGCCTATTAAAATTATAATCTTTGCATTTGTATAATCCTGTTCCCTCTGCAATCCTTGTTATTGTTGCATTTGTAAAATTTAATTCAGTTGGGTCTATTGCAAAAGAATGGGCAGGCCTACCAAATTTGTAGGGTATTTTCTCCCATCCAACTTCTTCAATATAAAATGTTTTTTCATCAAAAGAGATATTGCCTTCAAAATTAATCTCTCCAACCGGCCCATCGATAAACTTTAAAATGCTATTTACTTTGTTATCTTTTCTTATTTTTGTGAGTGTTACGTTTGATTCTGAACCATCGGATTTTCCAATCTTAACATTACTTTTTTTCTCAATTTGAGAAGGCCGGATTCTCATAAAATGTTGCTCAACAAATCTCACTTTAAATATAGGTTCAACAATAATTGTTGTAGTAGAAGTTTTTTTACTCCCTTTATCACTTCCTCCCCACCAAGTGCCAGAGGAGATAACTGAAGTTGTTGAGGAGATTGTTGTAGTAGTGGGGATTGTTGTAGTAGTGGGGATTGTTGTAGTAGTGGGGATTGTTGTGGGGGTTGTAGTTAAAACTGTTGTAGTCATAACTTCATCCACCACTCTTCCAGTAATACTTCCTTCTTTTCTAAATAACCCCAAAAACCAATCTAATATTTTCCTGAAAAAATCTCTAAAAAGTACTTTTTTTGGTTCAATTATATCTTCTTCTTTGGAAAATGAAGCATATGTAATTATTGAAGAAGAAACCAATTGACTCTCCAATTTTGAAACTGTACATTCAGATAATGACCTTGATTCACCCTCAAAGGCCTTTGAGATTGGTTTAATTTTAAATGCAATTAACTTAGTTTCAGTTGGACCAACAAGGCCCCAATGGCAACTGATAGTATCTCCAAGTAAAGTACAATTGTCTTCAATTAACCCACTAATCTCAAAAGCTTTTGCATCATATTGCCAAGTGTAGTTTACTCCTTCTCCATATGCACTACCAATATTAGTAATATGAATAACTGCATCTGATTCATCATTAACCTCTCGATAAATCCCGGGATAGTATCTATTTAAATCCAATTCTACATCAAAATAAGGTCTTGAAGAATTAACTTCTACAACATGAGTAAGGAGTTGTTCATTATTTAAAAAATTATAAAATGTGAAATTATTCTCATTTTTTGGAGCTTTTATGATATACTCAAATTTTCTTATTCCATCTTCCTCAATCTCTCCTGTTGCAAATATTAACTCAGTACCTATATCAACTGCATTTGCAGGCATCTGTATTACCTCCCAATCAAGAGGGTACTGTTCAATAATATTTGCACTTGCAGGAAACCCCGGATTCCAGGCATATACAACTATTTTCATTTCTCCTTCTGCCCTCACTCCCTGGGGCTGTTCCCTATAAACTACAAAGTTAGATTGTTCTAAAATCTCCATTTTAGGAGTTTCTTCTACTACTGTAACGCTAGTATTCTTAACAATCTCTCCTTGCTGGGAAACTAATATTTGATATTCCCCTGTTTCTTCAGGATTAAATGATATAGGAGTATCTCCAACCTCAATGGAAAGATTTTCTTCTGGAGTTATTATCTCAATTATTGAATCTGTTACATTAATTATAAGCACTTCATTTGACTCGATCTCCTCTTTTAATTCAACTGGCTGAAGAACTTTAAATCCTGAATAATTCTCATATAATTCTCCATCATAAATTTTAATTAAATATTCTCCAGTCTCTTTTGGAAAGAATTGATGTGAACCCCCATATGTAATTTTCTTTGAGAATTCTTTACCATTCACACTTATTACTAATTCCTTACTCAAATCTTCTTCAGCTAACCCAATGACTTCAAGATTAACTAATTCTCCTGGTTCATAAACACGCTCTTCAAAAAGAACTTCTAAAGCAAATACTGGTGTAATCGCAAGTAAAACTAATAGGGCAAGTACTACTACTTCTATCCCCTTTTTCCTCATCACATCACACCGGGTTAGCCATTTTAAGGCCGTTTAAAAATATTTTAGCTTGAATTTTGAGAATCAACAACAGTTTCTGCGGACTGCAGACTCCGTACTCCAGACTCCTCTGGGGTTTGGGGTTTGGGGTTTGGGGTTTGAGCATTTTCTTCTTCTGACTTCGGACTTCCAACTTCGGACTTCTGACTGTCAACTGTAGACTGACTCTCTTCTGGTTTTAATTCCTCAGGTTTTAACTGTAAAAGTTCCTGTACTTTCTCATTATTCTCAATTAACAAGTTTAATTTTTTAATTAAGAGATTTAGCCTTTTTCCTCTTGCTTCAAAGTTACCTGCAATTTCATTTTTGTAACTCTTTATTTCTTTTCCAACAAGTTTTTCCATGTCTTTAGCTTTCTTTGTTACAAGGGAAAGAATATTTGAAACATGCTCTTCGTGTTTCTTGAATTTATTTGTCAAATCCTCTACTCCCTTCTTCTGAGCCTTTTCACCAAGCTTCATATTTATAGTATCCATACTCTGAAGCGCTTTTCTCATCTCAACATCAAGTGTTTTATACATCGTAGTTAACTGATTAAACTCCTGAAATTCTTTTTGGAACTCCATAAATATACTTTCAACTTTATCAGAATGGCGTTCAACATTAGCCTGCACCTTTCGAAGGCCAGTTAGATCTTCTTTAATATCCTCACTCATTTTTACAATTTGTTCTACTCCCCTAAATACTAAGATTTGATTTCTCATCTCTTTAATCTGAGTAAAAAGTTGATTCATCATTGCTTCATTGCTTTCAATATTTGCTTTTAATGCTTCAACTTTAGCGTCCACTCGCCTTACTTCAACTAACAACATTTCTGGTTGAACCGCTTCAACCTTATCAATAGCCTTTGTTGCATTAACCTCTATTCTAGAAACATTTTTGGACAAGTCAATAATCATCCCGCGGAGTTCTCCAATAAGCCCATTCACCTGAGAAAACCTTTCAGTAGTACCTTTTCGAATTTCACCAAATGATTCTACCTTTATTTTAACTCCTTCTAAATCTGCCTTTAAGGATTCAACAACCACATCTTTTTGTTCAGGCTTCTGCTCTTCTGGCATTTGTCTCCTCCTTTAATTCTTGCATTATTTCATCCAACTTTGTTGATATTTTAGCTAATTCTCCCGTGTCCTGGTTCACTTCAGCAAAATGAATCTTTGCTTTAATGTTCATTACCTTTGTTTGTGAAATAAATGTATTTACACCATGTTTTCTTGCTTCTTGAATTGAATCCTTAACCTCATTAAATCTTTCAACTAAATTTTCTAACATTTGCTCAAAATGGGAATCAATATTTTCTTCTTCAATCACTTCAATAGAAGGATTTAAGAAAGAATTTAAGTACCCAACAAATTCTTCTTTTTTCTGGCAGTTAATTATTTGTTCAGCCAACACAGGTGCATCAAATTGATCAGCAACCCATTGCTTAAGATCACTCTTTCTACTCAGTATCATCCAATTAAATTCTCCAGAATTCATAGTTATGATAATCTCTTTTAATTCAAATATTGAATAAACTTGCTTCCCCCCAGGCAATAAAAAACTTTTATCTTCAGGCAAAATTCTATCCCTTGAAATCTTATTCACTGTCACTTTTTTTGATTTAACCGGCCCATTTTTAATATTTTCAAAGATTTTCTTCTCTTGATCATTAAGAATTATTGGTTGAAATTCTACATTAACTTTCTCTTCCCTCTTTTTAAATAGCTTAAATATATTCATGCCGCCCCCTCAAGCACCATTATCAGCTCAGATTTTGAGCGAACACCCCTTATTTGTTTGGCAAGTTTCTTGTTAGAGAGACCATGTTCCACCCAATTTGCAAAATCATTATTTTCTGAGGAGACATGTCCTTCATATAGTTTTTGGTCCATGAATTTTAATGCACCTAGCAGTTCTTTCAAATCCCCCAATGTTGAACCATTTTTCAAATAAAAAGGCTCTTTTGAGTCTGGAGTCTGGAGTCTGGAGTCTGGAGAATCTTCTACTTCTAACTTCTGACTTTGGACTTCTAACTGTTCTGGGGTTTGGGGTTTGGGGTTTGGAGAATCTTCTACTTCTAACTTCTGACTTTGGACTTTGGACTTCTGACTTTGGACTTCTGACTTTGGACTTTGGACTTTGGACTTCTGACTTTGGACTTCAGACTTTGGACTTTGGACTTCTGACTTCTGACTTTGGACTTCAGACTTTGGACTTTGGACTTCTGACTTCTGAGTTAATTCTGCAATCTGTTCTGCAATTTCTTCCTTATGCTCTTCAGTTTCTGCTGCTTGTTTAATTGGAGATTCCTTGGGGTTATCTTCCACTCCTGACTCCAGACTCCTGACTCCAGACTCTTGACTCCAGACTCTTGACTCTTGACTTTTGACTTCTGACTTCTGACTTCTGACTTCTGACTTCTGACTTCTGACTTCTGACTTCGGACTTCGGACTTCGGACTTCAGACTCAATTTACTTGTATCTAAACCATCACTTCCAAACAAATCATCTTCATCATCTTCTGACCCTTCTTCTAATTCATCTGTTGGGGCTGTGCCTTTATTTTTCTTTTCACTTTCAATTTTTGCCATTTTTAATTGTTCGATTGCTTCATTTTTTGTTTTTCCAATTAATTTTTCAGCAAGTTCAGGCGCATTAAATGTGCTTTTAATCCAATCCGCAATATCATTTTTCTCTTCAGTAACATACCTTGCATAAGTTTCATCATCCATTGATTCCAAAACATCACAAAGCTCAACAAGATTCATTACAGTTGCCCCATTATCAAAGTTTATTGCTTTATCAACATCAATAGTCTTCTCAAAAATTGTTTGTTCTTTTACTTTTGGAGCTGACTTTTCTTCTTTTTTATTGTCCTTCATGTACTTTTCACGTTCACTTCTTGCCTGTTCAACCGCCTGTTCTATTTCACTTAAATCAACAAGTTCAATTTGCTTATGCTCTGGTTTTTTCCCTATCTTTGTCCAGCGTTTCTCAATCTCTGGTTTAATGCCTTCCAAATAAATATCTACCATGTTAAAGTTTCCAGATTTAACCTTATCCAGTGCCAACTTTAACTCTAGTTCTAGATCAAAGACATCCTCTTCTAATTTTTTTAGCTGTGCAATTTGGAATTCCATATCATCAATAATTTCATTATACTTATTGTATTTTGCAAGCTCTTCATCGGTTAATCTATGGACTGAATGAAGAATTGGTCTAAATTGTACAAAGTAAGGTTTACCCATATTCCATGCAGGATTTTCAAGCATACCCGTTCCAACTTGCGCCTTAACAAGTGACCTTAAAACTTCTTTTCCATACTTTGTTGCAATCCTTTTTAAGTCTCCTTCATCCCTTGTTCTCATCTGAATCTCAGAGTTGATATTTGCCTTAATTTGAGATGCGAAATCTGTTAATACCTGCGAGACTAATAAAACTCCAATCCCCCACTTTCTAAACTCTCGACATGCTCTTTCAATCTGAATAAAACCTTCTCCTGACCCCCCAAATCTTGGCAAAAGTCTATGGACCTCATCATAAACCATTAAATATTTTAATTCTGGTTCTTCGTCAAAGTGTTCATGGAAAACTTCCCTAACAGTATTTGTTACAAATAAATCAATATCCTTTGGATCAAGTTTATCTATTGTAAAAACCTGAATCTCTCCTGGTTTGAAAAATTTTTTTAAGTGTATTTTCTCTCTTGCATCCTGAATTTGCCGGATATTACCATCAAATGCTCTTGCATCTTCTCTTTTTAACCCATAATCCGGATATAACTTAAGCATACTTTCCGCTTCACATTTTCTTAAGTAACCAGACCACTGGGCTGTTGGATCAAAAACAACTACTGCAATATTATTTTTTAAACACTCTTCAACTAATACTTGTGCAGAAATAGTTTTTCCACCACCTGTTGATCCTGCAACAATTGCGTGAGTTGTAAGTTTATTTAAATCAAAATACGTTGCTTTATTTGTTTCAGCAATCTTTCCCATATACACATTTCTTGCAGGCCCTTTCTGAGGTAGTGTTTTCATAGATACTTTTAGATGGTACCTCTTCTTATCTTCAAGTTTTTTCTTAACAAACCAAAGTAAAAACGCTCCAACTCCGATTAATCCAATGAAAAGACCAATTACCCATGCTGGAATTACTCCAAAGATTTTCTTTTTATAAAAAGGATCACCTAAAGTTACTACGGTATTTGCTTCTGTTGTAATATTAAGATATTCTGCCCTAATGTTTAGAATATGATCTCCAAGAGTTAAATTTTTTGGCAGATTATAATTCTTAATCAAAGACAATGATGTTTTTAAAGGTTTAAAATCAGATCCCAAATAATAAGAACCATTCTCTCTAGGATTCATTAAATAATAAGACAAAGAAACATTATATCTAAGATCAGTTAACAAATTTCTTAAGTCAGTTTTAAACTTCAATTGCCCCCCCCTAAAGATCTTAGGAGTTAAAGGGATTACATCTAATAATAATGCTTCAATAGGTAACTTTTCTTTAGTTGTTAACAAAAGTTCAACAGGAATTTCATCATCAAAAGTACCGTATAATTTAATGGAACCATTATATTTCCCAGGAGCCCCTTTTCCAAAAACCGTTACCATAAAACTTTCATGAGAATCTGGTTTAACATACAATTTTTCTTTATCAATCCCAATTACATCAGATACATTACCTGCAACTTCTATATCTAATTCAACTGCCTTAGATCCATAATTAAAAATAAAAATCTCATCCTCATAAAATTGCCCCATCCTAAGCGTCCTATCAATTTTTTGAGTTGTGATAAAATGGTCAATTCCTTCTGTTTTTTTTGGTTCCTCAAGATAAGGCCCAATTCCTGGACCAACTGACTGCCCTGGCCCCACGCCAGATCCAGATCCAGAACTAGTTCTTGTACTTTCAGAAACTTCTGCCTCACGTTCTAAGGGAATATTTAAAATAGTGGTTTTCCCAGAATAGATTGTAACATTTAGTACCTTATTAAAATAGTTATTTGCCATTGCAATTGCTTTCCAAGTTCCCCCTTGAACCGCCATCATATATGTGCCATTTGCCCCAGTTACAGCAATCCCCCCTGCAACAACAACTCTTGCATATGCAATTGGATTTCCATTTGTGGCATCTGTCACAACCCCGGTAACATTACCAGGAGGTTCTAATTGCCCAAACCCTTCTGGACAAGTATCAAATGGATCTGTAAAAAAGTAATACATGGTCTCCAGATCTGGCCACGCAGGAACCATTAATTGATAATTTATGACGTCCCCAGTAAACCCTGCAGTGAATCCCTCAACATTAGTTACAATAATCGGATTTCCATTACCATCTTGCAACAACCCTTGAGCAAATTTTTCTTTTTGTGAGGAGGAGTTTACAAAGAGGTAAGTTGCAGGTATCCCAGTAATATTCCTATTACCTAATTCAATAGTAATGTTATCAGTAAATGCATACGATGCACTCTGAAGATGTGCAATGTCAAAATAATTATCAAAATACTCTGGGTTAGCAGGCCCAATTGTTTCCCAGTTAATATCCGGGGTTAAAGCAGCATAAACTTCATGGCTTTCTCCAGATTCGAGACAAGGAAAAAGTAAATTGTAAATGTCAATCCCATACTCATCAATTTCATATTTTTGCTGGTAATCAAACTCCTGAACCATCACTGCAACCCCAAAAAAACCATGCCAGTAATTAGCAAGTCTTACATCTGCGATATTCATCTTAGTAATGGTCCCGCCTTCCCCTTGCAATACTGCATATCCTACATAGTACTGAACAATCATCAGCCCCATCCCAGATAAGATAAGTGTAACTAAAATAATACCTGCAATTCCTGCCTTTAGCTTCCACTCACCCTCCATTGACTAACCCCCTTAAGCTTGTTAATCTAGGGTTTATATCTACCTTAACTTTATCTGATAAACTATTATAATAAGACAACAATTGATTAAAGATTTTTTTAGCTTCATCTAATTTTGAGTTCTCAACTAAATATACTGTATTATTGCACAAGGCATCAATTTTAGATAAATTAATTGAATCTGCAAGGCCCTGGATATCCCCAACAACACTTTTTTTCCTTCTGGAACTTAAATCTTTGAAGAATAATTCAATCTCTTTAAATAAAATTAATGCCTCTTCGATTTTATTATTATCAATATATTCATTTGCTTCTAAAATTAAAGAGTCAATTTTCGAAGTATTCTTATAATCATTTTTTTTATTAAACATCCTTCTGAATACTCCAAGAGTAAATAAGAGGTAATTACCAATTAAAACAACAGCAATTAATGCCCCGACAAATGCAAAACTAGATCCATCAGTAAATAGTCCCATAACTGAAAATCCAGTAATTGCATTTCTTTCCTCTAAAAATACTTCATTATTCATGACCACCAAATGGCTTTTTTGAAATTCTTCAAATTCAATATGGCCAGGGGCAAGATAAACCACATCTCCTCCAAAAAACCTAATTAATGGATCTTTTAATAATTCATTATCACTAATAATCTGTAAATTATCTGCATTTTCTACAATTGATTTTGGGATATACTCTACAAGAGAAATATTATCCTGCGGGGTAAATGAATCCATCACTTTGTGAACTAAAGTAAATTCCTTTTCACTCCCGTCAAGATAAGTAAACTTAATATGAAATAAATTCACGGTGGCAGAATATTTTGATTGCAAGGCTTCATTTTTTTCTTCATAAGGATTGGTATTATACAAAGTAGGATCATACCCCTGAGCCTCAATAAAACGCCGTGAAATATTCCCAAGTTCATTTGATGTAGGATAATATACAAAACTCTCTGTACCGGAAACTACAATTTCCGCCACACTATCTGCCAATATTAAATCAATCCTTTCTATGATATTATTACTCATTTCAACCCGATTAGAGTTGTTAACTTTTCTAAATCTTAAGTTATAAACATCACTTGTTAAAATATCCAATTTTCTCTTATTTTCATTTAATGAGTTTCTCCATTCAATTAGTGTAGCAACCTCTCCTTGAAGCCCTGAAAAAGAAGTCCCTTGAGATAATAAATTATCAATCTGGATTTTTAAATCATTAGTCCTATTTTTAGTTTCTTGATCAATTAATTTATACTCTACTCCGGCCATTGCATTTTCAGATAGATTAACATTAAATTTCCAACTATTTGTTTCTGCAACATTGCCTGAATCATCAATGCATTCTACTTTCCAATAAAAGTCAGAATCCTCAAACCCTAAAAGTGTTACTTTTGTATCTGTACCATTAGCCATACTAGTAAACACTTTTCTTTCATTCCACCATTCATTATTATCACTTAACATCAATTTACAGGAAAAGTCATCTCCATCCTGGGCCCGGAAAGTAAAGTCCAAATCTCTTTTAAAGAAATATTCCTCACTTGAAGGACTAATCAATTCAATTTGTGGAGGAGTTAAATCTCTAAAGATCTTCTTCATTGGGATTATAAACTCCTGGGTTTTTGTTACTCTAACTGATTCACTCTCCATCTCATAATCTTCATCAAATATCCCTACATGATAATTATCATCAGTGAGTCTAAATGTTGCTCTCCCATTAGCATCTGTAGTCTCAACAAAGTCATCAATTATTACTTCAGCACCACTAATTGGTGCATCATTTGCCATATCTCTTGCAATAATTGTAACTGAATAAGTTTGTTGGATGGATACCCCTTCACTAAAAATTCTTTTATTTCCTTCTTGATCAGTAAGTTCTAACTGTACATTAAAGTCCGCAACCTTAGTGTAAGTATGTTTTGTATCTCGTTCAGTTGAAGTTTTGCCATCCCCAAAAGTCCATTTGTAATCATATGGGGAAAATCCTCCGCCCGCATTATCCACTTCAAAAATAGCCTCTTGATTAACCCAGGGGTTATTTGGTGCAATATCAATGTCTGCAGTTAATGAATTATAAATTTCAAATTGTGACAGCTCTTCTAAAAAACCCCTATTATCTAAATTAATTGAATAATTCCCAACTTCTTTTAACCCAGTTATTGAAACATTTAATGGAAAATTTCCAGAAATATTATTGGAATAAACTACCTCATTAGAAACAACATTATATATTGCCAAGGGGACTATCCCCCCAGGTAAAGCAATTACCTCAACTTTGATTGCCTCAGATAATCCATACCTTTCTTTTGTTGGGTTAATGTCTGTCACAATATCTGGAGTTAAAGGATTACAATCATCATCAATTCCATTATTAATAATCTCAGTTGCTCCTAAAGAAATTGATTCATTTAAATCATTACAGTCATCTCCTCCAAATATAATTGCTTGATAACCATCATTATCCCAGTCAGTTGTTACATTATAATAATATACTTCTTCAAAAACTGTACTGTTTCCTAACGTTAACTTAACTTCAAAATTCTGCTCTCCAAGTTCACTAGTATCAAGATCAGTTATTATATTATTAGATAAATTGAATAACTGCCCTCCAATCTCCCATTCATAAGTTTCATTTACTGTTCCGTTTATTTCAATTAGGGTTACATTAACACTTAATGTGTCATTTAAATATACTTTATTTTCATAAACAACGTCTTCAATATCCCACTGAGTAGATGCGGATACAATACTTATGCATAATATTAATGCTAAAATGAGACTTAATCTTTTCATTTCGTCTCACCCATCACTGCCTTTAATTTCTTTAAGATTTCATCATTTTCAATAGAAATTTCTTCTTTAGCCTTGTCAAGGTATTGGGCCCGGAGAATACTTCTAACAGCTTCACTAACATCCATAAAATGATTTGTCTCAGCAAGATTTTTTAGTGCAGTAGAGAGTCCTTTTGGCATCCTAACTGAAACAATTACATCATTCAAAGTTTATCCCCCTTAAGAATATATTCTCTTGTAAAATCCCTTATTGCTTCTGCGCGAGATTTGTATAATCCCCTAACAACTAAAGAATCCAGCCATAGAACTATCTTCTTTGGCACCCTTATGTTTAATACATCAATCTCTGTCATTTGTAATTGGTTTGTAATTGTTCTGTAAATAAAAAATAAAAAAGTGGGGCTAAATATGTTAGATGTAATTACTATGTAATCTGTAAGTAATATATAAATGTTACGTTTTAGTATATTAACAGGAGAGATATATGCTTAATGTAATTGTTATGTAGTTGAAATGTAATCATATTGATAAGATTAGCCTTAATTCAATTTTTCACAATTTAATAAATAATTGCAATAAGAATTCTTCTAACTTGGGAGAAGCGCACCTTAAATGGATCTTCATAATAATTTGAATCCCCTTTTGTTACCGCAAACCATCCTTCTTCATCATAACCTACTTCCATAACCCTATGGATGACCGTATCATTAAAAACATCCTGATAGCTGATGATGTCCCCTTCTCCAATATCAGTTACATCTTTTGGGATTATCCCGACTGAATTTGCTCCCCACATTAGTACAGGCTCCATGCTTTTAGTATCAGAAATCCTTGACCACTGAGGATTATTAACAATAACAGAAAAAGACCTATTAGTAATTCTTATCTGACTTTCATCAATCCTATTTTGAGGAGAAAGGGGGCCGGGGAATAAAAAAGGAGACGATGAAAAGTTTGATTCCAGCATATATGTAGTTTTGTTCACAGTTAAATTCAACAGATGTTCTATTCCTACAAGATGTTTAAAGAGCACATTATCTGCTATTAATTGCTTAACAATAAAATTATCCATTTTTAATGCAACTTCTCTTATTTGAAGTTCTGCAGCAAAATGAAGATTAGTTAAGTATCCTACCTGAAACACCATAAAAAGAATCATTGAAAAAACAAATAATGGCCCATATCTAATTGTCTTCTTCTTAACTTGAGAGCCTAAAAACATTGAAGATTTAATAAGAGTCTCACCGAGCTCTAATCTCCTGATTCTTTTTGCAATTCTTGCTTCATAAAATGTTTTTTTTTTAACACCCATAAGCTGGGCTACAAGAGTTTTATCTCCAATTGAATTTTGAATCCAAGGGATAAAATCATCCCTATATTTACCCACATGATTTCCAAAAGAATTATCACTCATAGATTGGATTTTAATTAAAAGCTCATTTAAATTGCGAACAAAACTCCCATCATATAAATGAAAACACTCTTCAGGACTTACGTCAGATAAATAATCTCCTGCTCTCCTCATATTCCCTCTTTTTTAAGATTTAAGGGCAAAAGACTATTTTAATGTTTCGAAATAAAACAACTAATTTCATTTTTAGGGTTATAATCTCCCTTTTAAGGTATTTCAAATGAAAAAGATTATAAAGGATTTTTAAATAAAATATCAAATGACTCCAAGCATTGATGAATTAGCGGCATTTTGTAAGAAAAAAGGCTTTGTCTTTAAAACAGCTGAAATATTTGGTGGGCTACAGGGATTTTATGATTATGGTCCAATGGGTGTTGAACTTAAAAACAACGTGAAAAAAGCTTTTTGGAATGACTTTGTAACAAAAAATGAATTTGTTGTAGGGATTGACGGTGCAATTATTACTAACCCTCAAGTTTGGGTTGCATCAGAACATGCAGAAAAATTTTCTGATATTATGGCCAAATGTTCTTCTTGTGGATTTAATGTTAGAGTAGATACCTTAATTGAAGATGTAACAGGGAAAAATGTTGAAGGAGAAAGCCTAAAAGAAATTGGAAAGATAGTAAAAAAAGAAAAAATTGTTTGCCCAAAATGCAAAGGAATTTTAGAAGAACCCAATGAATTTAAACTAATGTTTGAAACAAATATCGGACCTGAAAAAAATGAAAAGAGTACTGGATATTTAAGACCGGAAACTGCTCAGTTAATCTTTGCAGCGTTCAAAAATGTCTACCAAACTTCAAGGGTTAAATTGCCTTTTGGAATAGCACAAGTAGGAAAAGCATTTAGAAATGAAATTTCTCCAAGAAACTTTCTTTTCAGATTAAGAGAATTTGAACAATTTGAAATTGAGTTTTTTACAAACCCAGAAAAATTAAATGATTGTCCAATGTATGATGGGAAAGCGAAAGTAAATATCGCAGATAAAAACAGTTTTAAAACAGTTACAGTTGATTCACTTTTAAAGAAAAAAGTCTTTGCTTCAAAGTGGCATGCCTATTGGGTTACTGCATTTTTTAACTGGTTTGTAAAATATGGGGTTAAGGAGAAAAACCTAAGATTACAACCTCATTCAAAAGATCAACTAGCCCACTATGCAAATGCCTGTGTGGATATTGAATACAAATTTCCATTTGGATGGAAAGAATTACATGGAGATGCTGACCGGGGCCAATTTGATTTAGGACAACATCAAAAAGTTTCTAAAGAAAGTCTAGAAGTCTTTGATGAATCTGTTAGTAAAAAAGTGCTTCCTTTTGTTGCCGCTGAACCTTCTCAAGGGATTGAAAGGGCGTTACTTGTTTTACTTTTTGATGCATATTTTGATGATAAAAAACGGGGAAATGTAGTTCTTAAATTAAATCCATTAATCTCCCCATTAAAAGTAGCAGTATTGCCCCTTGTAAAAAAAGATGGTCTAGCAGAATATGCAAAAGAAATTTTCCAAAACTTACAAAAGCGTTTTAATGCATTTTATGATGCAGGTGGATCAATAGGAAGAAGGTACGCTAGGCAAGATGAGCTAGGGACTCCTTACTGTATTACAGTAGACTATGATTCAATGAAAGACAAAACAGTTACTGTTAGAGATAGAGATTCAACCAAACAAATCAGAATTAATGTTGATGAACTTAATACTAAAATTTGGGAGATGATTTATCTTGGGAAAAAATTTGAGTAAACCAATATTTTTCAATAAATTTGATTATTTAGCAATCATAATTATTCTATTAATCTTCGGAGTTAGCCTATATTATTATAATATACTGCCTAATGAACTCGCAACCCATTGGGATATTAATGGAGAAGCAGATGGGTTTGGAAACAAATTTATGGGATTATTTTTAATACCAATTATTACAGCTTTTATCTACCTTCTTCTAAGGTTAATTCCAATTATTGCACCACATAAGAAAAATATTGCTAAATTTATTGATACTTATTCCTGGTTTATGATAATCTTATTAGTTTTTTTAACCTATGTCCATTTTGCATCTATTGCATTTAACCTTGGTTATTTGTTTGACATGACTAATTTGATTATGACTCCAATGGCATTACTAATATTTTATTCAGGAGTACTAATTGAAAGGGCAGAACAAAACTATTTTATTGGAATTAGAACTCCTTGGACTCTTGCATCAAAAAGTGTTTGGGAAAAAACCCATAAACTTGGAGGCAAACTGTTTAAATACGCTGCCTTATTAATATTAATTGGAAAACTAACACCTTGGCCAGTATATGTTTTTTTGATTAGCATACTTGGATCAACTATAATTCCAATTGTTTATTCTTATTTAGAATTTAAGAAGGAGTGAGATATTGGCCCATCCTCCAGTTACCTGCCAACACATTTCTTTTAATAGTTTCATGCCCCATTCCAGGAATATTCCTCATTACCTTTTCAATAACTCTATTAATTGGGGGTATGTTCAAACTATCGTGTCGGCACAATTCTATATACCTTCCGTAAAATTCCAAAATCTTGGGTTTCCACGATTCACTTTCTAATGCTGTTAATATTAAAGCTGTATCTCCCATTTTTAATGCAGATTTTTTAGAGTATTTTGGATTAATCTTTTCTGCTAAGTTAAAGGAATGCTCATATTCAATGTACGCTTTTTCTGCCCATTCAGTGTCCTGATTCACCCTGAATGAATTAAGTGCAGCCTCTCCTGCATAAAAATGCCAATAAATTGCCTTTTCAATAGTAGATCCAAATTTTATGGCCCCTTCTAACCTAAGGGTATATGCTTTTTCCAAATATTCTAAAGACCTATGATTATTTCCAAAAATTACTGCCCGATCAGCTACTCCTGAGGTAAGTTGCTCTCGAGTATCAATATGCTTAATCGGAAAAAGCTTGATTGCTTTTAATGTAGTATCAATAGATTCCTTCCCAGTCTTAAGCTCTCCACTAGGAAGCATGTACTCTCTCCATAAAAAGTCAGCTAAATAAGTATAAAGAGTAGGAATATCCCTCCTAGCATCATAAGATACTTTTTCCCCTAAATGTTCCAAGTATCCAATTAATTCTGTGGTGTATTCTGCAAAAGTCTCAACTAAGTGATCAAGGGCCTTAGGTTTTCTTTCAAGAGCAAAATCTGCAATCTTTATTATTGTTAATGCTGCTTTTAAATCTAAATTTAGAAGTGTTTCTCTGCTGGCTACAAATTCAAGAAGTTCAGGAAAACATTCTGTGGGGCAAACTGCCTCAAATTCCGTATTTTCAATATAATCAAGTAAACCTCTTGCCATAGAAGGATCAATTTATCCTAATTTAAAAGCCTAATCCCAAAAAATTTATTAAGTGTGGGAAGGTCAAGTACCTTATGGAAGATCAAAAAGGACTAAAAAGGTTAATGGATGAACGAATTGCAAAATTAAATGACCTCAAAGAAAAAGGGGTTGAACCTTACCCTCATTCATTTATTCCTAAGGATAAAGCTGCAGATCTTCATAAAAGATTTTCAAAGTTAAAAAAAGCAGAGCATACAAAAGTTAAGGGAGTTGTTGCAGGAAGGATTAGATCAATTAGGGTAATGGGAAAGGTTAGCTTTGCTGATTTAGAAGATTCAACAGGCCGAATTCAACTATATTTTAGACTAGACAATTTTGAAAAATCAGAGTTTAAACTGCTAAAAAAATTAGATTCTGGTGACTTTCTTGGTGCTGAAGGAATAATATTTAAAACTAAAACAGGAGAATTAACTATTGAAGTAAAAAAGTTTACAATTTTATCTAAAGCAATCAGGCCGTTACCTAGTAATTGGTACGGCTTAAAAGATCCTGAAACAAGATACAGAAACAGAGCAATTGATCTTGTTATGAATCCAGAAGTAAAAAAAGTCTTTGAAATGAGAACAAAAGCGATAACACTTATGAGAGAATTTCTCGAAAAAGAAGGGTTTATTGAAGTCGAAACACCTTTGCTTCAACCAGTCTATGGGGGGGCAAATGCTAACCCTTTTATGACTCATTTAAATTCTCTTAATATGGATATTTATTTAGCAATTTCTCCAGAGCTTTATCTAAAAAGATTAATTGTTGGGGGCTACGATAAAGTATATACAATTTGTAAAAATTTTAGAAATGAAGGAATTGATAGAAGTCATAATCCTGAATTTACTATGATGGAATGTTACGCATCATATTGGGACTATAATGATATGATGAAGTTAACTGAAGAGATGTATGATTATATTTTCAAAAAAATTCTAGGCACAACTAAGGTTAAATTTGAAGGGAAAACTCTTGATTTTAAGGCGCCTTGGAAAAAAATGACAATGTATCAAGCGATCAAGAAGTTTACTGGCGTACAAGTTAAAGGATTAAATAAAGCAGAAATCCTTGCAGAAGTAAAAAAAGCTGGCCTTAAATTTGAACATGATAAAAAGGCTTCAAGAGGAATAATCATAATTGAACTCTTTGACCAATTCTGCAGTGATAATATTATGCAGCCAACTCATATTATTGACCATCCTTGGGAAAGCACCCCCTTATGCAAAGTTCACAGAAAAAATAAAGATCTAATTGAAAGATTTGAACCATTTGCATTTGGATATGAACTTGGAAATGCTTATACAGAACTTAATGATCCAATTAGACAGCGGGAACTTTTTGAAGATCAAGTTAAAAGGATGGATGGTGGAGAAGAGGAGACTCACCCCCAAGACGAAGAATTTATTGAAGCAATGGAATATGGCATGCCCCCCACTGGAGGACTTGGAATTGGATTTGATAGACTTGTAATGTTTTTAACTGGCCAAAGAAGTATTAGGGATGTAATCTTCTTTCCATTTATGAGAGGTAAAAAAGAAGCAATAAAAGGCAGGAAGTTAAGTATTGCTCCAGAAATTTTCCAGAAGTTTCCAGATTTAACAGTTGGAGTGGTATTAGCAAAAGGAATAAACAATAAAGGAAAATCAAAAGAAATTAGGGATTTAATTAAAGCAGAAATTAAAAATAAACAAATTAAACAACTTGGACTAGAACCAAATATTATTGCTTGGCGAGAAGCATTCAAATCCTTTGGTGCAAAGAAGTATAAAAGTTCAGTTGAAGCAGTAACAAAAAGAATTCTTGATAATAAAGAATTAAATCAGATTAATAATGTTGTTGATATCTACAATTATATTTGCTTTAAACATCTTGTGCCGCTTGGAGGAGATGACCTTGACCATGTTGATGGAAGTATAATCCTCAAATATGCAAAAGGCGACGAACAATTTATTAGACTTAATTCTGATGAAAACGCTCCTCCAAAAGAAGGAGAGATTGTATACTCAGATGATAAAGAAATTCTATGCAGGCGTTGGAATTGGAGAGAATGTGATAAATCAAAGATGACTGAAGATACAAAAAATGTAGCCTTAGTTGTTGAAGGCCTGCCCCCGGTTGATAATATAAAAGAGATTACAAAAGAGCTGGCAGGACTAATTAAAAAGGTATGTGGTGGAGAAGTAACCTTTGAAATAATTACTAAAAATAATCCTGAAGTTGGATTATAAATAAAATGGAAAAAGAAAATGTATTAATTCTAGGTGCAGCAGGGCGTGACTTTCACGTTTTTAACACGGTTTTTAGGGGGAATGAGAGATTCAACGTTATTGCATTTACTGCAACCCAAATCCCTTATATAGACGACAAAAAGTATCCAGGAGAATTAGCAGGAGAATTATATCCAGAAGGAATTCCAATTGTACCTGAAAGTGAAGCAGTAGAATTAATTAAAAAACATAATATTAAACAAGTAGTATTTGCATACTCTGATGTACCTTACAAATATCTTATGAATAAAGGTTCTGAAATGATGGCTGCTGGAGCAAACTTTATTATGTACGGCCCAAATGACACAATGGTCAAGTCAACTAAACCATTAATTTCTATTTGCGCTACGAGAACTGGATGTGGGAAATCTCAAACAACAAGGAAAATTCTTGATATACTAAAAGCTGCGGGGAAAAAGGTTGTAGCAATAAGACACCCTATGCCCTATGGAGACTTAGTAAAACAAAGAGTTCAAAGATTTGCATCTTATGAAGATATGGCAGAACATAAATGTACAATTGAGGAAAGAGAAGAATATGAACCTTACACCAGCAGGGGGTTTGTAGTATACGCAGGGGTAGACTATGAAGCAATATTAAGGGAAGCTGAAAAAGAAGCAGAGATTATACTTTGGGATGGGGGGAATAATGATTTCTCATTTTACAAAGCAGATTTAGAAATCTGTGTTGTTGATCCACTAAGGGCAGGAGACGAGTTTAATTATTACCCTGGAGAAATAAGTTTCAGAAGAGCGGATGTGCTAGTGATTAACAAAATGGATTCAGCAACAACACAACAAATTGAAACTCTAAAAAAAAATATTGCACAGGCTAACCCTTCTGCAAGAGTAATTCATGCAAACTCAAAGTTAACTATTAAACAAGGAGAGCATACGCTTTCTGGGAAGCGTGTATTAGCTGTAGAAGATGGCCCAACAACAACCCATGGTGGCGTAAAAACTGGAGCAGCAACAGTTTTTGCAGAGAGACACATGGCAGAGTTAATTGATCCAAGAAAGTTTGCAGTGGGAGAAATGAAGGCTACATTTGTTAAGTATCCTGAGATCGGAAAGCTATTACCTGCGATGGGTTACTCTGACCAGCAAATAGCTGATCTTCAAGAAACAATTAATGCAGTACCATGCGACATTGTAGTTTCAGGTACACCAATTGATATCAGTAAATTAATCACAATTAACAAACCACTTGTTGTAATTGGGTATGACTTAGAAGAGCATGAAGACAGTTTAAAGTTAAAAGATTTACTAGCAGAATTTCTGCAATAAATTTAAATACTTTTAACTTGAGGTTATTTGCATGGACAATGGGTGTTTAGGATTTATTGTAGCATACATTATATTTACAACAATTCTTTATTTCATCTTATTATTAACCCACAAATTGCCCAATTGGGGTTACCCTGGAGTAATGCTTATTGTTGCTTGCATTGCTATTGCTGGAATATTTTTAAAAAGGTGGCTTAAGTGAGATCATTTTTTGAAGGGTTTAAAGAATTTGGAAGCAATATTACAATAATTATTAATTCCATATTACTTTTTATTGTTTACATTTTGGGGATTGGGATAACTGCACTTATAGCTAGGCTTTTTGGTAAGAAATTTTTAAAATCAGGAGGGTGGCATAAGTTGCACCTAACAACAAAAAAAGTTGATGATTATTTTGATCAATTTTGAAAAAAATGGAAAAAGATTTACTGGATTTAACTGATCTCACAAAAGTTGAAATAAAAGATATAATTAACCTAGCAGAAGATATTAAAGAAAATCCTCAAAAGTATAATTCAAAATTAAAGGGCAAAACCCTTTTAATGATCTTTGAAAAAGCATCACTACGTACAAGAATTTCTTTTGAAGTTGGAATGACTCAGCTGGGGGGTCATGCAATTTATTATAATGTTGCGACCAGTCCAATGGGCAAAGGCGAAAGCATTCAAGATACTGCAAAAACCGCTTCAAGATATGTAGATTTGATTATGGCAAGAATTAAACATGCAGATATTATTCAAATAGCTGAACACTCCCGCGTTCCAGTAATTAATGCAATGACTGACTTTACTCACCCTTGTCAAATCTTAGGAGATTTTTTAACAATAAAAGAAAAAAAAGGCAGTTTAGAAGGACTAAAATTAGCTTTTGTGGGAGATGGCAATAATAATATTGTACACTCTTTACTTTATGGTTGCCCACTTGTTGGAATAAAGCTTGCAATTGCAACCCCTAATGAGTATAAACCACAATCCTCGGTTGTTGAAACAGCAAGAGCGATTGGTGGAGAAATTACTGTAACTACAAATGCACTAGAAGCTGTAAAAGATGCAGATATTGTGATGGCAGACACCTGGGTTTCATACTATGTTCCTCAAGTTGAAAAAGATGCCCGTTTGAAAATCTTTAAAGCTTATCAAGTCACAGAAGAATTGTTTAAAAATGCAAAGGAAGATGCAATATTTATGCACTGTTTGCCTGCAGTTCGTGGCATGGAAATGACTAAAGAGGTTATTGACGGGCCACAAAGTGTAGTTTTTGATCAAGCAGAAAATAGACTGCATATTCAAAAAGCAATTATGTTAAAATTGGTGGAATAATGTATATATTAGGAATTGGATGTTATTATCATGATTCATCGGCTACTTTAATTAAAGATGGAGTTGTTGTTGCAGCTGCAGCTGAAGAAAGATTTACACGAATTAAACATGATACTTCTTTTCCAATTAATGCAATCTCTTATTGCCTTGAAAATATTTCAATTAAAGATATCAAGTACATTGCATTTTATGAAAAACCATTATTAAAATTCGAAAGAATACTTTCACAACATCTTAACAGTTTTCCACTATCCCTCAAAACTTTTTTAAAATCAATGCCTCATTTTCTTACAACCAAATTAAGACTTGTTAAAACCATTAAGAAAAAATTGGGATACAAAGGAGACATTTTATTTATCAATCACCATATGGCTCACGCAGGAGGAAGCTATCTTACTAGTGAATTTGAAAATGCCGCGATAGTTACTGTTGACGGCGTTGGTGAATGGACTACAACTGCATTTGGAATCGGAAAAGAAAACAAAATTACTCTTCTCCAGCACATTGAATTTCCTCATTCAATTGGATTATTATATAGTACAATTACAGCATATCTTGGATTTAGTGTTAATAATTCTGAGTACAAAGTAATGGGGTTATCTTCATGTGGGAATATGAACCCTCTAACAAATAAGTATTATCCAAAATTAAAGAGAATTATTAAAGTAAATAAAGATGGTTCCTTTTCTCTTGACTTAAGTTATTTTACTTTCCATTATAAAGATAAAATGCCTTCAAAGAAGTTATGCAATCTTCTGGGGGGGCCAGTTGAAAAGAAGGATGCAGAAATGACTATGCGCCATGAAGATATTGCTGCAGCCTTGCAAATTATAACAGAAGAAATCTTAATTAAAATATTAAACCATGTTCATAATGTAACTAAACAAGACAATTTATGTTTATCTGGGGGTGTTGCCCTAAACAGTGTGTTTAATGGAAAAATCTTACGAAAAACTCCATTTAAAAAAGTGTGGATTCATCCTGCAGCAGGAGATGGTGGAACTTCACTTGGGGCAGCATTATATGTATATAATTCTATTTTAGATAAAAAACGAGTTTATTCTTTTAATTCTCCTTTTTTAGGGCCAGAATTTTCAACTGAAGATATAAGAAAATTTCTTCTGCATAACAAAATAAAATACACTGAGATTATCTCCACCCAAAAATTAATTGAAAAAACTGCAGAGTTAATAGCGCAAAATAATGTTGTTGGATGGTTCCAAGGAAGAATGGAATGGGGACCAAGAGCACTCGGGGCTAGAAGTATTTTAAGTAACCCTTGCAACCCAGATATGCAACATATTTTAAATGAGAAAGTTAAGCATCGTGAAAAATTCAGGCCATTTGCTCCAGTTGTTTGTGAAGATGATGCGCTAGACTATTTTGATTGTGACAAACCAATTCCTGCGCCTACAGATTACATGTTAATGGTTTACCCTATTTTTAAAAAATGGCAAGCAATAATCCCTTCAGTCACCCATGTTGATGGCTCAGGAAGATTACAAACCATTAGAAGGGTGCAAAATCCTAATTATTATGATTTAATTAAAGAATTTGGGAAAATCACAAAAGTTCCAATTATGATTAATACTTCATTTAATATTAGGGGAGAACCAATTGTCTGTACACCCCTTGATGCATATAAGTGTATGATGGGAACAGGAATTGATTTGATAGTCATGGATAAATTCATAATCAAAAGAGAAGAAAATTTAAAGGACGCTTGGGATTCTGAAGTAAATGGCAAAGACTAGACTAATAAGTAATATCATTACTGCAATTTTTACAACAGTTGTAATGTTGCTAGTATTAGAATTTGGAAGTCAAGGATTTTACTGGATTGAACCAGCACCTTATCCCCCAATAATGGCCCTTGATGAAGCTCTTTGCACAATAAATAAACCTAACCTCAATGAAACTATAATAACTAATGAATTTAGCTTTAATATTAACACAAATCCTTTAGGATTTAGAGCACCCAATAAAATTCAAAAAGGAGGAGTGATGGTCTTAGGTGATTCATTCTCCATGGGTTATGGAGTAGAAAGTAAAGAGATTTTTTCAAGCTTACTTCAAGAATCATTAAATAAACCAGTACAAAACTTTGCAGTTGGATCTTACAATACTTACAATGAACTTTTAGTTGCTAAAAAGTTTATTCCAGTAATAGAACCAGAATTTGTTATCCTGGGGTTTTATCCCAATGATCCAAGAGGAAATCTTGAAGGATGCCCATTTATTGTAGATGAAGATGGATATTTAATAAAAAAAGGGGAAACAGTTTCTTCAGTTAAAAAATGGTTTCAGTTAAATGTTAATCTTTATAGAATTGTTAAAGCAATTGTAGCAAAAAAAGACCCAATTGATTATCTTCAATATAATGAAAAATATGATAATAAAACAGTCATTGCTTGGGGAAGAACTTACAAATATCTTGAAGAAATCCACAAACTAACAGATAATCTAATTGTAGTTTACATCCCAGAAAAAGTTCAAATAGACGAAACAATGCAAACAAAAGTGACAAAATATTATGATCTAGAGGGGCCAGAATTTTCTAAACCTCAAAACAATCTTAAACAATTTTGTGAATCAAAAGGAATTAAATTTATTGATCTCACAGAAAATTTCTTAAACAGATTAGATCTATATTATGAAATTGATATGCATTGGCGAGCAGAAGGCCACGCCCTTGCAGCAAAAGTAATAGCTGAGAAATTACAAAATGAATAAAGGTTTAATATTCCAAATGTGGAGATTTCTAAAAATTAGAAAAGCCTGGTGGTTAACCCCTACAATAGTTCTTCTGCTGCTAGCAGCAGTATTAATCATATTCTCCCAAAGTAGCGCATTATCCCCATTTATTTATGCGTTATTTTAAGAAAAGTTTTTATTTCATAACCCCCTCATTATAATTAATGGCCCTAACCCCAAAAGAAAATAAAATTCTAAAATCAATTGTTGTTGCTTCTGAGAATGATCCAGAAAGCCCCGAATTTCCTGCAGATAATCCTAAGTTTCCGGCAACCCCTACTTTTAAAATAAAATTTCCAGGATTTTCTGATGTATGGTATAAGGATGAAAGCAAAAATCCCACAGGCACACATAAAGATAGAATGGCTTGGGAGATGGTTGTAACTTACAGAGATTTTTTACTTGCAAAAAAGCGTGGACAGATTAAAGGAGAATTACCACACATGTCAATTATCTCTTCAGGTTCGGCAGCAATTGCAATTCAAACTCAACTAAATAAGTATCGCCTCCCTAAACTAAGGGTATTAACAGATGTGAATATTGATAAAAAAATACTAGTTGGAATGAAAAAGATTGGATGTGAAGTTTTTCAAACAAATTTATCAAAAAAACAATTATCCTGGAGAGAAATCTTAATTTTAACCCACAACATAGAAGGAATTGACATTACTTCTGCTGACGCATTAGATCCAACAACCCGATTTTATGATTGGCTTTCCTATGAAATAATTAACAATTCTCCTAATTATTGTTTCATTCCATTTGGAACAGGAAATCTATATGAAAATGTACTAAATATTAACAAAGCAGAAGTCAACACAAAAAATCATGATCCTAGATTTTTCGGAGATGTAAAAAAATTAAGATATTGTAATTTTTTAGGTGCTACAACAAACAATCCAAAAAGCAAGGCAGATAAGCTTTATTCTCCGCATCTCCCATTTGTTCATTTTGATGAACAATGGATTCGACTTTACAGATACGCCGGTTTTTGTGGTCATTTGTCGAATGTATATCCTATAAAAGAAAAATACTTAGACCTTGCAATTAAACATGCAACTTCTTTAAAACTAACGTTTGAACCTTCAGGCATCGGGGGAATGGCATTACTCTTCCAAATGAAAAACAAAATTCCTCAGACTTCTTACTTCAGACTTCTTACTTCAGACTTCTTACTTCAGACTTCTTACTTCTTACTTCAGACTTCTTACTTCAGACTTCTTACTTCAGACTTCTTACTTCAGACTTCTTACTTCAGACTTCTTACTTCAGACTTCTTACTTCAGACTTTAGACTTTAGACTAATGGAACTTGTCCACCATAAAGTGCTTTAAATTTCCCATCCTTAAAATCTAAAGTAAAAACATCCAAAGATGCATTAGTTGCTCTTGCTTTAACCATTGCAATTTCCCTTGAAACTTTTCTATGCCTATTAGAAACAGTTAATTTTATCAAACTATCACAAAGATATGGTTCTTCTTCGTAAGTGGACAGCTTAGATTCGTCATGGGGCATTTCGCTTAATAAAAAGCTTGTAACCTCCAAATCACGTAAAAATTCAAAAAAATAAAAGAGCTTTACTCTCGGATTTTCAAGCGAAGATAAAACATGTAATGCAGTTAAAGAATCAAGCACAACAATGTCAAGCCCGATTGATTCTTTAATCTCTTTAATTATTGCTTTTGTTAAAAAAAACCAATTTTCATTAGGTGATAAATCTTTTCCAACCATCTCTTTACGCACTTGCCCTAAATCACTAATGATTAATCCTCCCTTTTTCTTTGGATCTTTTAAAAGTTTATTTTTATTTTTCCTAAGAGTTGCAAGATCATAACCTACCCTTCCAATATCAATTGAATTTAAATCATATTGTAATGACCTCATCTGAGCCATCAAACTTTCATAAGTTTCCTCAAGGGAGATATAAAGTGCAATTTTTTTATTTTTCTTAACTTCATTAAATGCGATATTAAATGATACTGAAGACTTCATGGAACCAGTAGTGCCAGTGATCATATTAACAGTATTAATGGGCAAACCCCCTCCAAGTACATCATCAAAACCCTCAATGTGTACTTTCATTCTCTCAATGGGCGCAATATGATCCAAACTTTATCACCTATCTTTTACTAATTTTGAGAGGATATTATATTTAAATGTTGTGATGGCTGAAAAAGAATCATTTCTGAATAGTTAGCTAAACCTATAAAATAAATATTCTATCATAATAATCCTTTTATTCTCTCATTAATTATTTTCTTGAAATGAAAAGATCTCGTTGGTGGGGAATTAGTGCATTTTTTGGTTATAATACTACACTTTACTCTGAAGAGATGCAAGAAATTGATCGCAGGATTGTTCAATACGCTGGAGACTTAATGAAGGGCGCAACCATCATTGAACCTGCTGCCGGTGGAGGCAGAACCTCCATTGAAGCAATAGTTAATGGTGGGGCCAGCAGAGCAATATTAATTGAAAACAATCCTGGAATGAACAGGGCTGCAAAAAGATTAGCGAAATCCTTTGGAGTTTGGGATTCCATTGATATTGTAGCAAGAGATATGTACGATGGGATTATACCAGAACTTGTAACTCATCGACCAAACATATTTGTATTTAAAAGATGCTTATATTATGAAGCTTTAGCTCAAAAACTTCTTGATGATGCTTATGCAATATTAGAACCAGGAGGCCTTATCTTTGTTATTCACGGTGAAAAAGATAAAGCATTATTTGACTCTGATGGCCAAGGAAATATTAAGAAAGATCACAGGGCAAAAAGAAGGGTTAACAGATTGGGAGATTTAAACCCAAACCATCATCACGACATTTATTATGCTGCTGATTTAATAGCAATGTGCAGAGGAAAGAAACAACATAGAGATATTCAAGTGTTAGAAGCACCTTATCCAGCCTATAACTTTTTAGTTATTAGAAAGCCATTTCCTGATGGGGGGCTTCCTATTTTGGGAACTCTGAATTTATCTTCTTGAGAATGTTGAATCTACTGTTAAGGTGGAGGGAAGTATCTATCCAGGAAAGGGCAGCACAAATAATCCGGGCAGTCGCAGGATACTTTAGACAAGAAAATTAACTCTTTTTATATCCAAATTTCTTATCATATTTTTTATGATCAAAAATATCAAGGATTAATGCAATAATCTCGATATCTGAACCCCTTAGAGTATATATCATGCGCCAAGCCCCAGCAAGATTAACCTTCCATAGGTTATTAACTTCAAAATCTCTTATATAATCCTTGGGAATTTGATTTTTTGGTATATGTCTTCCGTATTCTGGGTTTACCTTAAGCAAATCTATCTTTTGTTTTATTGAGTTAAATAATGTTTGATGATCTGTCCCAGAAATGTGTTTAGTAATCTCTTGACCCACAATCTCATTTAGCTCAGCATACTCCTCTTTTGCATCTCCTCCAATTATGACCTTCACAGGTTTGCCTTTAAAAATCATACCTCAATTCCTCCCTTTATTACTGCGGCAAGTTTTTCACTCGGATTAAAAATCCACAAAATGCCTTTTCTGCCATCTAATATTTTTCCACCTTGCTCTAAATACTCCAAGATAACGTTGAGAGTTTGATGCATTACCTTCTTAGGTAATTTCCTCTTCAATTCCTCCCTTGTCATAAGAGTATTGGCCATTTGCAAAGTTTTCTCCACCATTAACACAGTCTTAAGACTGGGATAATGGATCAGCTTCGTTTCCATTTCTTTCATGTTAGATCACCATTCTAATATCCTATCATTGGTTTATCACCAAACCTCAGGACGTCCCCTTTCATGATCTTTTTCAAGACCCTCTTTTATATAAGTTTATATATATAGTTATATGAGTTAATATATAAACCTTCTGGTAAATCTACCGGAAAATATTCAAAAAAAGAATTAGACAGGGATAAGCCGCCTTTTGTTGGGGCCCTGTTTCAAAGCAGACGGCCCGTGCTAGCATTCAACTAAGCGTTCTACGAACTTGCATCCAGCCTGCTACCGCCGTTTCATCCATTCCTAAAGGAACGTCAACCTGTTAACTCAATTCTGTCACCAGAATCTTCAAGGTTTTCATTCTCCCAATAGGGGGTATCGTTTCTGTTCAGCACACTATGATTTCTCATACTTGGATATTCCAAGAGGCCTTTATAGATGGGCGGACTTTCCTCATGCGTACCACGAGAGCCAGCTCCCCTGCCATCTAAGTGTAAAATGTCTTTCATCATTTAAAAAGGTTTGCCAAAAAGTCTGAAGTTTGAAGTCTGAAGTTTGAAGTGAAAAATACTATCACCTCAAACCTCAAACTCCCCACCCTAACTGTTCGGAGTCTGGAGGGTCCATATTGTTCCAGACTGAAAATCCGTCAGGATTTTCTTGGTAAGTTTTTTAAAGCCTCAAAATATCTTTTTTGTATGACAAAAGTAGCTTCGGGCTCTGAAGTATTAAATGAACTACTCGGAGGAGGGTTTGAACCAGGCATAGTCACTACAATTTATGGACCTTCTGCTTCAGGGAAAACCAACTTTTGTTTAATTGCAGCAATACAAATTGCAAAAACAAAAAAAGTAATTTTTATTGATACAGAAGGAGGTTCATCAAAAGATAGGCTCGGCCAACTTGCAGGAAAAGAATTAAGGGCATTAGAAAATATATTCTTTCTTAAGCCCACCAATTACAAAGAACAAGTTGAAACTTTTAACAAACTTAAAGATATTGTAACAGATAAAATTGGTCTTGTTGTTGTTGATACAATTTCAATGTTATATAGGGCAGAACTTGCTGAGAAAAAAGACGTTTACAATGTTAATAAAGAACTAGGAAAACAATTATCCTACCTTGTTGAAATTGCTCGTAAAAAAGATATCCCTGTACTAATCGCTAATCAGGTATATAGTGATTTTGACAATCGAAAACAAACTAAAATGGTAGGAGGAGATATTATTCATTATTCTTCAAAGTGTTTAATTGAACTTTTTAAAGAAGGAGATAAACGAGTTGCAATATTAAGAAAACATAGAAGCGAACCTAGAAAACAAATTTCTTTTGAAATAATAAGTAATGGAATAAAAAAAGTAAAAAAGAATATGTTTGGATTTTTATTGTGAAGTAAAGTCTTCAGTAGTAAATTTAAAGTCAGAGTCCTTTTTAATTTCTCCCCTGTTCCTCAAATATTCTCTAGCTAAAATCCAGAAAAGTAGTCCTAAAGATTTCTTTCCTTTATTATTGCAAGGAACTACAAAATCAATAAAATTAGCTTGATTATTTGTATCACAAAACGCAATAATGGGGATGCCTACAGACATTGCGTCATTTACTGCATTTCTATCAGGCCATGTATCAACCACAATCATAACCTTTGCTTCAGCAAATGTGTCTAAGTTAGGATTAGTTAATAACCCAGGAGGATATCTGCCTGGAATTGATCTTGATCCAATTACTTTACTAAAAGTTTTGGCAGGTTTCCAGCCATTTTCTCTTCTAGAAACAACAATTATATCTTCTGGTTCAAAATGTGCTAGCATTTTACCTGCAAGCATTAATCGCTGGTCAATTTTCTTTAAATTTAATACAGAAAGTCCATCATCTCTGGTTTTGTAGATGAAATCCTTCATATACGCAGTCTTAAACTTAGTTCCAATATGCACTCCTGACTTTAAATATTCATCAGTTGCAACAAGTAAATTTTCTTGTTGAGCCATTTTTTATGTCCTCCTGACAGAACTTAGCTGTCAATTTATCGCCCTGACAGATGATAAGAGTCCTGATTTCTCAGCTAACCTACTTATCTAGGCAATACCTTTAAGAAATTTAAGCTATTTAAATAGGTTTTGGTACTTAAAAGTTTAAAGTATGAAGTTTAAAGTCTAACATGAAAAATACTACACCTTAAACCTTACACCCTAAACATTAAAACCTCTTCATAAACCGGTCCGTCAGGTGTTAAATTAGAATTCATCAGCACAAAAGAATCAACATTAAATTTCAAAGGTTTAATTTTAAGCATACTCAACTTCTGCATAAATGCCCTTTTATCACGTACTGCCTTTGCTCTTGCAAGTGTAATATGGGGTACAAAATCCTTTTTGTAATTTCTTTTTAAAGCTTCACAAACCCTCACATGTAATGTAACAAATTCTCGTGCCTGTGTCCCCAGCCAAATAACCCTTATAAAATCCGGAGAAAAAACTCCTGCTTTTGTTAAATTTGCAGAAAATGGAATCAGCTTAACCTGCTCTAGTGCTTTTTTTATTAAAGGTAATTCTTCATCAGCAATCTCTCCCAAGTACAATAATGTAATATGCAAATTCTCTTTAGGAACCCAATTTGCATACAAATCCTCTTGTTTAAGAGTTTCTATAATTCTTAAACTCTCATTAATAACTTCTTCTGGTAGAGAAACAGCTACAAATAGTCTCATATCTAATGCCCTTAACGACGTTACATATATTCTTCTTCTTTATCTTCTGGCTCTTCTCCGAAATTATCTGAATCTTCAGGACTGGGTTCTGGATCTGGTAACAGTTCTTCTGGTTTTGGCATTTCTTTAACTTTTGGTTTTGGTTCTACAGTTGTTTTAGTCTCATTTGAAACTACTTCAGCAAAACCTACCTTAGAAAGCACCTTAACCATCTTAACTTTTACTTTCTGGCCAGCTTTTGTTTTAGGAACAAAAACAACAAAACCAGAAACTCTAGCAATACCATCGCCCTTTTCACCGACACCATCTATAGTCACTTGGATGATATCTCCTTCTCGGACAGGAGCACCTTGGTCATTAAAACTTCCACTCATATCTTGTTACACCTTTAACTCCACTAAAATGTGGATAAAATTCATTTAATTTTAGTCGTTTATAAACTTTTTCGTGCTTCCGAGAGGGAAATGAAATTATAAACTAATAGTATAGTAATAAACTATCTTCAGTATTTAATTAATTACTTAAATAAACAAAACACAAATTAAGATTAATTTACCTAATAAATATATTTTAGTGGACAAAGCTTATGACCTTTATGATGTTTATGATGTTTATCATAAGTATCATTCTTATAATAAGTATGATAAAAAACAGAAAACTATATAAATAAGGTAACTTACTTTTTTGATAAAAGTGATACGAGCTAATAGAGGGCAGATCAAATGAAAAGAGTTAACATCGAACTTTCTGAGGAGCTACACGCTAGCTCCAAGGTTATCGCTGTTCTCAAAAATATCACAATGCAGCAATTTTTAGTTGAAGCAATTGACGACGCTGTAGAAAAAGATAGAAAACTTCTAGATAAATTAAGGGGGGGCAAATGAATAAACATTTTGTCCTGGGAGTATTTATGATTTTTATGCTTCTAACATTCAGTCTAGCAACAAGTAATTTAATAATTCTTAATAACCCAGTTGATGGACAAATCCTTAATACAAACCCTGTCTTTTCCTTCACAACCAATGCAAATGCAACTAACTGCTCATTGTACATTAATGATTCAATTACAGACACAATTAATGATATCGTTGGGAACAGCCAGTATAACCTAAGTTCCTCTGTGGTTCGGGGCGTTCACTCATGGTTTATTAAATGCTCATTTAACAAAACCTCTGAAACAAGGGAATTTACTTTTGATGATGTTAGTCCTCAAATAGCATTTGAATATCCTTTAGATAGTTCAACTATAAGTACTGAAGATATCAATGTCACAATAAGTGTTTCAGAAACCTCTGAATGCAGGCTTGACCAGGATAATGATGAATTTGAAGATATGAGTAAACTTCTTTACAGTAATCCAGATTATTATTGGTATTATCTAGTTGATCTTAAAGATGATGATTACAGTTACAATATTAGATGTAAGGATCTTGCAGGAAATATTGATCATGAAGTGCTTGATTTCACAGTAAGGGGGCCAATAGAAGGAGTTGTTGATATTGAGACAAATACAGATGATGAAGACCATTATTTTCTCCCAAAAGGCAGAAAGCCTCTTGAATTTAAACTATCAAGAAGGCTAGATGATGCTCCAACACTTTATTACCAATATGAAGATGAAACTAAACATACTGTTGCTTTAACTGGAAATGGAAAAGTGTGGCATGGTTATGTAATAATTGATTCTCGGGTAAATGATAAGGTTGCAACATTCTCTGCAAGTTATGACAATGAACCAATTGAGATTACAGAAGGACTTATGTTTGTAGTAGATTCACAAGAGCCTCCAGCCCCAGAAACCTTGCAAGGAATTGAGAAAAATGGAGGGGTAATGCTTGAATGGTATTATGACGGTGAAGAAGTTGATTATTACAATGTCCATAGGGCAAATGATGATAGAATCAATCATTTAGACTTACTTGTAGATACAACCAATCAAGATTACAAAGATAACACAGTAGAATCAGGAGTAACTTATTATTACAGGATAACTGCAATAGATTTAGCAGGAAATGAGGGCCCATTTTCACAGTTATTCAAAATTACAACAGGACTAGAAGCAGAAGAAGTACAAAAAGTAAATCCAAAAGTTATAACAAAATTAAATTTAACAGGTAAATTAATTGAATCCTTAGTATTAGATTTAGAGAATGCAAAAACTAATCTTGCAAGTATTACTGAATTAAAAACCAAAACAATTGTTGAAGATTTTAATCTAATTGGCATTCTTGATTTAAAATTAAAAGAATTGGAGGGTTTTAAGGCAAAGATACTCGAGTCATATGACCAACCAGAAAGTGCAGTTGATTCATTAATTGAAGAAATTGCAATGTTTGAAGCAGAGGTCAAATCAACTGTTGCATCTACAATTAGTTTTGAAGGGGCAACAACAAAAACTCAAACAAAAGATGACTTTTCAAGTATCCTCCTTGAATTTGTACAATTAGATGATCCTACCAAATTTAATGATGAAATCTCAAAAATTAATGAACTGATTGAAGTTGAATTCTCTGTTGAAATATTTAGATTAACTATGCTTGATAATTCAAAAAAAGAAATTGCAAAAGTTGAGAAAACAATTTCTTACATAGGAACAAATTCACTTGAAGATGTAAAATTAATTGAATCAATCCCAAAAGAGATTGCAGAAAGTACAAGTCAATTAAAAATTCAAAATTTAGATTATGAAGTACTAAAAGAAGATCCAATAATCAGCTGGGAGATTGCATCACTTGGTTCAACACCTTATGAACTATCATATTATGTTCAAAATGAATTTGATCTAGAAGCTCTTGACTATTTAATTAGTTTTATCATACCAAATATTCCAAAAGAAACTCCTGAATCTCCAGCAACAGGCCTTGTTACAAATGAAATAAATGAAAAATTTGCAATCCATGAAGTTGTGCTTTCACTTTTATCATTAGTAATTGTGTCCTTATTACTTTACTATTATGTTTTTGCAAAAAGTACAAATTTAATTAGAACTGATTTTTCCCTGGGGGGAATGCACAAGCCAGAGTTTACTAAGCTTCTAAAAAAAGGACACTCCTTAATTGACAGCCTAAATTACTCAGCTTCAAAACAGTTGTACGTGTACTTAAGAGAACTTATGCATACTGAAATAGGTGAATTAACTACTCACCAAAAATCAGGAATAAAAGAATTACATTCAAAGTTAACGCTCTTTAGAACAATTGCAAAGGCGCAAGGGTTACTAGAAGAGAAGAAGTATGTGGAGCTAACAGAAATGTTGGGGAAGCTCCAACCATTGATGTTAAAGTTGAAGTTAACTGGCAAAGAATCAAAGTTAACAAACTACCTAACGCACTGGTATTACCATTACGTTAACATAGTGGATTACAAAAGATAGTTTACGGGGTAGTAAACTGAGAAAAGGAACAGTAAAAGTAGGACTTAGAAAAGTATTTTTAGTACTTGTAGTTCTAATAATCCTAGGCGCCCCTCTGCTAATGGCTACAAACAGCCTAAATGCATCCAATAAAACCCTTGTAAATAATACATCTAACATAACCGAAAATATCTCAATAAATCTAACTGCAAATTTATCTATTAAGAACTTAACAATTCCAGAAAATACTTCAATAACTAACAATATCTCAATAAATTTATCACTAAACTTCACAAAAAACCTAACCCTCAACAATTCTCCAGGCCCATTACTTCAGACTTCAGACTTATTACTTCAGACTCCCAAGTGGGTAACTCATTCTTTTAATTGTCAAGAGTGTTGTGGTACAAGCATCCCTGCAAATTCATTAATCAATATCGCGCTAAATTACGAGTTTATTCCCAATCTTTCAATAATCGAGGAGTTTTCATATAATTGGAGTCCTGTTGGAAACCGCTCAATAGAAAATACCAGTAAGGGATACAAAATTACTTGGGATACTGTACCAGAGCTTGGCAATTTATGGTTTTTACTTATCAGTCCAAACACAACAAGCAGTTTTACATTTAAAACAACTAGGAATAATGAGAGTGTATTCACTGAAGTTTCTGTGTATAGTTTGCTTAACACAACAAAGATTAATACATCCCAATTAACAAATGTAACAACCAACTTAACAATAATTAATGTAACAACTAATATAACAACAATCAATCTGATGATCAATGAAACAACAATAAATTCAACAGCAGTTAATATAACAATAGAGCCTCTAACAACTTCATTACAAATAACATCTCCTGAAGATTTTTATTCAACAAAAAGTCAGAGTATGATAATTAATGTTAGTCACTCTCAAATTAATGAAATCATTCTTGTATTAAATAATGAAGAGATTTCTAAAGTGCCAGGAGTCTCATATACTATATTTTCTTTAACGTCGCTGGATCCAGGGGTTTACGAATATTTTATTCATGACAATAATAACTCAATAACAGAAACTCGGTATTTTAAGATCGAAGAATCTGATATATTTGTTTACAAAGAACAATCAAATGGTACCCTACCAAATCAAGAAAATACTGTAACAATTATTCTTTACAGTGAAGAAAATGTAAAAAATGTAACAGTATATGAAAATTATCCAACTGGATGGATTATCACAAGTGATGAACAAGATAATGGTTCTGCAATAATCTTCAACACAAATTTAACAGGAGATATTTCCAAAGTTTTAACATACACAATCGCTTCCCCTGCAAATGAAGGAACTGGAATTTTTTTAACAAAAGTAGAATCAAAAATAATCAATAAGACTACTAAAGTTGAATCCACTAGATCCTACTTTGAGACAACTCTTGATTTATATGCATATGATGCTACCCTTAACAGAACAATTACAAATAATACTGAATATGAAGCGAGTATTAAAGTAAAAAATATTGGCCCAGATATTATTTCAAAAAGAATTTATTATTCCTGGGAATTTGATAATACTAAATTTAATGTATATGATGCAAAAGGGTGCTCTGTTAATGCTAAAACAATAAATTGCACTTGGCTTAATTTTCTATCCAATGAAACTAAGGTAATAAATTTTAAAATTAACAGTTCTATTGAAGGAACTAGTAACAGCCATTCTCTAACTACTTATGACCCCCTCGCTCCAAGTCAAGCATATAGCGGAATGTTTAAAACATTCTTTTCCACGATATGGGATTCAATTACATGGGCTTTTTCAAAAATAGCAGAGTTCTTTACAATGAATTCTCCAACAGGCAAAGTGGTAAGTGATATTCCTAAGGGGCAAGGAAAAAAAGAAACTACAACGACCATTGAAGAGACAACTTCAAGCACAATAATTTCCTCGTCAACAACAACCACCTCAATTCAAGAAACAACTACGACCTCTATAACCAATTTTGTAAGTGGGGGAGGCGGGGGCAGAAAAACTACAACTACAACAAGCATATTTGATAAAGCATCTGCAAGTGCTATAATCCATCCAGCAACTGTATCTCCCGGAGAAAACACTACATTTAATATCACAATAATAAATCCATTAAATCAAAAAATAACTGATGTTAAAGTTTCCCCAAATATTTCATTTTCAAATCTTTCTTGCATGTTAGTTGGACAAATTGGAAACAATTATTGCGATCTTGGGGAAATTAAAAAAAGCAGTTATAAAATTGCCCCATTTACTTTTGATACTTCAATAAACAGTCTACCAGGGATTTATAATATTTCTTCAAAAGTTATGTATGAAGATCCCAATAAATCTCCAGTAGAATTGTTAACAGATTCTTCCTTAACAGTAGGAGATACAATTTACTATTCCGAACAATCTCACTTTTTATCTGTTAGCAGTAAGGTAATTGCACCAACTCTAAAAGATCCGCTTATTGAAATTCTTGACAGCAATGGAAAGAAAACAGATACAAAAATTAAAATTAAAAAAGATGGAGTTTATGTTGAGGTCACTAGCTTAACCCAAATATCTGAATGTACAGATTGTGAATTTGAACTAACACCCTTGGGGAAACATATTTCAAAAATTGAATTAAGGGGAGTAGTTTTAAAAAATAAAACCCTAAGCTTGAAGGTTGATGATGTACCAACAGCTAAAGCAGATGTCCAAAATAAAAAAGTATTAAAATCATTTGCAATAGATCCAACTTCTCTTAATTTTACAAATGGGAGCATCTCCAGCACTGCAACAGGCTCTGAATTATTTAAATGCGCAGATTGGAACTTTAGTACACAAACTTGCTATGGAGATTGGGTAAAATTAATGGATTTAATTCCGGGAGAAGAATATTCAGTTGTGATATCTCCTCTTGATCCAGGGTTTGCTGAAACAGGTGTAGCTTCTATTAACACCAAAAAGCCAATGTACCACCCTAATGAAACAGCTGAGATAATTATTGTTGTTTTAGATACTTATGGCCACTTAGTTTCGGGGGCCGAAGTTGATTTAACTATTACTGATCCAAATTCACAGGAATACTACTTTTCAACTGAAATAACAGAAACAAGTAAGGGAATATATGAAGTAGAATTTAATTCAACTTCTATTACAGGAGAGTACCCATTACTAGTTGAAGCAATTGGTTTAAATGTTAATGGCTCCATGTCTTCTTCATTTGCTGTTGCAGAAAGTTTTGCTTTTGATATAATTAGAGATACTCCAGTAACCCTTGATCCTTGGGCAGGGATTCATAGTTCAAGCATAAAACTTGTTGCATTTGATTACTCGGGAACTTTCAATTATACTGAAGTCTTGCCAGAAAACTTCACTCTTGGAAATGTAAGTGGGGCAATTGTTACTTATGGAAACACCATTAACTTATCCTGGACAGGACTAACAAATAATTCAATTGTAAGTTATACTTTCAATCCCCCATTAATTACTCCAGAGCTATATGAAATGGGACCAAGTTTTGTTTCCTTCAATAGCCAAATATTTGAAGAAGCAAGACCTTGGTATTTAGCAGTTGATCCTTCTGACTCTGGCTCCTTGATTTTATTTTGGGATGATGCAGTTACTGATGTTCCAAATTCAGATTGGGAGTGTATCTCTTGCGGGTCAGGTGATTTTTACAATTTGTTCCCTCGAGGAGCTGAGAGTTATGGGGGAACTAGTGGCACAAAAACCCACAGCCACACTTTAACTTATTTTAGCGATAGCGGACCAGACAGCACTACCGACTATAGAAGTTCAGGAGCAAATACTGATTTTCCAAGTGCAACCCACACACACACAAGTCTTGGGTCCCAGACAGTAGGCCCTGGTTCTTTAATGCCTGAATTTAGAAGCCTAAAAATTATTAGATACAAATATGGTGTACCAAGCATCATCCCATCAGGGGTAATTGCAATATTTAATACTACTCCCACTGGAGATTGGGCAGCTTACAGTGATCAAGATTCTAAATTCGTACTGGGAAATGGGAGTATTGTAACTGGCGGGTCTGCAGATCATACTCACAGTGTAGATATTACCACTACTGGCCCCGTAGGCACTCCGGCAAGGGCAAGGTCTGGATCAAACGCAGCAGTAACTATGACTCATACCCACTCTGGAATAGGAACATCCGGGACTGGAGATCAAGCTCCCCCATATGTCGAAGTTATATTTGCTAAAGCCAGTTCAGATACTGCAATTCCAGATGGAACTGCGGGATTTATTGGAATGTTTAATTATACGCCTCCTGCTGGATGGACATCTGTTTCAGGAGTCGGAGGAGACTTTAATGGAAACTTTATTGTTGGAAACTCTGCTTCATATGGTTCAACTGGAGGAAGTGCAACCCACAATCACACAGCATTAAGTGTTGCAGTTGGAGCTTCAGGGACAACGAATTATCTTGAACAACGGTCAGGAAATACTGGTGCAGGAACAGGCCACGGCCATACAATTACAGTTGCATTTGATGAAGTTAGCAATCTTCCCCCTTATAGAGATGTTATATTTAGTTATGCAAGAGATTTTTCAGGGCCTAGCATTCAAATGAATTATCCACAGGATAATAACTTCAGTTTAACTACAGTTAATTTTAACATAACTCCAAGTGATGATACAGGGATTGCAAATTGTACAATAATATTAAATGGGACTGTTAACAAAACAAGCACAGTTATAACCAATAATGAAGCAAATATAATTACTGAAAACATTGGCGAAGGACATTGGCTTTGGACAGTTAATTGTACTGATACGTTAGGTTATGAATCAACAAATGGAACAGAATGGGATTTAACAGTTGATTTAACTGGACCAACAGTTACTCAAACCCCCCTTAATCCAGATGGAGGGATAACCAATAATCCAGATGTTGTGTTTTATTTTAATGCCAGTGACTGGTCAGATATTGATGAATGTACCCTTTATTTTAGCAGTATTCCAATTAATACAAGTTATTCTATTAGTAAAACTGAAACTAATAACTTCACCCAATTAGATTTAGGAGATGGACCCTATTATTGGGAAGTAAAATGTACAGATCAACTAGGAAACGAAGGTGCCAGCGGAGAACGAACTTACACAGTTGATTCAACTAAACCAAAAGTTGCACTTTTAGAACCAATAAATAACGCTTATTACAATTCTTCAACATTAATCTTCTTTAATTACACTCCAAAAGATGATTATCTTGACGCTTGCTGGCTTGAAGGTAACTTCTCTAGTGCATGGGGATTAAATGATACTGAAAACTCTCCAGATAATTTACTAGTAAATATATTTGGACCAAAAACAATTGCTGAAGGAAGTTATGTATGGAATGTAGATTGTAATGATACAGCAGGAAATGTTGGTCACAATAATACTAATTTTACTCTAACAATTGACCTTACTGATCCGCAGGTTAATTTTGCCGCCAATAATCCTGTAAATAATTACAATACCTCTTCACCAAATATTATTCTTAATTTTTCTCATACAGAGTCTTATCCAGATACACTTATTGGATATTTTAGTGGATCTCCTTATACTAGAAGCTATGCGGGAAGTTGGACTAACATATCAATATCTGGAATAGAAGATGGGGCCCATAGTTATTATGCATGGATAAATGATTCTTCAAGTAGAGTTGCACAAACCACTTCAAGAACAGTAACAATAGATACTGCTGGCCCAGACATCAATCTAACGGATTCAGAGGATAATACCTGGACAAATATTGCAGCAACTGACTTTAACTTCACTGCAAATGATGGGCTATTACCAATAACTTCCTGTGAACTTATATTAAATGGAACAGTAAATGAAACTAAAGCTTTTTCAGATAAACCAATTACTTCTTATCTTAACACCACCCTAACAGAAGGACTGTGGAATTGGAGTGTTAATTGTACTGATCTAGTTGGAAATGAAAACACTTCTAACTATTGGTTAATAAAAGTTGATTTAACTAATCCTGCAATAACTGATGAACAAGTAAATGAAACAAGTCATGGAATTAATGATAAAATTTGTCTTGAAGTAAATGCAAGTGATTTATTTTCAGGAGTTAGAAATGTTACTGTTACAGTTGATTGGCCAGATTCTGGCCCAGTAAATGAATCTTTAAGTAATGACTCGGGTATTTGTGGAAATTCTGGCGGAGAGATTTATGCAATTATTCTAACGCTTTCTGAATCAGGAGATTATAATTGGACAAAAACTTATGCTAATGATACAGCATCAAATCTTAGAATTCACACTCCAATTTCAGAAATTATCTGGACTGCGATTTCAACAAATACACTAAATGCAACAATTACAAATCCTCTTGTTAATTTTGAGATAAATGAATCAGAGTATAACTATGAATTTGATTCAAATTGCACATTAAATTGCACAGAAGGGACCTGTACTTCAGCAATTTCAAGGGTCCAGTATAGGGGCGTTGGAGATTGGACAGATATAACTCCCGACTCAAGCCTCTTTACAACAACAGTTTACAATATAAGTTGTGGAGATTTAGCTGGTCCAAGTGAATATTGTAAAACAAATTTTAGTGTAGCTTCAACTGAATCTACTGGAGGAGACACGTATGAATTTAGATGTATTGGTGCTTCAATTACAACTTCAAATGCATATTCAGATGAAGTAAATATAACTGTTAATAACCATCCGGATGCAAACATCTATTATCCTGCCGTGGCAGAGTGGCTAAAAGGAACTATTACCTTAAATGGATCAACTAGTACGGATGACCAAGGGTTTAGCATCTACGCATTTTACTTAGATGATAATTCTGATTTTACAACTGCATCAGAAATTTGTAACAGTTCTTCAGATACTTGCGGTTTTAACACAATTAGCCAAGGTGAATGTGCTGAAGAGGATTCAACCTGTTATATTAAACTCGTTGTAAAAGATAATGATGGATTAAAAAATTCTACTTTTATCCAAATTGGAATAGACAATACTGCTCCATCGCTAAGCATCACAAGTCCTAACAATTCTACAAATATTTCAACAACAACTTATGATGTAAACGCATCATCAAGTGATTCAGGTTCTGGCATGGACACTGTAAAATTCCAGTATAAAAACCATACACAAAATACTTGGACAGATATTTGTACAGATACTGACTCAGGATATGGATGTGCATGGGATTTAAGCTCCCTCGATAATATTAAATTTTATGAGTTAAGAGTTGTTGCTAATGATACTATAGGCAACAATGTAACCAAAATTAATAAGAATTTTACTTTAGACTTTACTTCGCCAGCATTAGTACTTGATTCGCCAGCAAATAATGATTATGTCAATGAAAATTTTACTCTTTCATATAATGTATCAGATAATCTAGTTGGTGTTAAAAATTGCACTATATACTTTGGACTTCAAGCAAATCAAACTAATTCAACAATTTCAGAAGTAAGTACAAACTACTTTTATTTTTACAATGTCTCTGAAGATGATTATCTATGGTATGTAAGTTGTATTGATTACTTTGGAAATTCCAACACAACCGGTATGCGAACAGTAAGGGTTGAAAACTCTGGCCCATCAACTTTAATTGATTTGCCAGTTCCTAGTGCAAATATTTCAGCTTCAACTTTTGTTGTAAATGCTTCAGCAACAGATCTTGGCGCAGGTGTAGATAATGTAGAATTTTATTACAAAGAAAATGAGTTTGATTCCTGGCATTTATTATGCAGTAATTCAACACAACCTTACTCTTGCACATGGAACACCGGAGCAATGGGAGAAGGAAATGATTATCAAATCCAAGCAAGAGCAAATGATACACTAAACAATTTCGGAGCATATGATACTCATTCAAATATTACAATAGACAGAACTCCCCCAGAGCTTTCACTAAATTTACCAGCCAATGATACTCAGGATGTTGATGGGGATGTAAGTTTTGTGTTTACTGTGGCTGATTCATTGTTGTCAATCTACAATTGTTCTTTATACTTAAACGGTTCACTAAATAAAACAAATTCAAATATTGGTAGCACAGATGAAATTAATGCAACCCTAGGAAATGGTATTTGGGAGTGGTATGTAACTTGCAGAGATAATGCATATAATCCAAATCAAAGTGAAATAAGAACTTTGCTTGTAGCCCCAGATACTGATGTTCCTAAACTTTATATTGAAGGCCCAGATCATGACTCCACTGACACAGATGGAGATTTAGCATTTTACTTCAATGTAACTGATGATCTTTCAGGGATTACTAATTGCACACTAATAATTAATGGGTCTTTAGAATATACTAAAAGCCCAATAACTGAGTCCGCAAGCCAATATTTCCAAGTTAATGACTTAGCAGAAGGAAATTGGTACTGGAATATCACCTGCACAGATGACTCAACTGGATTTAACAGCAATACATCTGATACAAGAAACTTTACAGTATATTTGGCGACTGATGTATTTGTAAATGTCTTATTAAATCAACTAAATTATGAAAGAGGAGAAATAGCAAGGATTACAACAAATACCACTGATGAACTAAACAATGCACTTGATTCAACTGTTTACATAGATATTATTGATACAAATACAACCCTTCCTTGGTGGGAAACTTCATGGAAAAAGCGAATGGCCATTTTCTTAAATGACTCCGGTGCAAGAACTAATGTTATTTCATTTGTTAATATTTCAGGGCTTGCTGGTAACATTCAAAGTTGTGCTAATGAAATACGAATTATTTCAAATAGCACAAATGTAAATTCAAATGAAGCACTTGAAGTTATTTCTGGAGATGACTCCAATTGGTGTGAAGTTAAATTTATTTCAAATATCTCATCTAGTGCAGTAAACCAAAATGATTATTATGCCTATTATAATAATACTGGAGCCACAAATCCTGATGAAAATGTAACTGATCCAATTAATCAATTAGATTATACTTCAGGCACAAGCGTAAACAAGTGGGCGTATGAAAAAACAGGAGAATCATCAAATCCTCCAGCCAGCGGCCCTACAATTTCTGGGGAAGCAGGATTTGGTTCCTATACTGAAATTGCAAATTCCGACTCATCATGGTATCCAACACTTTGTGGTATACGGTATCAGTATGCTACTCATAATTTCAAATTTGAAATTTCAAGTGAACGAGCTAATTTTAATAATTTTACAATTCTTTGGACTGGTTATGGGAATCAAGCTGGTTCCAATCTTTACATTTATAATCACAGTGGGGCAGGAAGCTGGCTTCTTGTAGGCACACACGCAACTCTTGGATCAGATAATACAATAACTGGCACATATTACAAACTAAATGATTTTCTTGATGGTTCCAACTACTTGTATTTTGTTGCAACAGCACAAAGAATTCACCCCTCACAACAGGGCTATTTATATTCAAATTATGCTAATTTGATTATTGAATATGATTACACTTATGTTGCTGGTGCCAAAGGAGAACAAAATTGGATCTACAGAGATTCCGGATCAACTGGGGTTGATGGAGAACTCCTTAGCACTTGGTCAACAGGAATACCTCTTGGTTGGTATTCTGCAGCATCATTAGCTTCAAAGGATGGTTATAATAATGGAACTGGATCACAGAATTTTGAAATCATTGCTGACACAACTGTTCCAAAAATTTTCCTAAATTCTCCAGATACTGACTCTTATAGCAATACGGGAACATTTATTTTTAATTACACACCTGAAGATAATGGTCACAACTGGAGCAATTGCTCATTATTTGTAAATGATGCAATTAACTGGACAAATACTTCCATTTATGATAATACCAGTAACACTTTTTCAATTTCAAGTGCGGGAGAAGGAGAGTACAATTGGTATGTAAATTGTACTGACTACTGGCTAAATGAGAATAAAAGTGAAGCTAGAACATTTACAGTAGATAAAACTGGACCAACTGTAACTCCAAATTCTCCTGTTAACTCATATAATTCAAGTGTTCAATTGGTCTCTTTAAATTTCAGTGTTACAGATGGGTACAGCAATAATTTAATTTGTAATTTGACAGTTAATTCTCAATTAAATGTCTCGGGGATTACTATTGCAAATAATACTTGGAAAAACATTACAGTAAGTTTTCCAGAAGGAGAAAGTCATTGGAATGTCACCTGCAAAGATAATGCAACAAATACCAATACTGGAGAAACGAGAAGTGTTATTATTGATCTAGCAGATCCTGAGGTTTATCTTGAGGCGCCCAGCGATATAACTGTTACAAATAACCAAACTGTAACTTTTTCATATAATGTAACTGATAGTGCCCCCACAAAGTGTGAATTATTTACAAATGCAACAGGTGCTTTTACAGAAAACCAAAGTATGGGTGCAGTTAATCATTCTAGTAATTCATTTCCTCAAGTAACATTTGAATCAGGAAGTTACAAATGGAATATCTATTGTAATGATACTTCATTTAGAAATGCAGGTGCAGAATCAAACTACACATTTATCATTGATTCAATTAATCCTCAAATTATTAACGCAAGTGCAACCACTAAGAACAACTCATTTTTAAGCCAAACCTGGGTTTTTGTTAATGTAACCATAACTGAAACCTATGAATCAAATGTTACATTCTATCTATACGATGATGGTTACTCTCTTGTAAAAAATATCACTTATAATCCAGGAAATTACAGTTATAATTTCACTGGCCTGGTAAGTGGGAGCTATTACTTTAATACAACAACAAGAGATCAGGCGTCAAACAGCAATACCACAAAACTTTGGAAAGTTACCCTTGATACTGCAGAACCCGAAGTAACACTAGAATCTCCTGAAACTAATTCGTGGGTTAATTATACCTCGCTTGTTTTCAACTTCAGTGCAACAGATGATTATTTAGAAAACTGTTCTTTTTATAATAATCTAACTGGCCCTTTTAAAAAAAATGGATCAATCACCGGGGTTATCTCTGGCGTAACAAATTCCTTTACCACTACTTTTTCAGATGGAGAATGGCACTGGAATGTGCTATGTAATGACAGTGCAAGAAATGTGGGCGAAGGGGTTGTAAACTATACAATTAATATTGATACAGTTGAACCTCAAATTGATTTTGCAAGCAATAATCCAGTTGATAATTTTAACACCTCAAATAATTATATTACATTAAACTTTTCACATACTGAATTAAATCCAAAAACAATAAGTTTAACATATACGGGTTCACAAGTAAATAAGAGCTACTTTGATGCATGGACAAATTTTTCTTTAACAAATTTAAATGATGGTACATTTTCATACTACACTTGGTTAAATGATTCAGGAAGAAATACAAATATCACTAGCACACAAACTTTTACTATCGACACAACCCCTCCGAATATCTCATTAAATTTACCTGCAGATGATACTTGGACAAATGTCGCTAATAATAACTTCACTTTTTCAGCAGATGATGAAACGCTAATTGTTAACTCCTGTTCCTTGATAATCAACGGAAGTATTAACGATACAAAAACTTATACTGATTGGTTTAATGTAACTTTAACTTCAAGCACATATAATTGGAGTGTAAACTGTACTGATCTTGTGGGCAATGTTAACTCTTCTGTGGATAGAATTAGAAAAGTTGATTTAACCTTGCCTTCCATCGGAAGTGAGGAAATCAATGATACAAAAGTAAACATTACTCAATATATTTGCTTAAATGCAACTGTTGATGATACTTACTCGGGGGTTGAAAAAGTCTGGGCTCTTGTAACTTTGCCAAACTCTCTAACTGAAAATGTTACCCTTGCAGGTGACACGATAACAGAGTGTGATGCAAGTGATAGCGATAATGTTTACTCGGTTGAATACAGAATTTCTCAAGTAGGTATTTATAATTGGACTAAAACTTATGCAAATGATACTGCGGGGAATGTAAATTCAAATGAGGTTACACTCTGGTGGAATTCCACAAGTATCGGAACTGTTACAGTTAATATGACTCTACCATCTGAAGACTTGTTAATTAATGAATCAGAAACTTCAAAAAACTTCACTTACAGTCAAACTTGTGTTGCTATATGTGATGACAAACCACAAAATTGCTCAAATGTAACACTTTATGCCAAATATGATTATGGCGGCCTAAGTTCAATTAATACGAGCAGCACATATTTACAAAATTATAATGATAGCTATTTTTGTGGAAATTTAACTGCAGGCGGTGCCAGTTGTTCTCATACTTTCACAATAACCTCAACCACAGATTCAGGAGATAATAAATTTGAAGTCTGGTGTGAAGCAGATTCCACCGATGTAGGAAGTTACACCTCTACTGAGCGTATAAACCTTTCAATTAATGATCACCCAAATGCATCGTTTTACTATCCTACTGACTCTGATTGGCTCCATGGTAACGAATGGTTAAATGCAAGTAGTACTACTGATGATTTAGGCTTTGGAACATATGCATTCTTCTTAGATAATGCTTCCACATTTGTTTCATCAACAGAATTGTGCAACGCAAGTTCAGATGAATGTTCATTTGATTCAACAAGCCAAGGAGAATGTGAAGATGAGTCAACTGATTGTTATCTTAAATTAATTGCAGTAGATATTGAGAGCTTAAAAAATGACACTTATATCCAAATTGGAATTGATAACCTGCAACCAAGAATCACATTAGCAACTCCAACAGATAATGATTGGAGCAATTCTGCGCTTGTACAATTTAACTTTACCCCAACAGATGTCAATTTAAATGCATGCAAACTTTATCATAATGCAACTGGGACTTTTAATGAGAATAAAACCATTAATCCAGCTACTTCAGATCAATTAAATAACATTAGCCAAAGCTTTGATGATGGAAGTTATAATTGGAATATTTGGTGTAATGATTCTGAAACAAATTCTGGATTTAATGAAACAAACAGAACAATATTCATCGATACAACTTACCCCGAAATTAACTTTACATTTGGAACTGAGGAAAATGATACTTACATTAACAAAGATTGGATTTTCTTAAATGTAAGTGTTACAGAAATTAATGAAGCAAATATCACTTTTTACTTATATGATAATAATTCAATATTGTTAAATGAAACAACAAAATATGATGGATCAAGAACAATTAACTTTTCAATGGATAAGTCTAAAGATAGGTATTACATTAATACAACAATCGTTGACTATGCAGGAAACACTAATTCAACAAAAACGCTCTTTGTAAAACTTGATCATATTGCCCCGGTTGCAACATTACACAGGCCCACAAATGGAAGTAATGTTAATGGAGATTATTTAGTTAATGCAACTGTGACAGATGTTGGTTTAGGAATTGATACTGTATATTTTGCTTATAGAGAGAATGCAACTGAAACCTGGCAATTAATCTGCACTGATACAACACACCCCTACAATTGCACTTGGGCAACTACCCCATTAACAGAAGGTAATAATTATCAAGTTAGGGCCTATGGTGAAGATGAAGCAGGCAATATAGGAGAAGAAGATGTTCACATAAATATCTCAATTGATCATACCGCACCTGAAGTGAATATTGAATCTCCAGAGGATAATCACCGAGACTTAGATGGAAACATGATCTTTTACTATAATGTCAGTGACCCCATCTCCCCAATTACAAATTGTTCAATCTTACTTAACGGAACAATTAATGATACGACCCAAAGTCCTAACGAAAGTATAACAATTAATTTCACATTACCTTCAGTTGGCAATGGCACTTGGAATTGGTCTATTAAATGTTATAACCCTCAAGGCTTAGTAAATCAGACAAGTGGTAGGAATTTATCAGTATTCCCAGATCAAGATTCCCCATGGATTGAATATGTACTGCCAGACCCATATTATGTATTTACTACAACAAATTTAGCATTTAAATACATTGTTCATGATAGTTTATCGGAAATTAAAAATTGCTCATTATACATCAATAATACAATTAACAAAACTCAAGAATTTCCTACCAAAGATATAACTCAAACATTTAATGTGTATAATGTTGCAGACGGAAATTATTCTTGGAAAGTAGAATGTTATGATAATTCTTCAGAGTATAATAATTATAACATAACAATCCAAAGGAATTTTTCAGTATATGAAACAACTGCATTAAATGACCAAATGGTCCTAAACACCCTTGCGCCAGAAAGGGGAGAAAATTTAACAGTTATAATTAACATAAGTGATGATCTTGGGCAAGACATTGATGCACAGGTAAACATCTCAATAATCAACAATTCCGCAAGCATTCCATGGTGGAACCCCTATTACCAGTATAGACAAGCATTAAGTGTTACAAATTCCTGGAGAGATATAAATGCGAATTATACAATTAACTTTACAATTGATACTGATGCATTAGTTTCTGGTGGAAAGGCCTTGTCAAATGGTAATGATTTTAGAGTTGCCTACTTTAATAATGTCACAAATAAATGGGTAGAACTTGACAGACTTGTTGCAAATTTTAATACAGCAAGTACGCTTGTTACAATCAAAACTCCAAATGTACTAAATGATAGCATTGCTGATGTTAATTATTGGATTTATTATGGATATGATTCAGCAAGTGCTGCTCCGGAAAATGAATCAAAAGTATATTTGTGGTATGATGATTTCTCAACTAACACATTAAGTAATTATAATGAAACCAAAGCATTTAGTGATCCTGATGAAGATGACAGCGCATTAAGCTATAATGCGGGAAGTGATTGGGTAGACTATGTTGCAACTGCCGGTGAAGGTAAATCTCTAAGAATTAATGATACAGTAATTCAAGACTTAGTTATAGAAGCTGACATGTACATTGATGATTGGGTGTCTCCTCTTGGTACAATGGAACTAGCCGGTAAGATGACGGGAGACACATTTTATTACTTTAAATATTCAACAAACATCCTTGATTCAGAACTTTATAGAGTTAATGGTGGAAGCGCAACAAGTCTTAATACCTCTGCAAAAGACTCGACTAAAGATGTCTGGCACACATTAAGACTTGAGATATTTGATGAAGCTGGCCAAACTAATTTGAGAGCTTATGCAAATACTAATTTAATAATGGTTGCAAATGATACCTCTCCAATAACTGGCACAGGAGGGTTTGGTTTTGGTGGCTGGCAATTTATGGGAAGTTGGGATAATCTCAAGGTATTTGGTTATACAGAAGGGATATCAGTATCTGAACTTGGAACTGAAGAAACTCAACTTAATTGGACAACAGGGCAAACAGGATTGGATGGTGGGATAATATTTACTCTCTCCACTTGGAACTTAAGTGTTGGGAATTATACAATGATTTCTCTAGTTAAAAATGAGAACTATTACAATGGTTATAATGTAACTGAATTTGATGTTACACTTGACGTTACCGCGCCCTGGATTAATTTAACTGCACCAGGTAATGAAACATGGGATAATGAAAATGTTACCTTATTTTTTGTGCCTTATGATAATAGCCAGCACATAAAGAACTGCTCTCTTTTCATTGACGGAAATTTCAATCAGACAAAAGGATCAGTTACTTATAAACAAACAAATAATTTTTCAGTTACCAAGTGGCAAGGTGGAAAGTACAACTGGAGTGTAAACTGTTCAGATTACTATAATAACTCTAATATGTCAAAAAGTTTTGAGATTAATATTGATACATCTGGTCCAAGTATAAATTTAATTACTCCTGCAAATAATTACAACACAACTAATACTTCTCTAAATTTCACATTCATTCCAACAGATAACTCCGGAGGAAATATTACCTGCAATGTAACAATTAATGGAGCAATAACTGAAGATAATATTACTGTGCTTCATGGCAACACTGGTGATTCTCTTGGAACAAGCCTAACAGGGGGCTATAACTATTGGAATATAACCTGTGAGGATCGCTCAGGAAATGTTAATACTAGTATTACTCAAAATCTAACTGTGATTGTTGTGCCAGAAACATTTATGGCATTAATTGATTCAACAGGAGAAAAAGTAATGCTTAATTGGAGTGAAGTGGAAGGGGCAACAAACTATAGTATTTTTATAACTGAAGATTATAGCAATGGATTTTCAGAAACGGCCAATGCAACAACAACGTTTCTTAATTGGACTGATCCAACTTCTGAAAATAAAAGCGCCAGATACTACAAAGTTAATGCCGCTAGGGGTGATGCAAATGTTACAACAGAAATTACTGTTGGTAAAATGGAGCGCTACTTGCATGATGGTTGGAATTTAGTTGGAACACCACTTAATTTAACTCATAAAACACTTGGAGCATTTGCAACCTCCCCAAATCCATTTAAAATCTATCAAAATCAAAACATCTTTTTAACAATTTACAGATATGCTGCATTCTCAGATGTATATCAAAAAGTAGATTATGATGAAAACGGCTGGACACAAGCAACTGGTTCAGAAGATTTCACTGAGGCAACTGTTGACTATGGCTATTGGATTGAAACAAATGAAACTGGGGTATTAATGTTTGTTGGAGAAGTGATAACTAATAACTATACAATTTCTCTAGATGATGAATGGAATGTTGTTGACTGGGGGAGCATCCAAGAAGCAACCTTGCCAGCAGGATCTGATCCTCCAAGTTATCCAGTTAATGTCTCCCCAAAAGATGCAATTACTCAAATATATGTTTACAAAAATGATTCTTTTGAACTAACAAATCACTTCTCAGAATGGGGTTGGTACCCAGCAGGAAATACTGTTGAATTGACAAGTCTTGAACCAACTTATGGTTATTATATGGGTTTATCAGAGGGGGCCACGTGGAACGTGGATGCAAACAAATGAAATTTAAAATTATTTTTATTGCTATGATTTTACTATTTGCAGGATTTGTAAAAGCAATACCTGTTCCTGCAGGTATTGATGGAATTATTTTTGAGAGTGAGGGAATAACAGAGTGTGCTTTTGGCACAGAATTTTCATTATGTAATCTAGAAACTGGATGGTGCATTAATGGCACAACCGGTAGTCATACTCATTCTGGGAGATTCTCTGCTGCTATAACAGGAAACGACGGCGACTTAATAGAGATTATTTCATGGACAGCTACGCAAAATGGTTCTAGAACCATTGCGCTAAATGGGTCCATGCATGCAGTTAACTTTCTATTAAGTCACTACCCCCCAACAATCGTTTCTTCCCCAACCGAGGTGGCAGCAGAGATATCTTCTCCCAACCGTTTTGAATTTGAAGAGTCTTTAACTGGTGAAAAAGAATACATCATTTCAGAGAAAATGCAAGAAATGCATAACACTCCTTCACCAAAATTCCTTAACACATTAAGTATAGTTGGCGAAATATCCAGAGGGGTTAAAGAAGTAACAATAACAAATAAAGCAAACGGAAAAAGTACAAAAGATATTGTAATCAAAGGAATTAATTATTACGGGCAAATAGAAGGTATGCCTGGGGACCAATTAGTAATAAGTTATGGAAAAGAAAAAAGAGAAATTATTGCAGCAGATCTTACAGTTCACAATATTAAACTGCCTTTTTCACTTTCATTTTATTTATTAATTTCCTTGGCATCAACAATGGTTGTAACATTTGGAATAACAATATGGGTATTCAAGAAAAGATAATCGGAATGTGTATATTATTTTTCCTTGTAGTAGCTTTAGCTATTGCCGCACCCCCAACACCAAAAAGTATTTCAGGCTACATATACCATAATGAAGGAACCCAAGTCCCATTGGGCACTTCTTACTCTGTTAATAACACAAATTCAACATTTTATTTTAAAGATGTAACGTCTTCTCCTGCTACAGGCAAATCTGGATATTACTCAGTAAGATTAGAAGGTAATGAAGGTGATGATGCCCATATACTTGCTTGGAATAAAACTGCATTTGCAGAACAAAACGTATCATTATCCGGGAGCATGACCTTAGATTTATATCTTAATAAAACTAGGCCTCCAGAAATTAATTTAAGTATAACTTATCCAGAAAATGATACCCTATTTAATGTAACAAATAACTTTGATTTTAATGTTACAATAAACGTTATGGGAGGAATAAATGCAGAGAATTGTACTTTTGCAATTAGTTTTAATTCAAGTGTTTTAGCATTAAGAGCAGGAGAAACATTAACTCACAATTATTCTACTTTAACTTATGGGAGCACTTTTATAGAGACTTGGAATTTTACTGCGCTTGCAAATGGATCAAGTAAGATGTCTGTTAATGCAACTTGTGATACTGATTGGAGGATTTTAGATGATCTAACAATGGATACAGCTTCAAATATTTTAGTAAATGCCACGGGAGTGCCTACATTATATATTGTAGCACCACAAAATAATACTCAAAACATTTCCTCAAATGAAATATTTTTTGTTTATAATTACAGCAATGATTCCCCTGCCACAAATTGTACACTATTTGTAAATGGAATTTATAAGAATCATACAGACACTCCAACTGCAGACACAGAATATACGCTTGCAACAACCCTAACAAATGGAGGTTATAATTGGACTATTAACTGTACTGCTGGGAGTACTGGAACAGCTGGCAGATATAATTTAAGTGTTGCTGTGCATTATCCATATGTATCCCTTATACAAATTGATAACCAAGTGAATTTACTCACAGGATCAAATAAAGAATTATCCTGCAATGGAACTGTAACTGATGAAAATGGGTTTACAGATATTTCAAGCGTTAATGCAACCTTATATTACCTAAATGGGGGATTTTCTGCCGATGATTCAGATGATAACAATTCCCATTATTTTATTGACTGCACTACAAGTAATGGTATTGGAAATGACCTTGATTTCAATTGTATTTTTAACATTACTTATTTTGCTCCAGCAGGAGAATGGCAATGTAATGTTTCTATTACTGATGCCGAGTATCATGTAAACACCTCAACAATTGACACTAATGTAAGTGAGCTTTATGCAATCTCTCTTCCAACCGAACTAGATTATGGGGTCCTTATCCCAAATCAAATTTCAGATGAAAAAGAAACAATTATTGAGAATCAAGGAAATGTAAATATTAATATCTCTGTAAGGGGTTATGGAGAATATGATGCAGATAACCTAAGCATGATTTGTGAACGAGGGAATATTAGTGTAAACGCTCAAAAATTTAATTCAACAATTGGGGCAGAATATACAGAAATGAGAAACTTATCAGATGATTTTGCAAAAGTGCTAACAATCTCAAAAAGCACAGGAACAACAAGCCAAGATAGTTTATACTGGAGAATTAATCCAGGATTCGGTCTTGGCGGAACGTGTAATGGAACAATAATATTTTCAGTGGTGGTAGAATGAAACAAATAACCATATTTTTTATAGCATTTTTATATTTATTTTTAATGACAAATCTAGTAGTGGCAGACATCTCATTAGGTGTATCGCCGGGAGTTATCAGATTTGAAGAAGTCTTAAAAGGGGGATTTGCCCACAGGAAGCTCACAATTTCAACTTCCAAGGTTGAGCCAGTAATAACTGCTATTAGATATGAGGGAGAACTAGCTTCTTGGATAAGATTCTCTGAAGAGATAACTAATTTCACCATTGCAAAAGACGCCCCATTTGAAGTAGATGTAATAATCGAGCCACCGCTAAATGCTGAAAATGGAAATTATTCAATGGAAATGCATGTTAGAACTCAAAAATTAGCTGACCTTGCAGGGAGTCAATTTGGAACTGCAATTAAAGCAGACATAACTGTTAAAATAACAGTTGAAGTAACTGGTAATGAAATAAGAAGTTGTTATGTGGGGGGACTAGAATTAAGAGATTCAGAAACTGGGTATCCTCTTGATTTATATGCAACAATATCAAATGATGGAAATACAATTTTGTCCCCCCTTTTTGAAGTCTTTATTTGGGACCAACTACAAGAAAAAATACTTCTTACAAGTCAAATGGAAGACCAATCAATTTATCCCACAATGCAAGAGCGCATTTATTACTCAATTACTAATGACCTCCCACCAGGACAATATTTTGTCTCTGTAAGAGTCCCAGAGTGTGGTTTTTCCCAAAAGAAAACGTTTGATATCTTAAGCCCTGGAGGAATTTCTGATAAAGGAGAGCTAGTTGCAGTTAATACAGAGCCCTGGGTTTATGTTGGAGACATTGTTCCAATAATTGGAGTATTTAAAAATACAGGAGAAAGAGCAGTTGACTGTGTCTTAAAAATAGTTATAAGTAAAAATGACAAAGTGTTCAAAACAATAGAAACAGAAACCTTGCAAGTATTAAAGGGAGAGACCCAAGAGTTTAAACAATTTTTCACACCAATTGAACCAGGAAGGTATGAAGTAAGTGTTGTAGGCCATTACAATAAAAAAATAACTTTTGAGAAGGGCGCAATTATCAATGTAAAACCTGAAAAAACTAAAAAGCCTAATTTCTACATTTGGCCAATCTACATTATTATGTTGATAGTAATTATTCTTCTAGTAAGAAATATTGTAAAATCGAGGACAGGCTGGTAAAATGAAAGAAAAATCTATTGAATTTGATGCTGGAACCGGAAAGATAAGTAAAGCAATGGGTGTATTTTACAATCCCTTAATGAAATTTAATAGAGATATTACAATTGATATTTTAAATGCCTCACCTAATGAAAAATTCATTGCAGGTTTACCTCTCTCAGCATCGGGTATCAGAGGGATTAGAATCCTAAAAGAAGTTAACAAAGATGTAGAAGTTCACTTCAATGATTATTCAGTTGACGCAGTAAAAATAATCAAAAAAAACCTCAAAAAAAACAAGATTAAGTCTAAAGTCAAAAGTCTAAAGTCTGAAGTCGGAAGTAGGAAGTCTGAAGTAGGAAGTAGGAAGTCGGAAGTAGGAAGTAGGAAGTCGGAAGTAGGAAGTAGGAAGTCGGAAGTCGGAAGTCTGAAGTCGGAAGTAAGAAGTATTGACTTTGGACTTCAAACTTCAAACTTCAGACTAACTTGTCTTGATGCAAATGAGTTTTTACTTAAATCGAAGGGCTTTAGTTTTATTGACATTGATCCGTTTGGTTCTCCCAATCCATTTTTAGATGCTGCTGTAAAAAGATTAGCTCGAAATGGAATTATTGCAGTTACTGCAACTGACACAGCACCTCTTGCAGGGACATATCCAAATGCGTGCAAAAGAAAATACTGGGCAACACCTGTTAGAAATGAATTTATGCATGAAACTGGGATTAGAATATTAATTAGAAAAGTACAATTGATTGGTGTGCAATATGAAAAAGCATTAACACCTATTTTTTCATACTATAAAGATCATTATTATAGAATATTTTTCTCCTGTAAAAAATCAAAGACTGGAGCAGACAAATTGTTAAAGCAATATGGATTTTTAGCTGGATGCAAGAAATGTTTGAAAAGGTATTCTGGGGAAGTGCCAGAAAAATGCACTTGTAAAACCAAACTAGATGCTGCAGGTCCCTTGTGGCTTGGTAGTTTATGGGATAAGACTCTTGTAAAAAATATGATTAAGATTTCAGAACATAAAATTTTCCTTGAAACAATTCTTGAGGAAGCAAGAGTAGGGGGGATAGGTATTCATGATCTTGGTTTTTTGGGGAGAATGTTAAAATTAAGTTCATTACCAAAGAAAAAAGAGCTAATTGAAAAACTAAATAAAAAAGGATTCAAAGCAGGAAAAACTCATATTACTCCAGAAGGATTTATTGTAAATAAAAATCCTCCTTGGAAAAAACTTTTCAAACCGTGATTGATGTAAGGCTTATAGCAAAAGAGGTGACTTCAAGCCAAGGCAAGTTTAGTGTGAACAGCATTGACTTTGACTTGCGAAGTGGAGATATCATGGGGCTTGTTGGAAGATCTGGTTCTGGCAAATCAACAGTCCTTAAAACAATAATTGGCTTTGTCAAAAACCACCAGTGAATACACTGGTAGCATGTTGAAAAGCTTGCTCGCTGTTGAGTGGTTTTTGATGCTCAGAATTCCACCAATCATGGGTAATTTTTGAGCACACAGAATTCCACCTAGACCTCCCTCCAATAGAAGGGTGGAATTCTTTTGTTTAAAAATAAATAGGGGAACAATAAAAGCCTATAAAGATAACAAATTAACTATCATTAAAAATTTAATTGGTTATTCCCCCCAAGGAAATTCTCTTTTCCCATTTTTAACTCTACAAGAAAATCTTGTAACCTTTGGAAAACTCGTAAAGCTTCCAAGAAGAGATATTGATGAGAATATTCAACAGTTATTGCATAGACTGGATTTAGAAAAAGCTAGAAACAAAAAAATTGTAGAACTTTCAGGAGGAATGCAAAAAAGAGCAGACATTGCCGCAACTTTGATGGCTAGTCCAAGCATAATTCTACTAGATGAACCATTTGCAGGGCTTGATATTTCATTGCAAAAATTTATTTGGGAGTTAATTAAAGATCTTGCAGGTCAAGGAAGAATAATTATTCTTTCAAGCCACTTGCTAAGCGATGTTCAACATAATTGTAATAAAATGGGTTTAGTTGAAAAAAGCAAATTTTACAACACTTCTGAGATTCAAGAATTATTATTTAGTAAACATGAAATTTCACTTGAATCAGCACTAGAAAAAATGTTTTTGGGGGATATGAGGTCAGAATGAAAACAATTCCCCTAATCCAAGCAAATCTAAAAGGATTTATGCGTAATTACAAGTATGTCATACTGCTAATGGTCTTTCCGTTGATTTTAATTTCCTTAATTTTTCTTGCATTTAATCCAGATGGTTTAACCCAAATTCCAATTGGTTATATTGAAAATGGAGACATATTAGATATGGAGGGGCTTGGAGAGGAGTATTTTTCCTATCTTTCATTAACAAAGTATGATGGAGTTGAAATTTGTAAAAACTCTTTAAAAAATTATAATGAATATGTATGCTTAATTATTGAAAACATAGGTGAAACAATTAAAATTGAAGTCATCTATGATAATACAAGAGAACCAATTATTTGGGAAGTTATTGAAAGAATAAAGAGTACAATTGACCTTTTACAAAAAGCAAAATCAAAAGAAATTGCTTCAAGTTTTCTTGTTGAATTCTCTCAATCTCTAGGCCAAATTCGAGAGTTTAAATCTAATTTAAATGATGCAAAAAGAAATATTGACAGTTACATTGGAGATGCAATTAATGCAGCAAGAGACTTGGAAGAAGCAAAAAACTACTTGTCATCCAGCCTCTCGGGGATGGATGATGATATTAAAACAATAAAAAGTGAAAAACAGTCTTTAGTAACTGATAAAAGAAATACAGTTAGCCAAATGCAATACTCTTTTAGACAAGTTGAAGGGTATGCCAATTCAATTGAAACAATTTACAATTCATCATATTACCCCACCCAGATTAGACAATACAACGATATGGCTTCAAATCAAATGGAACATTACTCAGATAGATTTGACTCTTCAATAAATAAAATTGAATACCGAATTACTGAATATGAAAGGACAAGTAAAGATGGTTGGGAATATGTAGATGAAATTGAAGAGCAAACAGAGAATGTTAATTCTATGAAACAAGATCTTATAGGGTATAAGGGAGATATTGGTTCAAGTATTGATGAATTAAATATTATCTTAGGAAAGTTTGATTCCCTAACAGGGGTTAGTGCTGAACTTTTAGTAAACCCAGTAGTGTTGTATAACATTCCCACTTATATTCCAGAAGTCAAGTCCACGAATGTTCCAGAGGAAATTGATGCAGGAGATGTAATTAAAGGATTAAATTTAATCAGTCTCCAAACCCTTTATCCTGCAATCTTACTATTAATTGTACTTTTCTTGGCCCTTTTAATTTCAAGTTTTATGTGCCTACAACATATTAACTCTCCTGCGTTTACGAGAACAAGATTATTAAAAGGAATTTTTTTACCTGAAATACTTTCAATTTTTTCTTCATCAATAGTTATTATGTTAGTTCCAATCATCTGCATTTTATTTGTTGGGGATCTTTTATTTCAATTACCTATAGCTCAGCACGTTATTATTGTTTTAATTTTACTAACATTACTAACATCCACTTTTACTTTAATGGGAATGGCCTTAGCCTATTTAGTTAAAAAAGAGTCAATCACTCTCCTTATTTGTACATTCTTCCTAGTATACTTAATCTTCCTCTCAGGGTTCTATTTGCCAATTGAAAGAATGACTAAATTTACTGCATTTATCGCACTAAGACTGCCTGGAAGGTATGTATTAACAGCATTTAATAAAGTAGTTTTTTACAATCAACCATTGCCATTTTTTAGCACAGAAATTATGGGGTTATTAACCTGGTTTATCACAATGGCTACAATTGTAATTTTGATTAAATTTCTTCGGAGAGATTAATTTGCCAATCTTTTGTCAAAATTTCTTCAGCTACTCTTTTTTTAAGTTCTTTTAAATCAGCACTTTTTATCATTTCTTTTACAGCCAATAATCTTTTTTCTTCAAGTTGTTTATTTTCTAAAAAAGGACCGGCATCAATTCCTCCTGGATCCCAGCTAAGTTCTGCTTTTATTTTATCAACCACTAAATCAGTGTACTTTGATTCTTTAAGAAGAATCTTTCCTATCTCCATTGCATATTCTTTGTACTTTAATATGTCTTTATCATTTAAAGTCATATTTGCAACACCTTTATAATCATCACTAAACATTTCTTTTGTTTCATTACCAAATTTTCCAATAATCCAATAAGGGAAAAGTCTACAGTTCAAGGGTCTTGCACAATAAACCTTGCATTTATTATTCTCGCGAAGAAGGCAGGGTTTATTTAACCCAAGTTCAACATCATAATTTCCAGTTTCTGGATCTAAAAAAGGATTAAAATCAATTATCTCCTCATCAAAAAGGTCTTTGATTGATTTTTTTAAATGTTTGCTAATCCTTGCAATATCTCCAAAAGTAAGATTAATCTGAACTAATGTTTCATTGCAACAAGCCCCACAGTGAGTGCATAAAAAACTCATTTTTTCCTCTTAACAATAATAATATTTCCTCTGCCTTTTTTTATTTTTTTTAAAATCCCTTTTGATTCAAGTTCAGTTATCATCAAAGAAATCTTAGCTTCAGAAAGCGTAGGCATTTGAATTCTTAATTCTTTTTGAGTAGCTCGCCCCCCACTTTTTTTTAGAATTACAATCATTTGATTTAAACTCTTATCAACTTTCTCTTCTTTTGGTTTTTTGTGTTTTAATAAAATAATTGTAATAGAAATTCCCACAGCAGCAACAATTAAAATTATTACCATCAAAAAATTGTCTTGTAATCCTTTTAGAATTTTTAGATGTACTGGGAGTGTTTCAGGGGGTGCATCCCCAGTAAAAACAGTATTTAATATCAAATCAACAATATATTCTCCACTCTCCGAGACGACCACTTCTTTTGTGGTAAATTGAATTGTCCCATTTTGTAAACGATGATAGGCTGTCAATTCATACCTCCCTGGAGTCAATGTAAAAGAATACGTTCCATCTTTAGAAACCACTGTTTGTTTGGGGAATGTTGTAATCTCAACAATCACATTTCGTAATAGTTCATAATCCTCCCCATATGCCTGACCACTCACTTGAGCGCCAAATGTAAGGTCTATTGAGACGACAAATAAGAAAAACACAACTAAAACTAAAGGCACCTTCCTCATCAAATACACATTTTTTAAGGTATATTTAAACCTTTTGGAAGTAATATAAAATTATATCTATTAATAAGGGGCATAAGCGGTTATAATAGTCTTATAAAGAATCATAGAGTATTATTACAACTTGTAAAGTGTTATAAGGATGATAATTATCCTCATTTTAGCACTTAATAAGTATCTTTATAAATAAAACAGAGAAAATACATACTATTGGCGCTCTTAGTAATTCCCTAATGGCTACTAGGGAAATTGTTTTTTTTATTTTTTTTATTTTAACCTTAATAACTCAAGAGATGTAAGAATCCTCTGAAAATCATATTTATGAATTTGTTTTTGTTCTTTATTAATAACCTTACGCAAATCCTTGTAAGCTTTTTCCGCTGGTTCTATCTGCCCACCATCTAAATAAAAATCAATCTTACTAAATTCAGAATTAATATACTCTGCATTAATCTCTTCAGGAGATCTCTTAGCCACCTTTATTTTAATTAGTTTAACTTCCTTGATAGGAACCGGTTCATCCTTAACCATACTGGGTGGCAAAGGAACGCTAGGAAGCGATGGCTCCCTTACAATTAAGTCGTTTTTAGGCATAGTCCCAGTAGGAGCAGTACAGTATATAAATTTTTCTAGAATGAAAAGAAGGTGTAAGGTTTGGGGTATAAGGTTTAGGGTATAAGGTTTAAGGTATGAGAAATAGTGTTTTTCACTTTAAACTTCCAGACTTCAGACTTCAGACTTCTTACTTCAGACTTCAGACTTCTTACTTTAGACTTCAGACTTCTTACTTTAGACTTCTTACTTTAGACTTCAGACTTCTTACTTTAGACTTCAGACTTCTTACTTTAGACTTCTTACTTCAGACTTCAGACCTCTGACCGTTTAACCACAAAGTATTTAAAAGCGCAATAAACACTTCTGGTCATGAAATCCAATCAATGTATAAGCTGTAAAAAAGCTTTAACTAATGATCCTGGTGCAGTCGAGTTTCCCTGCCCAAATTGTGGCAAGGCAGTAATTGCCAGATGTAGCCATTGTAGAGAAATAGCAGCCAAATATAAATGTCCAGATTGTGGATTTGTAGGTCCAAACTAAAATGGCAGACGTGATTATAACCTTAAGAATAATGCCTGCTTCACCAGATGAACTTCTTGATATAATCTCAGACAAAGCAGCAAATTTTATCAAAGATTTTAAAGGAGAAGTCCATTCATCAAAGCAAGTTGATGTTGCATTTGGTTTAAAATCAATTAATATCATATTTATTATGGATGAATCTATTGGATCAACTGAAAAACTTGAAAAACAAATTGCAGATCTTGATGGAGTCAATTCATGTGAAGTAACAGATGTTAGACGAGCTTTTGGCTAATGAACCTAAAAGATCATTTTAAAAGTGTTTTTCTCAAGGGAGATGCTCTCTCTTCAATAATTGGTCAAGCAAGGGTTAAAAAAGAACTAGCTTCAGCCCTAATTGCTGGAAGAAATGTAATAATTGTAGGGCCTCCAGGAATAGGAAAAACTACTCTTGCAAAAAATGTTGCAGCTCTGCTTCCCGAAGTTACTGTTAATGATTGCGGATACAATTGCTTACCAGAAACTCCCATGTGCCCTAAGTGTTTATCAGAATCAAGTATTAAAAAGAAAAAACTATTGGGGCAAGAAAGATTTGTGAGGGTTCAAGGAAGCCCAGATTTAACACCTGAAGACCTATTAGGAGATATTGAACCGATGATGGCATTAAAATTTGGGCCATTATCTGAAAAAGCCTTCACCCCAGGAAAGCTATTTACTGCAAATCAAGGTATATTATTTTTTGATGAACTTAATAGATGTCCTGAAAAACTTCAAAATTCTCTTCTCCAAGTTTTAGAAGAAAATACCTTGACAATTGGGGCACATGATATGGATTTTAAAGTTAATTTTGTTTTTATAGGAACTATGAATCCAGATGATAAAACAACTGAAGAATTATCTGATGTTTTAATGGATCGATTTGATTTTATCTATATGGGTTATCCAGAAACACTTGATATTGAAACTGAAATTGTATTAAACAATGGAAACAAAATGATCCAATTTGAAAAAGAACTTTTAATATCCACTGTTAGATTTGTCAGAGTCTTAAGAGAGGATGATAACATTGAGAAAAAGCCAAGTGTTAGAGCAACATTAGGGCTTTATGAAAGGGCGCAAGCAAATGCAATTTTAAGAAAAGGAAAAAGTGTAAATGTTAATGATATAAAAGATGCAGTAATTTCTGTATTATCCCATAGAATAAGATTAAAACCATCCTCCCGCTACCTTGTAAGTAATAAAGAATATATATCTGAACAATTTAGTGTGTTTTGCAAAAATCAAGAACTTGACCACAAGGACACGCGTGGGGCTTCTGGGTAGTGCAAAAACAGATCAAGAAATAACATCACTAGATGGTTCTTTAGAGTCTCAAACAAAAGAAAATAAATTAATGCATTCTGTTCTAAATAGTGATAAGGAAACAATAAAGGATGGCAAACTTCTAAAAGAAGCCCTAAATCAGGGCAAAAGGAACATTATTCCTGATGAAATGTATGAATCACTAGTTGAAGATTATCATACAGCAGAGAAGATCTATGGGCCTACAATGATCAAACTTGCAACAGGCCACTCTCCTGCTTACTTACAAAAGAATCTAAAAATTCCTGAGTTTCGAAAAGAACTTCGAAGTCAACTTTTAATGATTCACGAAAGTCTTAAAGAAAAAGGATTAATTAACAAAGATGGTAAAATCAATGATTTGGGTTTAGAACTTGCAGGCGCCTTACTTTATATTGAAGAGCTTGAAGAATTAATGCCAAAAGGCAGGCTTTCAGGTAAACTAAAAAAAATTAAGCATCCTTACGGCCTACCCGAGGATAGAGTAAATTACAAAAAAACCCCTTTTAGAGATTTGGATATTAAAAGTACAATTAAGCTTGCAACAAGAAGAGGGCATAAGACTGTTTTAAAAAATGATCTTGTTGCAAGGCAAAGGGTAAAAAGAACTCAAAAAGTTGTTATTTTTGTGCTTGATTCAAGTGGAAGTATGAAAGATTCAAAGATTGATTTTGCAAAAAAAGCAGGAGTTGCTCTTGCATATAAAGCAATTGAAGAGGGCAATAAAATTGGACTTGTTGTCTTTTCAAGTGGGGTTGTCCATAAACAAGAACCTACAAATAATTTTAAACAACTTCTGCGTGAAATTGTGCCAATAATGCCAAAAAAAGGCACAAATATTTCCGAAGCAATCAATTCTGCAATTGAATTATTCCCAAAAGGCAAAGAAACAAAACATATGATAATTTTAACTGATGCCCTCCCCACCCAAGGAAAATCCCCTGAATCTGATACACTTAAAAGCGTTTCAAATGCAAGAGCCAAGGGAATTACTATCTCTCTTGTGGGAATCTCCCTTGATAAGACTGGCGAGAGAATAGGGAAAAAGATTGTTGAACTAGGAGAAGGCAGATTATATGCAATAAAAGAACTTAAAAACATTGACAGAATCGTTTTAATGGATTACAACGCACTATGAAAATATTTGCATTTGTGGATTTGCATGGAGACTTTCCAAGGTTAAGAAAAATAGTTTCACAGGGAAAATTAGCAGATATTATTATATGTGCAGGAGATATTTCTAACTTTGAACAGCACTTAGAAAAATTACTAAAGCTTCTTTCAACTGTAGGGAAAAAAGTAATTATGATTCATGGCAACCATGAAGAAGCAGAAATAACAAAAGAAATCTGTGATAAATATAAAAATTTAATTTTTCTCCACCAAGGAGTTTATGAGTACAAAGGAGTTATGTTCGTAGGATATGGCGGCGGAGGTTTTTCCAAAGTAGATCCAAAATTTGAAAAATTCACAAAAAAAGTAAGCCCTCATTTAAAGGGAAAAATTGTGCTAATAACTCATGGGCCACCGTATGGAACAGCAGTCGATAACATCCAAGGAGAATCAGTTGGAAGTAAAAGCATAAGAACTTTCATTAAAAAAAATAAACCAAAATTAGCCATCTGCGGGCATTTGCATGAAAATGCAGAGCTTGAAGATGATATAGATGAAACTAGGGTAATTAATCCTGGAAAGAAAGGAAAATTAATAATTATATAAACTGTATTCAATTTTAAAAAGAAAACATATGTGGTCTTTTTTTAACTGGTTTTTTAGTCTTCTTGGCTTTCTTTAGAGTTGCCTTCTTAGTAGTTTCCTTAATTGAAGTATGAAAGACTATCTCTTCAGCTTTTGGTTTTCTGTAAACAAAAAGCCATAAAACCATTAAAACAATCACAACAAGCCCTAGGAAAACTGCTAAATTTTCATTTGCAGACATACTACCTGTAACAACTGTTGGAGGGGTCGCGGCATCATCACAAGATTCAACATTAGTCCAACCTGCAGGAACATCACAACCACTATCAAATTCATAACAATCTCCAGTTCCAGGTTCTACTGCAAAAGTTAGTACATCTTGACAAACTGGTTCAGTTATTGGTTCTGTAACTTGCCCAGTAATTGGTTCTGCTGGTTCTGGAGTAGTTACTGGGGGAGGAGTTAATACCTCTGGGGCCTTTCTAACACCTACTGCGAATAATGAAAATCCAGGTGAACTGCTCTGGAAATTAAAATTGCCATCTGATGAACCAAGGTAAGATGTAGGTAATGCAACCCATTCTCCATCTACAAGTCTTAATAAAACAATGTCTGTAATGTCTAAGCCATTTTCTTCAAGCCAAACCTTATCCACAGTAAAGTCGATTTTTGCTCTTGTAACCTTACTTTTAATATCTGCACTTGGGGTTATCTTAATATATTTATAAACAGCTTGAACCGTTCCTGCCTGAACAGGAGTTGCAATAGCAAAGCCAGCTTCATTTGGTTCTAATACAGTTATCTCGCTTACTTCTTCAACCTCAATTGTTGCATCAATAATTGGTGCATTTGTTTCAATTTCAATATTGGGTAAAACCTCTGATTCAAACTCGACCACTGTTGTTGGCCCAGTGTAAACTCCTGGGGAAGGGGAACTGGAATCTGCAATTGTAGTAGTAGCGCTTCCTCCTCCGCCTGCATTTTGAACAGTAACTTCAATAGAATCTTCTGATAAAAATAATACTTGATCATCTTCTGCATCAGTTCCGGCAAGAGCGCCTAATCCAACTTTATAAGTTGTATCTCCCGAAACACTAGGAGTAGTCCAAGTGAAATTCATAACAATTTCAGAAGTTGAACCTAGCGCAGTATTGTAAGAATCATACCCATACCCGGACTTATAACCATAAGTATACCCGTTGTTAAATGTAAAGTTTGAGGTATTTGTAACCTCAGTTGAAAATTTATAAGCATAACCATAAGCATCCCCATATCCTTCTCCAAGAGAAGCATAATCTGAACTTATATTAGTTATACTAATATCGCAAATAGCATTATTATCTGAAAAAGCACTTCCATTTAAGTAAAATTTACACCTGTATGCATTAACCAAAGAATCAGTTGGAGTTGGATCAATCAAAACAGTAATTGCCTGAAGGTTGATTGCATCTGTCGTGTGTAAATCCACCTTACCTGAAAATGTCAAAGTGTCCCCTTCTGAAGGATTACCTGAACCAATTCTTGATAAACCAAGCGTGATAGCCTGTGCTGGACCAGAGAAAACTAGAACTCCTAAAATAACTATTGTTAAAAAAGCAGCCAATAGGCGCTTATCTTCCCAACCTCTCTTTTTCATAGTAAACACACTCTTCTTTCTTACTAAGATTCCCAGAGGAGTATATAAATTTTTTGTTTTTCAGAGAAGGGAGTCTGAAGTTGGAAGTCTGAAGTCTGAAGTTAGAAGTCTGAAGTTAGAAGTCTGAAGTTAAAAGTCTGGAGTTAGAAGTCTGAAGTTTGAAGTTTGAAGTTTGAAGTCTGAAGTCTGAAGTTAGAAGTCTGGAGTTAGAAGTCTGAAGTTTGAAGTTTGAAGTTTGAAGTCTGAAGTCTGAAGTTAGAAGTTAGGAGTTTGGAGATACTTTGGACTTTGAACTTCAGACTGATATGACCAGCTGGGGGACAAAAGTGGTTAAGTTAATCCCTTAAAATCAGCACAATCGCTTTTTTACCAATATACT
>JAFCCU010000009.1 GCA_017610005.1 Candidatus Woesearchaeota archaeon | reverse complement strand
CATCCGTGAATTATTTCAGGATTTGAGGGGTCACTTAAAGGGAAGATATAGGGTCCAGGATAAATAACACGGCATGTTGTGAAATCTTCATTGCAAATACCCCCTGTGCAATCTACTTTGGTGGTTTCATCCGTGAAACTATCACCATCATAATCCGTTTCACATTTTAATTCTTCCCCAATACAATCACAAATTGTTTTTCCTTCACTGATACTAACAGCATCCCAAGCAGGACAACCTCCTGGAGGAGCAGAAGAGCAACTGGGGCTAACAGCACCAAGATTTCTGTAAATACTCACCTTACCAAATGTTGAAGCAATAGAACTTGTCACTTTCACAATATACACCCCGTTATCAAGGTGATTTAAGTAAAGTTTTGCAGAATCAATACCCAATGAACTATAGAAAGTTTCTTCGTAAACTTTTTGCTGATTTGAAGTAAAAACCTGTACTGTAGCATCTGGTGGAAGGCAATATATGCAAGGTTCTCCACTTGGTGAAGGGTTTGGACCAGTTCTACCCATCGCACCATAAGGATTGCTTCCTCCCCCTCCTGCTGGATCAGCAAGAATAAGGGCGCATTTCCCATTAAGACAAAAAGTGTCTCCTAAACATTCAGGCCCACAAGTTCCTCCACATCCATCCTCCCCACAAACTAATGGAATGTTATACTCTTCATTCCAGCAATCTGGAACACAAAGGGGTTGGCAAGTTCTTGTTGTTCCTGTGGCATCACAATATCCACTTAAACATTCATCACTATCAGAGCAGCGTCTTCCATTTCTAAGAAGTGGTGGAGCAATACATTCTTCATATTCTCTTAGGCATGATTCTGTGTGTTCACACCAATATTCTCCTAGATCATCATTGCAACCATCTCCTGGTTCATCTTTGCAGGTTCTTGTGTCTGTTTTGTCGCAGTATCCACTTGAGCAGTCAGAATTATAAGAGCAGCGTCTTCCATTTTCAAGAAGGATTGTTGTTGTTGAAACTGTTGTAGTTGGTTTATCTTTGCATGTTTTATCACAGTAACCACTTTTGCACTCATAATTACCTCTGCAAGTTTCTCCATTTTGAATCTTGCATGTTTTATCACAGTAACCACTTATACATTGAGAGTTGTATGTACAAAGTTTTCCAGTTGCAAATAGCTTAATTGTAGTTGTAGAAATTGTAGTAGGTTTATCTTTGCAGGTTCTTGTGCCTGTTCTATCGCAGTATCCACTTGAGCAGTCAGAATTATAAGAGCAGCGTCTTCCATTTGAAAGGAGAGTAGTTGTTGTTGAACGGCTAGTAGTTGAGATTGTTGTTCTTCTAGAAGTGGTTGTAGTGGGTTTATCTTTGCAGGTTCTTGTGCCTGTTCTATCGCAGTATCCACTTGAGCAGTCAGAATTATAAGAGCAGCGTCTTCCATTTGAAAGAAGGGAAGTTGTGGTAGTATAGCTAGTGGTTGAGATGGTTGTAACTGATGTTGAAGTTCCATCACTTGGATCAATCCCCCAAAGTGCATTCCACCAACCAGAAATGCCTCCCCCGTCAACAGCAAACCCTGTAATGCTGTTTTCATTATCTACTGCTAATGCAATCCCTGAAACTAAAATTAAACATATTAGAACAATCCCATATCTATAATTCATTTAAATCAACCCTTTTACTGCTTTATTGACTATAAAATTCATTTTATAGTATATAAATCTTTTGACGATTCTAGCCCAAAATCATTATTTAATTGGTTTAAAATGTCCCAAAAATTTAAATATTCAATTTTTAATGATAATAAAATGGCTAAGAAAAAGACATCCCCAACGTGTTTGTTTTAATTTTTGCAATCTTTTGGATTCTTGGAGATTTAGGTTTAATAACTGTAAATATACCTTGGTTTCCAATGATTATAGGGATTATAGCAATAGGTTGGATTGTGGATAACTATAAAAATTGAAAAAAGTTTTTACTTTTTTTAATTTTACAACTTCTTTTTTCTAAGTAAAAGGGAGTTTGTTATTACACTAACAGAACTAAGAGCCATTGCCCCACCTGCAATCATTGGTGATAAAAGCCATCCAGTAAGAGGATACAAGACTCCTGCTGCAATTGGAATTCCTAATGAATTGTAAAATAACGCCCAAAACATATTCTGTTTAATCTTACTCATTGTTAACTTACTTAACTTAATTGCTTTAGCAACATCTAACAAACTATCTCTCATTAAAACAATACTTCCAGACTCCATTGCAACGTCAGTTCCTGAACCCATTGCAATTCCAATATCTGCTTGGGCTAACATGGGTGCATCATTTATTCCATCCCCTACTGCACCAACCTTCCCTTTTTTTTGTAATTTTTTAACATAATTTGCTTTTTCTTCAGGTAAAACCTCAGCAAAAACATTTTTAATCCCTGCATTTCTTGCAATTGAATCTGCAGTTCTTTTATTATCTCCAGTTAACATAAAAACTTTTATTCCAAGTTCTTTCAGATTACTTATAGCTTCTTTTGAATCAGTTTTAATTTCGTCAGCAACAGCAATTAAACCAAGAGCTAAATTTTCTTTTGCAAGGACCATCACTGTTTTTCCTTCATTTTCAAGCTCTTTTATTTTTGTATTAACGGGGCTTAAATCAATCTTTTTTTCATTCATTAATCTTAAATTTCCAAAGAAATAAGATTTTCCTTTGACAATTGCTTGTACTCCCCTTCCAATTATTGCCTTAAAATTTTTCACATCTATAAGATTTAAGTCCTTAGCTTTTTTCACAATTGCTTCAGCTAATGGATGTTCAGAGCTTTTCTCAATACTTGCAGCAACTTGAAGCACGTCACCTACAATATCAGTTACAACTGGAGCCCCCCTAGTAATTGTTCCAGTTTTATCAAATACAATGTACTTCAACTTATGTGCAGTTTCTAGAGCGTCTCCACCCTTAATTAAAATCCCCTTTTTAGCCCCCTTACCTGTTCCCACCATTATTGCAGTAGGAGTAGCAAGGCCTAAAGCACAAGGACAAGCAATTACTAACACAGAAACACTTGTTATTAATGCAAAATTAAATGGGGCATAAAATGACCAAAATGAAAAAGTAAAAATTGCAATAATTATTACAACAGGGACAAAAAAAGAAGATACCCTATCTGCAAATCTTTGAATTGGTGCTTTTCTTGTTTGGGCCTCTTCAATTAACTTAATTATCCTGGCTAGAGTAGTTTCTTTACCCACTCTTGTTGCAACAAACCTAAAACTGCCGGTTTTATTAATTGTTGAGCCAATTACAGTGTCTCCTTTCCTTTTTTCAACAGGGATACTTTCTCCAGTAACTAGACTTTCATCAATGGATGAACTACCATCAATAATTTCTCCATCAACAGGGATTTTTTCTCCAGGTTTAATAACTAGTATATCTCCTTTTACAACATTATCAATTGGGATTTTCAATTCCTTATTATCTCTAACAACTGTAGCGGTTTTTGCTCCCATCTTCATTAATTTTGTAATTGCCTCAGAAGTTTTTCCCTTAGCTACCGCTTCAAGATATTTACCAAATATAACTAATGTGATTAAAACAGCTGAAGCTTCAAAATACTGGTGGCCAACAGAAAATAATACTGCATAAACTGAATAAAAATAAGCAGCAGAGGTGCCTAGTGCAATTAATGTGTCCATATTTGCAGTTTTATTTTTTAAAGCCAAAAACGCCCCCTTGTAAAATGATTTTCCTATATAAAACTGAACTGGAGTTGCTAAAGCCCACATTATATAATCTTGAAAAGGAAAAGGGTTACCCATAAAAAACATCCCCAAAATAAATGCAGGAATTGCAAAAATTGCACTAAAAACTACTGATGATTCTAATTTTTTTAATTCTTCTTTTCGATCTTTTCTCCCATTTATGCTTCCCTGATATCCCTTTTCTTTAATAATTTGAAGCAATTTGCCTTCACTAATTAACTTTGGATCAAATTTTACAGTTGCTTTTTCAGTTGAAAAATTAACATTGGCTGAGTCTACTCCTTCTGCTTTATTTAATGCCCTATCAATGATGGTTACACAACTAGCACAATGCATTCCAGTAATATCAATATTAATTTTTGTCATTTTATTACGCCCCACATCCACAACTACCAGTGCCACAAGAAGGTGAGCCACAACTTCCACCACATGATCCTTGTTGAGTAGGCTCAACCTCTGGAGTTACCCCATCATCAATATTATCTTTTACAATAAAAGAGCCTGGAATCATCCCCATCCAACAACTCCATCTAATTACCCCTGACTCCTCTGGGGTGAACTCGATTATTTGTTCTCCTGGAACAATGTCAAATTCCAAATCATACTTTGGCACCTGAATTGCATTATTACAACCAGTTATTTCTTTGCCATCAATAATCCATTTTACAGGCACTCCCTTTTGTAACACAAAGCTATCAGGGCTCCAACCATTTCTAGTTACTTCCATCTTGATTTCTTGGAATTCATCATTTAAAGAAATTTCTGATATAATCTTAGTATTTGTTGTAATTGATCCCAGATCATATCCGCTACCAGTTAATACCAATCCATTATTAATCATAACTAAACCCAAGATTATCACAATTGCTCCTGAAGCTTTTAATATCTTTTGAGTGGCCTTCCCAGACACATAACTTGCAATATACCCAAAGCCAAGCATTACAGGTAATGTTCCTAAAGCAAAAACAAATAGTAATTTTGCCCCTTCAATAAAACTCCCTGTTCCAGCAGCCATAATATATATTGCCTGCAAGGGGCCACAAGCAATCATTAATCCATTTAATAAACCAATTATAAGTGGGCTTTTATTACTTGAATTTTTACCAACAAACTTAGCTAGGAACTTAGGGGTTTTTATTCTAACTTTTCTTAATATTGGAAAAATATTTAGCATTTTAAGGCCAAAAAATACAAGGAATAACCCCGCAAGTAAACCAACTACTCCCCTCATGAGGGGAGTAAATGCAACAACTGAACCAAGAAGACCAAACATCGCACCAATTAATGTATAAGAAATTAGTTTTCCAAGTCCATACATCAAATGAGATTTATGAGACTTTTTTCCTTCCTGCGCATTTTTTGCAGTATAGCTAACAACAAAACCCCCGCACATGCTAATACAATGAAACCCAGTTAAAAGTCCAACAACAAATAACAATCCGTATCCCATATTCTGACTAATACGTGGAAGGTTTATCCCTTCAACCAAGTTAAACAAAAAGTATCCGATTACAAAAAGTCCGATAGTCCCAAAAATCCAACCCTTCCATTTATTTGATTTTTTTTCTAAGATGTAACCAATGTAACCCTTCTCTTCAATTTTAGATAATATTTTATCAATATCAGTTTTTTTCTCATCATATGTAACTTTCCCTGATTCTGTTGCAAGATTAAAGCTTACATCTGTTACTCCTTTAACTTTTAATGCTTGTTTCTTAATAATAGTTGAACAACTTTCGCACATTGTACCTTTAATAATAAAACCCTTTACAATCATTTTAGTTCAACTCCACATCCTTCTTTTGCAATAATTGCCCGAATCATATTTGAATTTAATTTATCTTCATCAAAATTTACAATTACTTTCCCGATTGAAACTTCTGCCTTATTTATCCCATCTTGGTCTTCTAAAATTTCTATGATTAGTAATTCACAACTCTTACAATGCATTCCATTAACTTTAATTATTTCTTGGCTCATATCAAAATCATCAAGAGGAGAAATAATGAAACACCTTATAAGGAATTGTTTGAAACTAGTTTCAATGTTTAAGAATTACAACATTGGTCATGCCACGTCTTTTTCTTTCTATTAAGTTTCTTCCTTCAAGTTTATCAAGAATCCTTGTTACCTTCACTTTAGTAAATGAAGTTTCTTCAACAATATTGGATTGAAAAATTGTTCCATCAGCATTTAATATCTTTTCAAATATTTGCTTTTCGTCATCACTTAGATTATTTTTGATTTTAGTATAATCTTTTTTCACAATTTTTTTATGAGTTGTTTTTCCTTCAGAGAAAAAAACAAAAAATAATCCCACAAAAGCAACAAATGCCATTAATCCTAAGCTTATATTAGTTTGAATATTTAACGTTCCCCACATAGGGCAGCTGGTGCCATGAGAACAAGATGTAGTTACAATGTCTGTTAGTGCTTTGTTGAAGGTATAGATGATAAAACCGATTAATACACTAATTCCTATAATTAGATATCCAGCCTGTCTATTCTTCATAAATTCTTAACATGAATGAATCTTTATATATGTTACTAGAATTTAACAATTTTTATTAAATTAACAGTACTTCTATTTTTACAGCAATTTAAGAAGTACTCAAAAACACTTATATAGTACTTCTAATTTGCATCGGTACTGATTGATATGGGTGATTGATATGGTCTTTGAAAATATAAAAAAAAATTTAGATAATTACGGAATAAAAATGGGGCTAACAGAACAAGAAAAAGCCTTACTTTTAAGTCACAAGCAAGTAAAACACGCTAAATTAACAGTTAATGGAAATAAATATGATGCATGGAGAATTATTCACAACAATTCACTTGGGCCAGCCAAGGGAGGGATTAGATTCCACCCAAATGTTTCTGAAGATGAAGTTAAATCACTATCCTTTTGGATGAGCTTAAAAAACTCACTTGTTAAACTTCCATATGGTGGATCAAAAGGAGGGGTTAAGGTTGATCCAAGAAAAATAAGCAAATTAGAAAAAGAACAGATAAGTAGAGAATATATTAAAGCATTTTCGGAGTTTATTGGTGAAAATAAGGATATTCCTGCCCCAGATGTAAACACTGATGCACAAGTTATGGCTTGGATGTTAGATGAATATGAAAAAATTATTAGTAAACACGAACCTGCCATGATTACTGGAAAGCCTATAGAATTAGGTGGGTGTTCTTTAAGAGAACGCGCAACAGGAAAAGGGGGGGCAATTATCTTAAAACAATTCTTAAAAAAACAAAGAAAAGAACCTGAAGAAATTCAAGTTGCAATTCAAGGTTTTGGAAATGTTGGAAGGAATATTGCAAAAATATTGCATGATGAGGGGTATAATATAATTGCCGTAAGTGATGTAAACGGAGGCATTTTTAATAGCGAAGGATTGGATATTGAAAAAGTTATTAAACACTCTAATGATACTAAAAGTGTGGTTGATTTCAAAGATTCAACCCCCATTAGTAATAATGAACTCCTAACACTTAATGTAGATGTATTAATTCCTGCAGCACTAGAAAATCAAATTACAATCAAAAATGTAGAGGATATAAAAGCCAAATATATATTAGAACTTGCCAACGGCCCAATCACATCACAAGCAGATGAAATTCTTTTCAAAAAAGGGATTATTGTTATTCCTGATATACTTGCAAACTCTGGAGGGGTAGTGGTTAGTTATTGTGAATGGTCCCAGAATAAAACCGGAAATATATTTACTACAGAAGAAATGGGAAAAGTGTTAGATATAAAAATGAATGACTCATTTCACAGGACTTATGAGCTTTATTTAAAGGAAAAAATAAGTTTAAGAGAGGCAGCCTACACTCTTGCAATTAATAGAATCCTTGCAGCAGAGAAGGCTAGAGGAAATTTATAATGGGCCAATCAAGAATGTACCTATTTACTTCCCCAACATGCCCCCATTGTCACTCAGCAAGAATACTAATTGGTAATTACAGGAAAAAAAGAGATGACTTTGTGTTTAAAGAGATTTCAACAGCAACACATGAAGGGCAAAAGCTATCTAGAAAATTTGGAATTATGAGTGTCCCAACATTTATAATCAAGGGCCAAGGAGATCCAATTGGATTGAGGGGCTTACAATCGGAAAAAGCCTTAGATAAATACTTAGATTTAAGTTATGGGATTGAGAAAGAAGAGGGGAAGAAAAGAGGTTTTAAAATTGGAAAATTTAGATTCAAATTTTAACTTAAGTTCATGCATTAGACTTAAGAATTTTTCAATTAGTTTCATAGCAATTATCCTTGGGTTAACTGGATTTGCACTTGCCTTTTTAAAGGCAGAAACAATCTTGGGGCTTCCTTTATTGAGTCCGTATTTGTTGAAGTTCGCAGTCATCATGTTTGGAATTGTAAGTATTATTTACTTAACTAAATTAGTCTTTTTTCCTAAAGAAGTTAAAAAAGAGTTATCTCATCCTATCAAGCTTAACTTTTTCCCAATATTAGCTAAAATACTTTTAGTTTTAAGTATCATATTCTTAGGAGTAAACTTGATGGCATCAAAATATTTATGGTGGGCAGGAGTTATTGTTCAATTTGCTTTTTCAATTATTATCCTATCAGCGTGGATAAGTCATAAAAAATTTGAAATTCACCATATTAATCCTGCTTGGTTTATGCCAATTGTCGGGAACTTAATAATTCCTATTGCAGGAATTACTCATTTTTCTGCGGAACTGTCCTGGTTCTTTTTTAGCATCGGAATCGTTTGGTGGTTAGTTCTGTTTGTAATTATAATTAATAGGATAATTTTTCATGGTCCAATTTCAGATAAATTAATTCCTACAACTTTCATTCTTTTTGCACCGCCTGCAATTGCATTTATATCTTATGTAAAATTAACAGGAGGAATAACTCCATTCGCAAAAATACTTTATTACTTTGCCATTTTTATTTTTATTTTAGTAATGGCCCAAATTAAGGCATTTACAAGAATCAAGTTTTATTTATCTTGGTGGGCTTATTCATTTCCAGTAGTGGCTTTAACTGTTGCAACACTTTTAATGTACCATGAAACAAAGCTTGGATTCTTTAAGTTTTTTTCCTGGGGATTATTAATCTTTTTACATATAATAATGGTTTTATTAATACTCAAAACAGCTATTGCAATTAAAAGAAAAGAAATTTGTATTGAGGAAGATTAATAAATGAAATAATTATAAGGTGATTAAACATGGGTTATAAGATTGAATTTGATAAAGACGAATGCAGAGGATGTGGAGCTTGCACCTTTTGTGACAATTGGAAAATTTCAGAAGAGGGGTTAGCATACCCTGTAAAAAAAGAACTAGAAGAGATTGGATGTAATCAAGATGCTGCAGATATTTGTCCAGTAAATATTATTAAAATTAAAGAAATATGAAAAAGTCAATAATAAAATCAGCAAAAGCATTTTGGAATACTATTCCATTAATTTTAAGTACAGTTTTATTAATAAGCTTAATATCTGTTATAATCCCTCAAACAGTTTATACTAATATCTTCAGTAAAAATTTTTTTTTAGATTCTCTAATTGGTAGTTTAGTTGGAAGCATTTCAGCAGGCAACCCAATTACAAGCTATCTTTTTGGAGGGGAAATGATAAAACAAGGGGTAAGCTTAATTGCAGTTACAACCTTTTTGGTTACATGGGTAACAGTTGGAATACTTCAATTACCTGCAGAGATTGCAACACTTGGGAAAAAATTTGCTTTGTTAAGAAATTCTACTGCATTTGGTTTAGCGATTCTTGTTGGAATAATAACAGTAGTAATAGTGGGGCTGTTTTAAAATGAAAAACGGGCCTTGGTATTTCCTAATTAGTGTGATCTTATTATATGGAATAATATCATTTTTCAATTTTGGTATTTTTTTAAGTAGTCTACAATTTTTTTTAAATACCATAATAAATATGATCCCAGTATTTATCCTTGTTTTTATCTTGATGGTTGTTAGTAACTATTTCATAACTCCCAAATTTGTAACAAAACACCTTAAAAATAAAGGAATCAAAAAATGGTTTTTTATAATTATAGGAGGGATATTATCCCATGGCCCACCGTACATGTGGTATCCTTTATTAGCCAATTTAAAAGAAAAAGGGTTAAGTTATGGTCTCATTGCTTGTTTTTTATACAACAGAGCAATTAAGATTCCTCTTTTGCCAATTGCAATTCTATATTTTGGATGGCAGTATATACTTACTTTAGCTATAGTTATGGTAATTATATCTATACTTCAAGGGATATTATTAAATAAAATCATGGAAAATGACTCAACCAATAATTAATATACTAAAATCACACTATTGCAAATTAGTTTTTTTAGTTTCACTGCTAATTGTGAGCCTAGTAATCCCAAAAAAAATCTTTTATGGATACTATAGTATCATAGGAGTAGTATTTATTATAACCACCGCTCTTCTGATTACTTGCTTTGTAAGAAATATTAAAGAAAAGATTTTTTCAGCAAAAGCCAATGGAGCTTCTTTAGTAGGGATTATTACTATTATTTTAGGATTTGGAGCAATCAACACATGCGCCATTGGAGCTCCAGTTTGTGGGGCTTCAATAGGGATTGGGTTTTTCTCATTATTTTTTCCAAATCTTGCTCTCGGGTTTTTTGAGAAGTATAGCATAACTATTATTATTTTTTCAATAATCTTCCAGCTGTTGGCCCTTTACTTTATGGGTTATGTAAAATTTGGAGGAAAAAATGATTGATTTTGCATGCAAACAATTTGACTTAAATGATATTATTAAATGTGGGCTTGGTTTAACAAAAGCAGAATATAAGGTTATGGAATTTTTCATATCAAACCTTGGGAAAAAATTAACTTCAAATTCCGTTTCAAAATCTATTGATCTTAATTTAACAACCGTCCAAAAAGCAGTAAAAAAACTTTCAGATAAAAAAGTTATTATTAAATACCAAATAAATCTAGATAATGGCGGCTATGTATACTTGTATGTATGCAATTTAAAGGTAAAGATTAGATCCTTATTAAAGGACATTATCAACAATTGGGCACAAAAAGTTGAAACAAGTATTGATCAATGGTAGAAAAGTTTTTATACACAATAAAAAATATAGTCCAATGAACATCTCAAAAGAATTATTCCAATTTGATTTAAGTTTTATCGAGTATTATCTTTTCAGTTTTCTTTTTGTATGTGGAAACTTGCTTTTCCCCTGGGTTGTTCACAAACTTCCATTAGGTGGTCCAAGATTCTTGCCAATCTATTTTTTTGTACTTATTGGAGCCTATAAATTTGGATGGAAGGTGGGTTTACTAACTGCGATTCTTTCCCCCTTAGCTAACACCCTTTTAACCGGAATGCCTTCACTTATGATGCTTCCAACCGTATTTGTAAAAGGAATTGCATTAGCCCTAATTGCTGCATTTATCTCTAAAAAAACTAACAAATTATCATTTACTAATTTGGCAATTGTTATTATTGGCTATCAAACAATCGGAGTTATATTTGAAAGTATTTACTTAGGAAACTTGCAAAATGCTATCTCCTCAGTCATTATTAGCTATCCAGGACTATTAATCCAATTAGCGCTAGGTTATTTGATTCTATTCTTTATTAAGGACTATGGAAAACTGTCAATTCCTGAGTGATTTTTTGTGGACTTAAGGTGTACATTTTTCCTCCTTCTTGTTTATAAACGCAACAATTTGCATATGATTGTTGGGTTTAACCTAACGGGAGGAAAATAAAATGAAAAAAGGAACAATATTTGCCCTATTAGCACTAATGGTGTTTGGTCTGGTTGCAACAGCTGGCCTTGCTAGTGCATACAGGGGAGACTATACTGTAAATGGTCCTGACTTTAGCGAAGAAAGACACACTGAAATGGAAAAAGCTTTTGATTCTCTAGATTATGAATCCTGGAAAGAACTTATGACAGGAAGAGCTCCAAGAGTAGTAGAAGTTGTTAATGAGGAAAACTTCAAAACATTTGTTGAAGCTCACGAAGCTGGACAAAATGGCGACACTGAAACTGCACAAAAGCTAAGCCTTGAACTTGGTCTTAACAATGGCATTGGTCCTAAAGATGGATCTGGTCAAAGAGCTGGTCGTGGTCAAGGTAAAGCAGGTCAAGGAATGCAACACTTTGTCGATTCAGATAATGACGGAAACTGTGACAATCTTGGAAGGAAGTAATCCTTCTTTTTTTCTTTTTTTTCAAAATATATATAAATGATTCAAATAATATTAATGATATAACCACGAGGCCTCAAATATGAAAAAGATAATTTTTGTTTTAATCTTAATTACAATGATAGGTTGCGCGTCAGAGCATATAGATGATGATCATGACCATTCTGTTGAAATTGAAGGAAGTGATATGAAAACTTTATCTGTGCAAGAAGTGGCAGATTTATGGGAAATTGATTCAACTGAACTTTTAGGAGCCATCATAAAAGAGTTTGATTTTAAGAGAGAGTATAATACTGATACAATATTAGAAGATATGCGGGCCGAATACAAATTTTCACCGGCAATAATCAAAGATCTTGCTGAAGAGTTAAAAGGTGGCTCACATGAATAGAACTAAATTAAATTATTGGATTGATGTAGGGCTTGCAATTTCATTTCTAATTTGTTTTGTTACAGGCCTTATCAAATGGCCTGGTTTAATAAAAGTAATTGGAGTTTCAGCATATAAGGTATTAACCTTTAATAATATTTCAAGAATGCATGATGTAAGCGGTCTTTTTATGGGTTTACTTGTGCTAATTCATTTAGCATTACATTGGAAATGGATCGTTACTGTCACAAAAAGTATATTCAAAAGAGGGAAAAAGGATTGAAAAGAATAATTTTTATATTTTTTATTCTTGTATCAATCTTTACCCTTGGTTGTTCAGCTGAAGCAACGAATGAAGTTGAAGATACTCAAGTGAATTGCCCTTTTGGAAATATTGATTGTGAATATCCCGGAGACTGTGGAAGATATTTAGACACAGATAATAATGAATTATGTGACCATAGCAAGATAGTTCAAACCTATGGCAAGAAACTTTAAGTATGAAAAGATATTTATTAATATCATGATCAAAGAGAAGTTATTAATTTCTTACAAAATAATAAGCCTCCTAATTATTTTTTTAATATGTATACCGCGCGCAAACCTTATAATCATGGGGGTTTACTTTCTCTTAACACTCTACTCACTTTTAGCTTCGAAAAAAACTGCTTTTAATTACTTAATGATTGCCTCATTAGTTTCAATTATTTGGATGTTTTTTGCAAACAATCAGTATGGTTACAATCACAAAATGTTACTTCTTTTTGGATTGAATTCTTTTCCACTATTTGCTTGGGCAACTGGGTTATTTTTACTATATTTATTATATTCATATTTAGAAATAAAATTAAATTTAAAAAATTTAATAACAAAAACACTCTTTTTTATCGTTCTATACTGGAGTGTTCTAATATTCGCTGAAACAGTAGCTTATCATGTTTTTAATATTAAAAATGTTGCTACTGCAGCCTATGCTGGGCTTCCTATCTGCAATTGTTTGCATGCTCCTCCTTGGATGCAAATATCATACTTTGCAATTGGACCAATTTATTTTGGAATTTGTAAACTGCTTGGTTTGAAAAATCCGATTAAATAAAAATCCCAACCGCAGCAAGCGGGGGTACAAAGAAACAGGGTTTCTGGTACCAGAAATGCGGGCATTCTGAGTATTTTTAATGTTAGAAATCCCTATTTTTATGTAGCCCAAGTTCACCCATCCACTATAAACAGGAAGGTATTTCTAACAAATAAAAAAATTAGAAAAAGAGTTTTCAATAAAATTTTAAATTTGGTTGCAACGGATTAATCTAGCTCTAATTCAACTCCGCCAATCCATCCACTAACTAAATTGTAGATCCAAGCTCCAAATGCTCCACTAATAAACCCAATAATTGCGTAAACAATTGGTAAGAGTAGTATTCCTAAAAATCCAAATCCTCCAAACATCCCCGCTGACCTTAGTCCTGTAATAAACATTCCAAGAATCCCAAAGATTAAGCCTATAACGGCCATCATAATTGCTTGAATTTTTGCTGCAGAAAAAACTCCAATCTTTTTTAATATTGCCATAACTTTCACCTCTTTTTCATTAAAAGGGTTTGTGTATTAATAAATTTTTCTAAAATTTCATTGAAGCTAAGATCATCCAAGATAAGAATCTCCATTTTTATGGTTTAACTTTAATACAACTAATTTAACAATTTCATTTGAGGGATTCTCAAAACCATGAGATTCATTCTTATCTACAAATATAAGGTCTCCCTCTTTAACCTCAAAAGAAATATCATTCACATTCATAATTACCTTATTTTTAGTAATAAAAAATATTTCATCAGTAAATTTATGTGAATGGCAAGGCACTTCTCCTTTTGGATCAATGATCACATCTTCAATAAGGTTAAGGGTCTTACCTAGATTATCAGCTAAAACATTCTTCTTATAGTTTTTTCCAGATATCCATTCTGACTTTCTGATGTGTTCCATGATTTTTAATTAATTAATTATTCTATTTAAACTATTCCAAAATCATTTAACAACTTTTATTAATAATTCAACCATTCTAAAATAAAATAGCTATTGAAACAGAAATTAGGTCCTTAATTCCAAAAGAAAAATATGAAGACCCATTGAGTTTCTTTAAAGCTAATTCAAAATTATTAAAAGAAGATTATCAAGAAACATTTTATTTTGATTCACCAGAGGATCTTCGGATTCAAAGAAACAATTTCTTTTGTAAAATCTGGATGAAGAAAGGGAAGATTCATGATGAACATCGAGAAGAAATTGAAGTTAAAGTAAATAAAGATGATTTTGAAAATCTAGAAAAGTTTTTCCTTGCGCTAGGTTATAATGTTGAAATAAAATGGTTTAGAAAAAGGTATCAGTTTTTATGGGAAAAAATAACTGTTTGTCTTGATTATACAAAAGGCTACGGTTATATTATTGAACTTGAGAAAATGTCAACAGAAGAGGGTAAAATAAATGATTTAGAAATGCTTAAAAAACAACTAAAAAAATTAAATGTTTTAATAACACCGATAGAAGAATTTGATGAGTTATTTAAATTCTACAAAAAAAATTGGAAAAAGTTAGTTCTTCCAGGCTCCATGTAAATTACATAGAATCCTTGCAGAAAGTCCTTCTGTTGTTGCTAGACAACAAAATTCAGCTTGTGGCGCATCTCCTGGAGAAAGTCTCTTACCAATTACTATTCCATCACTAGAAATTAATTGGATTAAAGAGATGTAGTGGGAGTCTTCCATTGGATGAGGTACCTCTCCAACTTTAACTAGTATCCCCTTGTCAGTTTTTTCAATTACTGGTACATGTTTTTCTTGACCTGCATCGTCAGTCTTTTCAACAAGTTGTTCCATAGGAATTCCGCAACAAACTATGTCTGGGCCGTGAGCTTCAATAACTGAGACTACATTACCACAAACATTACATTTGTAAAAAGCATTTTTTTCAACCATTTTTTTCACCCTAATCTTTCAATTTCAGCAGAGATTAAATTGTAATGATTCTCTTCTTCGTTTGCTAGCATATAAAAAAGAGACTTTGCTTTTTTATCATCAATTGCATCTCCTAACTTTTGGTATGTTAATTTTGCTCGCTCTTCAGCACTTAATGCAAACTGCAATACTTCTCTTAGATCTATAAATCCACTGATATCTAAAAGTTCAATTTCAGCTTCTATGTCCTCTTTAGTTATCATATCAGGGAGAATTAAAGCTCCGAGTTTATTTGCATCAAGTGTTTCAAGCTTTTCTCTATGAATTGCTTCAATTCTAGATAATGACAAAAGCATTGTTTTAGCAGATCCATCATCAGCCATTTCTGCGGCTTTCTTATAAAATTCGCTAAAAAATACCTCTTCTTTAATTGCCATTTCCAATATTGCTTTTAATTCATTTATCATTTTCACAACATTTCAGGTTCGTAGTATTCTCTTTCATGTTTACATGATGGACAAATTGCAGGAGGCTCTATTCCAGTATATTTATAGCCACATTTTGAACATTTCCAAGTAATTGGTCCATCTCTTTTGTAAACACTTCCATTCTCTACTAATTCCAAAAGTTTCTTATATCTCTTTTCATGTTCAATTTCAACTTTTGCAATTTGTTCAAATAAAATTGCTGCTTCTTCATTGCCTTCTTCTCTTGCTTCTTTAGCAAATGTAGGGTACATCTCTTCGTGTTCATAATGCTCTCCCTCGGCTGCTGCTTTTAGGTTGGCAATTGTATCTCCAATACCATTTAATAACTTAAATTCATCTTTTGCATGTTGCAGTTCATTCATTGCAGTTTCTTCAAAGATTTTTGCAATGTAATGATAACCTTCTTTTCTTGCAACTTTAGCAAAATAAGTGTATTTGTTTCTTGCCTGACTTTCTCCTGCAAATGCAGATTTTAAATTTTCAGTTGTTTTACTCATTTTATTTTCCTCCACAATTTCCACAAAACCCATTAATAATAATATTAACAGATAATGGTGTAAAATTATTAAATTTTAGTTTTTTAATATCTATGTCTGCTTGAAAATCATCTATGATTTTACCGCAGCTTTTACAAACACAATGTGTATGAGTTTTTGTATTGGCATCAAATCTAAATTCGTTATTAATCTCAAGCTTAGTTATCTCTCCGGCTTCTACCATCTGGTTTAAGTTGCGATAAACAGTTGCAAGAGTAATTGTTGGAAGGGCAAGTTTAACAGCTTCATATACTGACTCTGCTGAAGGATGGGTTTTTACAGACTGCAAAAATTCTTTTATCTTTAGTGCCTGGATAGTTTGCCTTTTTACCATTTACCCCCCTTAATAATAAATATTATTAGTTAATAATACTTATTAGTATTTAAATGTTTCTATGGAAAAGTGTTATAAATTAAGGTTGATTATCTAATAAGATGGATAAAACTATTATTTTGATAGGGATGGGGGCATTGGGGACAGTTGGAGCTGCTATTGGTTTATATATTTCTATTAAATCTGAAAACCATTCAAAAAATCAAAGGATTAATGAGCTACTTTCTAATGAAGTGAGTTTAATACAGATCCAATCTCTTAAGCCAGTATATAGAGAACTTTGTGATCTTTTAGGGAAAGGGTTTGGCCCAAAATATAATCTAAGACAAGAGGTTAACCAATATTTAGACTCAATAGAATTAATGCTCAATCCAGTTTATCAAACAGAAATAACGGCTGCTCTCCCTAATTCTGATTTAAAGAAAGACCCAAGAGAGTCATCGCAAACCTGGATGGAGACTGCAAGGTATAGAATTGCAGGAAATACGGCTAATTTAGAAGCATGCATCAACCTGAATGAATCCGTTTAGACTCAATATAGCTTTTCATATGCTTAACGAAGTCTTCTGCTTCTTTGTAGTATTCATCAAAATCTTTTCCACTAATCTCTTTTAATTCTCTTCTTGTAATCTGTTTGTAGATTTTATAGAATTTATCAACAGTTCCAACATACTTTCTTGGGATATGCCCAGCTTTCACCATCTTCTCATTTAATACTTGAGAAACATGTTCCGGAGATGGTGGAACAATTTCTAGGGTCATTAAAACTGCATGTGCTGAATCAATAACTGACCAATAAAGATCAACTACTGCTTGCATTATATGCCACTTTGAATTAGCTAAGGTTTTAGGGGCCCTTGCAAAATAAGTATAAACAGATTCAGGAGAAGGCCTAATCATTCCTCTGCTTAAAAGCGCTTTTAATGGATCAAAAAATCCTGTGTCAAGTAATGCTACTCCTTCTCTTAAGATGTTTAATCCAACTGGATCTCCTGCCCTGATATATGCCCAAAATGAGCTTAGTTTTAAAGAGGTGATATGTAATCTTACAGAAAGATCAGCTACGGATTTTTTGATGATTATCCTGTAGGTTTCTACTAAGTCAGGTGTTAATTGCAATGAAACATCATCAATTATAACTAATAAATCAATGTCTCCTGGTTTAGTCTTAGCTGGCTTTTCTACAATCTCCTCTGGCATTGTTGCTCTTTTTGCATGAGAACCAAAAAGTACAATTGCCTTGACTAAATCTCCAAATTCTTTAAACATAACTTTTGAGAAAGAAAACGCTAAATCAACATCTTCCTTAACCATTCCTTTGACTGATGCCTTTTCTTTTTTAATATCAAATTCCATACTTAACACCTCTTTATTCTAATTTAGTACCCGACCAAAGCGTCCATTCTTGTGGAGATGGCGCAGTATCACCGTATAAAAAATATGGGGGAGCTACTTGTCCAAAATATGACCTTTCAATGTCTCCCCATCCAAGGCCACCATTTGCAACACCATATATTGGTTTTCCAATCATCCCCCATCCAGCCGTCAATGCTTCAATGTCCTGTTCAGCTGCTTCAACAATAATATCAGTTTGGCCGGCCTTTACAAATTTATCAATCATTTCTCTAATTGGGGTAGTACCCCTACCAGGAGATACATGTTCATCTTCATATCCAAAGTTATCAGAAACATGAACATGCCCAACAATTTTGTTTTTATTTAACATGTCAACTTGCTTTCCCATCCATTTTTTAAATTCATCATCTGTCCCCTTAAAGTATTTTCTCCAAGTATTGGCATGCCCAATATCAAATGTTGCTTTAATGTGGGTTTCAGCTAACTTATCAGCTTCTTTTTTGCTTGATACTCTTTTCATATCAACTAAATGTTTTGAGAATGCTTCTCTTGACTGCAAAATAATAGATTTTAATTCTTCGGGATGGGACCCATAAGTTTCTGCAAATATATTCTCAGGAGAGATAAATAAGGGTTTTTCTAATTTTTTAGATTTAACCATTGCATATTCAGCTGCACGCGCAATTGTATCTGCAGTTTTTTGGGTTGCAAAATTTTCAAGGCTTTGCAATCTTGATTTCATATCTAAAAGTTCTGCTGCTTTTGCGTCACCTGCTGAAGATGATTCATGTGCAAATTGCATCTGCCTTTTGGTTTGTGTAATAAAATGTTTTAATGCATCTGAGGGAAGCTGTTTTTCTTTAGGAAATAATTGTGCAACTTCATATCCTCTGAAATTCTTATCAATTGCAATTCTCATGCGCTCATCTTCGGGAATTGATTCTTCCAAATTTTCATACTCTTTTAACGCTTTCTTAGCTTTTCTTAATTGATCTTTTTGATCCCCATAAGCATGGGCATAGAACATTGAATGACCCTTGTTTTGTAAAATCTGGTTATCTAGTTGAGTTTCATAAAAGATCATAGCAGCTGTTTTTGGTTTTCCGGGATGATTTTTATTCCAATCATCAGCTTCTTTTTTAAAAAATTTAAAGTCTCTTCTTTCAGTTTTAAAGTTTGCATCTGTATCATTCCATAATGGAATTCTTCGATCAAACAATTCTTTAGGATCTGCATATTTATTAATCACATTTCCATCTAAATCTACCCAATCATCTGGATTAATCTTAACTCCATTTTTATCTTTCTTCCCCACAATTTCCCAGCCATTCCCCATGTCTTTTTGTTCGTTTTGCCAGTCTTTTGCAGTCATCCATTTTGGTTCGTAAACTATTTGATCTTTTGAAATCTCTCCCATAAATTTTCCAGTCAAAGAGTCAACAACATATTGTTTTGCATGTTCCGATTCTGAAGGATACATTTGAAAAACTGAATCTCCCTTATCATCTTTTTTCCAATTTTCCTGTTCACTCATTGCTCTTGGATACTCTCCTAAGTGAACAACAACTGCACCACCATGAGTTGTATCTGCTGCAAAATCAACTGTTCTTTTAATTTCAAACATTGCTTTTTCACGTTCTTCTTCTGAAAATCCGCCCTGGGCTAATCCTGAAAGATTGCCAACTGCAGGAGTAACATGAGTAGATAATTCCACCTTATTAAAATCTGCAAGCTCTTTAATATCTCGTCTGTGCCAACTATCCATTTGTTCAGGGGTTGTACTTCCTTGGCTCAAGCTTCCTTTTCCTTTTCCCCAGAAACCAAGTTCCACTTTCCTAACTCCTTGAAATATTCTTGCCTTTAAAGATTGGAGTTGATCTTTCATGGGGGGCGTAGACATACCAATAGTTGTGATATCTACTTTTGCCCAATCAGCTTCAGTATTGGGGTTACCATCTGCACCAATAGGATTATAACTTCTATCCATAGAGTTGCCATATTCTCCACCATAATCTACCATGTTATCATCCTGTGAGCTTTTTTGAAGTTTTTATATGCCATCCAAACCCAAAGCTTTACGTCTTTTGTTGCTTTAAGTTTTGACTGGTGCCTTTTCATTTTATCGGAGATTGCTTGGCCTTTTGTACCGCCCATTGAAAATACTTCTCCAATTCCAAAAGATTTTCCCATTTCAGCGGCACCCCTAAAAATAGCTAAAAAAGGATCTAGATAATCTAAAAATGAACTTTTAATATCTATTTTTGCCTTTGAATCTGGTTTAGTTTCTTCTCTTCCAACCATATCTTCTCCCGATGCATCAAGATAATTAAAGAGTTCTTGACCTAAAGCGTCCATTGATTCATTTAAGGTTTTGTCAATTGAAGCTAGCATCTGCATAGAATCTTCTTCAGTTAATTTTAAGAAATTATTAATCTGTAGTTCATCCCATACATATGCCCTAAAAGTAATTTCTGCTTTTCCCATATGCATTGGGCCTCTTTGATAGCCTTCTGCTTGGTAACTCATACTAGGTTTTGTTATAAAAATAAAATTTAAAAGAAGACAAGAATGCATTACACCCATTTTCTTTGTTGCTAAAAACTCAACTTCTGCCATTGAACCTTCAAAAAATGAGACCATATCAACTGAATCAAGCTTTTCTTTGTCTTGCTGAAGCTTTTCTACATTTCTTAAGTAAGGTTTAATCCAAGAAATATAAAGTTTAATTGTCACATAATGCTGCCTTAAATATTTTAAAGTAAATATTCTTCTTTGTTTTAATTCTGCTTTAGTTCTTTTTTTCCACTCTAAATATTGTTTTAATTTTCTTTTCAAAACTTCTTTAACTTTTTCATTAAATTGCATCTTTTCAACTTGGCTTTCAATGTCATTGGGATCTTTAACCAATGTCCTAAAGAAGATGTCAGGTAAAAGTGAAAATCCAACTGTACTTGCTAAACCATACACGCTTGAAGGATTCTTTGCTCCTCCTTCAACTTGATCAATATAAATTCCCTTTAATGTAAAATCTGAAGCAGGGGCATCTTTTCTATCTTGACTTATATCATCATAATAAGATAATCTTTCATCAATAATTCTTAATTCTCTAACAATTTGAAACATAGCCTTAATCATTTCACTAATACCTTTTAAGTATTGAGAAGCCTTATCTTGTTGTAACCCCAGCCTTTGTTCAGATACTCCCCAAAAACTTGAATGCTCAGTTGCTGCAAAAACATCTGTGATCTTATAAAAATTGGTATAGCCAAAATCAGTTTTAAGCATATAGCGCTCAAACCAATAAACCTCTTCAATTGGGTCATTTGTAGTTTCATAAACTAAATGGTTTCTTACAAGAGATCCAGGGTAACCTGTTGGCTGGAAATTTCCATTTGCAATTTCAGCTATTTCAATGTCACAAATCTTATCTATTTCAGCGCTCTCCATTGCATCCACGAGCTTATCCATCTCTCGAAGAGTCTTTCCAGTATATTTTCCACGATGTACAGATTTAATAAAACCATATTTAACTAAAAGTTTCTTTTTCCTCTTCAAGGTATCTTTACCAAGCGTTTCATTCATCTTAAGTAACCTTATTTACGGTTTTTATATATTTTCTGGCAAAGGGCGCTTGAAATGTCTATCTGGATGAACATGCCTAGTATTTCTAAGTTCTTCAATATGTTCAAGTTTTTTATCAATTAAATTTCTTAAATCAGCATCAAAATCATCAAGTAAAATTGATAAATATTCTCCTCCAAGCATGTGAGGAACAATAACATAATCTGCTCCTGCTTCATAAAGATCTAAGGCAGACTCTACTGATTGGGAAGTTACAATCATCACTGCATGTTTATTGACTTTATTAACCTGCTTAATTAGTAAGCGGTTATCATAAAAATCAGGAGATGTAGAGATTATTAATTCCATCCTCTTCAAATTAATCCTTTGTAATATTTCAATGTCTCCAATATCTCCGTAAAGACATGGAACTTTTTTCTTCATTAAATGATGAATTACCTCTGGGTTAAAATCAACAATTAAAATATTTTTTCCAAGCTTTTGTAATTTTTTGAATATATGATATCCAAGACGGTTATAACCAATAAGCAAGGTATCATATTTCTCCTCTTCAGGCATGTAATGCATTTCTTTTTCTCTTTTTCTAAAAGGATCAATTCTTGTGAGGATTGGATAAAAAAACCTGTATAATTTATAATCATATTTGATTAAATATGAGGTTAATGAAATTGTAATAACTGCAATAGCAACTGTTATTGCAAATATCTCTTCAGTTATTCTGCCTTGAGTAAAAAGTAATGTTGCAATTATTAGTCCAAACTCACTAATTTGAGTTAGGGAAATTGCAGATAAAAATGAAGTAGATTTAGTATACCCAAAAAACCTACAAACAGTATACCCTAAAAGGGGTTTAACAATTAAAAATACAAATAGTAAAATTATGATTGGAACAAATATATCTCCTAAAACAGAAAGTGAAATTTGCATTCCTAATACCACAAAGAAAAGAGTAGCAAAAAAGTCTCTTACAGGTTTGGTATGACTAATTATCTCTAAATTGTAAGGAGTATTAGCTAAAATTACTCCTGCAATAAATCCTCCAATTGCAATTGATAACTTTAATTCTGCCATTACTATTGAAAATAAAAAGCAAAGACCTAATGCAAGTAAAAATAAAACTTTCTGATCAGATGCAGCTTTTTTGAAAACATAAGGTAAAATATATTTTGCAAATAAGAATGACCCAAAGAAAATTAGTAAAATCTTAAAAAATACTGAGATTAAAAAGACAACTGCGCTTCCTTCTATTGGGACTAGAAAAGCAAGCACAATTATTGCTAAGAAATCCTCCATTAACAAACGACCAACAACAATTCTCCCATGCAATGTGCCTAGTTCTCTTTTATCTGATAATAATTTTACAACAACCATTGTTGAAGAAAATGCAAAAATTAGTCCTAAGAAAAATGCAGATTGTGGGGCGAGCCAAATCTGTGAAACAAAAAAGATTGTAATAACCATCAAAAAGGATACACAAATACCTCCTAATGAAGCAACAAGCCCAACTGATTTTAATTTATTTAATTCAAGCTCCATCCCTACAATAAAAAGTAAAAATGCAATGCCAATTTCAGCCATTGTTTGTAGTGCTTTAACACTTAGAGGGACTCCAAACAATCCTGCAAGGGGAGTTATTATTATTCCTGCTAAAACATATGCGGGAATTATGGGTTGGCGCATTAACTTAAATAAGAAAGCAAGTATAGAAGCTACTATTATTAAAATACCAATCTCTGTAAAAATATCCATTTTCCCTCTTTTTAATCAATTCTAGTTCTCTCCTATAAAAAGATTATGTTTTTATTAAAGAGAACTTCCGCCAGCAGGTAATACCCTAATAATATCATCTAATTCCCCGCCGCCTAATTTATGTTGAATCATCTTTGCTAATTTTGATGCTTTTTCTTTACCAGGAAATATTTTTACGATTTTATCACAATTTTTTTCAATTGCATCTGGTGGTCCACACATAACAGCGCCCTTGTAAATACCTAATGCAAGTTCAATTTTCGCTTTTTTGAATTCTTTTTTCCCATAAATCATAAACATACCCTTTGATAGATACTCTCCTGATTGGGCTTGTTTATTCACCTGATCTGGGTTAACTTTGAAGACTTCCACTTCAGCAAGACCTCTTTTCCAAGCCTCAGAGAATGCCCCAGTGGCATTTGCTGCTTCTTCAATTGTTGGTTCATCATCTCCTTTTAAGATACAAAAAGGCCCCTTCATTACATCAATATGAAACACTAAATCAGTTTTTTCAAGATGTTTTTTAATTAATATTTCATTTGTAGTAGCATCTCTTCCTAACAAAATTAATTTGCCTGTGCTTGAATAAAACCACCTAAATTTTTCAAACCATTCTTTTTTTCTTACAACTTTTTCTAGCTTTTCTTTTGCAATAATTGCGTTTTTCTTTAATTTCTCAAGTTTTATCTTGGAGTTTTCCAATGCCTCTTTAGCCCCCTCTAATTTTGATTTGGCTTTTTTGGCTTTTTCAAAATATATAGAAGCATTTTGTTCTACTGACTTTTCTAGAAAAAGTTCTAGTTCCATTGAAAAAAAATAGAAAAAGGATTATATAAACTTTTGCTTAACATCTCCCAACGTTACCAACAGTCATTGGGATTTCACAAAGATAAGCATGTTGGTCTTGCCCAAGAATAGGGAATAATTGAACCTCTAAGATATCCCCATATTGATCTATATCAAAAGGTATTTGGATTCTTAAGGGTTCTCCTGGTACAAGTCTATCAGGCAATACATTTGCATTTCTATAAATCGAATCCACTCCAAACGCTGCAAATTTCAAACCATCTATTTTCCCTTTGATTGATTCAACATCAAATTTAATATAAGTATCAGAAAAACAAACAGCAAAATCTTTTCCAATTTGAGTTCTCACCTGATAGTTTAATGCGTGGCACTTCGCAGATTCATTCATCTCATTTTCAACAAGATTTGCTCCAATATTCATAACAACTGCACCTAATGCCACTGCAAATGCAATTAAAACTACTGTTGCAATTAATGGAGACATTCCTTGATTTCTCATTTTAACTCTTGCTCAAGCCTGTCAAGCTCCTTTTCCTCTTTTCTTGAGGTTTTTATGTAGGGCACTGTTCCAACAAATAAAACAATAAATCCCATAATCACTAAAATGTTTAAATATTTTACCTTGATTAAGCCGTTTATAAATCCCAATATTGCTACAGTTAAGAAAAAAAAGTAAATTAACAAAGCTTTATTTAACACTAAAACTGCTTTTTCTCTTTCAATTTTTAATCTCTCAAGTTTTATCTCGAGAAGTGCCATTGTTTTTTTTCTTACCAAGGAAACTCACTCCGTAATGTGATAAAAACCAAAATCCTACAAATAATCTCACAAGGTCTCTTGCCCTAATCATTAAACTAAAAGCAACTCCCAAAGATGCTTCTTTTCCAAGCATCTTAAATAAAGACCCTTGCCCGCCTTCCATAACTCCTAATGCTGCTGGAACCGGGATCATTAAAGATATTCCTAAAAAAACTCCTATTAAAAAGATGTGGACCAGTGAAGTTGGATGTCCGAGCATTTGCATTATTACCCAATACTCTGCAAACATTAAAAGCCATAGAAATCCAGACATTAAAATTGCAATTAAAAAGCCCTTCATTGAGTAATTTAAAAAAGCTGACATACTTTCCTCAATCTCATCAAGCTTTGCAAACAGTTTCTTTCCCCAATTGTACTTTAATAATCTCCATTTTTTCCCAATCCCTAAAAAAAGCTTATCAGGAGATTTTAGTTTTGAGAAAAATTTATACTCTAAATATACAGTTAAGGCAAATGCAACAACCATTAAAACATATGTTAATTTAGGAACTTTAAATGTTAATAAAACCATTACAGCGCCAATAGCCCCAAAAAATATGTAAGCTGTTAATTCTAATGCCTTATCAAGGATTACTGAAGAAAAAGCATCTGCACTTGAGATGCCATGACGCTTTAACATTAAAGCTCTAACTGCTTCTCCACCAACTCTAGCGCTAGGAGTGATATAAGAAACTGCATAACCCATCATCCTATAAGCAAGCATTATTGGATAAGGCACATAATGTCCGTGATACTTTAAAATTACCCACCATCTTAAGGCCAAGGTTAAATCAATACATATTGATATAAAAAAGAAAAGTCCAATCCATCCAATTGCCATTCCAGCAAACTTTTGAAAGATATCAGATAAACCCGCATATCCAATAATAAAATAAAAACAAAGAGCCCCAATACCGAGGCCTAGAATCACCTGAAATATTTTTTTTAACTTTGCTAACATTATATACTTGTAAAAATGAGTGCAGTATAAAAAGGTTACGACTTAAGAAACGCACCCGCGGACGAAGTCACTATGTTCCAGGCCCGCGTGAGCTGAAACGCACCCGCGGACGAAGTCACTATGTTCCAGGCCCGCGTGAGCTGAAACGCACCCGCGGACGAAGTCACTATGTTCCAGGCCCGCGTGAGCTGAAACGCACCCGCGGAGATTCGAACTCCGGATCTACAGCTTACTTCTAAACCGAAGGTTTTGTCGGATTAAAAACCTTGGTTTTTAATAGGAGGCTGTCGCATTATCCAGACTATGCTACGGGTGCTTGTCAGTCTGCAGTTTGGAGTCTGCAGTTTGGAGTCTTGAGAATTAGTTTTTAAAGGTTTTGTTAGGTGGGTAAGGTCGCAGACCGCATCCCATCATTTTCTATCAAATCTTTTTCTAAAAGATTTGGATGGGTGTCGCATTATCCAGACTATGCTACGGGTGCTTGTCAGTCTGCAGTACGCAGTCTGCAGTTTGGAGTATATATTTCTCCAGACCCCATACTCCTGACTCCAGACTATTAAGTCTTGAGAATTAGTTTTTAAAGGTTTTGTTAGGTGGGTAAGGTCGCAGACCGCATCCCGCCAAGATCGATCAAACGGATCTTTCCGTTTGCTTTAAAACCTTACTGTTAAAAGAAGAAAAAAATTTACTTTTTCTTTGTTAGAGTTATTTCAATTGAGCTGACGCGGATGTCTTTTCCTTCGTCGTTTTTGAATTCCTCTGAGTCAATCTTGACTTTGCTTGCAGCTAAGTTGTCAAGAAATCTTTTTGATGCTACTTCTGAAATGTCTACTGCTTTAGCAATAAATTTGCCTCTTGCTTTCACAATCACTGTTTTAGCATTTTTTGTTGTAAATTGCATAACCACTGCTGTCACATAATTCATAAAGGGTTTATTCCCTACAAAAATAGAATTATCGTTATCTGTCATCTCACTTACCTCCAATTACTCAGTATTTCCGCGGTTCTTAAGTCGAGTAACATACCCTGCTATAACGTTTCTAATTTTTTTAGAACGTATCTGCAAATGCTCACTAACCTTAGCTTTATTTTCTTTGAAGTCGCTTGTGAATATATCACCATGCTCCTTAAATAGGGCGATTGTTGCTCTTTTAACCGGAGTTGTTTTTATTCTTCCCATACTTACTTTTTCAGAATTAGTTACTCCTTTTTAAAGGTTTTGTTTAATTCATGGACAATTCTCGCTGCGAGCTTAATTGTCATTTCATTAATATCCTTATCTGGGTTGACTTCGACAAGGTCGGCACCTCTTAATTTTCTCATCATCCCAATCCTTTGAACCATCTGTAAAAGTTCTCTGCTTGAGAGCCCTCCGGGTTCTAAATAGCCTGTACCTGGGGCAAATGCGGGATCTGCAACATCAATATCAATTGATAAATATAAACTTGGGTATTTTGAGCAAAATTCCATTATTGCAGTAGTAAGATTAGTTATACCTACCTCGTGGCAATTTGTCATGTGAAAAATTTGCACGTTTTTTCTTTTTAGATAATCTGCTTCAATCTTGTGCATCCCTCGAATCCCTACTAAAACAATATTCTCTGGTGGCACTCCCCTTTCAATTAGAGTTTTAATAAAATCCTCATGAGTGGGGGGATCAAAATTGTTTACTGAGTCTGCATGGGCATCTAAAACCAATAATCCTGCCCTGGGATTATTTTTTAAAAAGCCTAAGAAAGAAGGGTAAGTAATGCTGTGGTCTCCACCAACAAGGATAAATTTTTCGTCAAGGCTTGCAATTGTTTCTTGTATTGCCTGGAATGAAGATTCAATATTAGAATTATCTAAATTTAAGTTGATTGTGTGATCACTTGATTTTAACTCTGCAAGGATGGCATCTGGAGCTTTTTCGCAGCCAAGGTTCTTTCCAAGAGAGCCTCCTGAGAACGGAGCTTTGATTAATTTCATGTAGATTAAGCTTATATCAATTCTTTATAATGTTTTGTGTGATAGCTATTTGCAAATCATCAGGCGTAAAGCCTATTACTTGGACATTATTTTTTTTAATAAATTCTTTTAGTTTACTTGCCACTTGATCAACGCTTAAATCTTTTAATAAATTCTCAATATCTTCTATTTTGTCCTCGGGATGAATAAAGAAGTCTCCAGTGATTTTTATAGTTTTTATTATATTATCAATTATTTCTACATCTAATCTTAACAGTTTTTGTGCTTTATAATCTATCTGCATTGTAAGTACTCCTCTGAACCATATTTTTCTTTGGCGAGCCTTTCAGCTTCCATTATTTCAAATTCAGTTAAATTACCTGGTTCTAGTGCTGTATTAAATGTTTCTTCAAATCCCTCTTTGAAGCTTTCAATAAGGGCATCAAAAGGAACTTTTTCTCTTGCTTCTTGGTTTAAACATGTCACACGATCCTTTACTACTTTAATCATTTTATCCTTTAATTTTTCATCAGGAACTAATAGAAGAGAGAACATCTTATCAACATCAATATCTAGAAGGATAGTGCCATGTTGCAGCAAAACTCCTTTCTTTCTTGTTTGGGCATTGCCTGAGATTTTCCTGCCATTTACAATTATATCATTGATTGGATGAAATGTGCCTTTAATCCCTAACTTTTCAAGGCCCTTAACAATAAAAGAGCAGATTATTTCGTAAGATTTTACTATATCTTTTGGCAGTTCATCTTCCCCCATTACCAAAGAGTATGTTAATTCTGCATCATGAAACACTGCTCCGCCTCCAGTGTATCTTCTTACAACATCTACCCCCAATTCTTTTGCTTTTTCAAAGTCAACTTCCCTTTTAGCTGATTGGAAATAACCAATTGTAACACAGCTTGGTTTCCAGGTGAAAAATCTTAATGTATTCGGAATAAGTCCCTTAGCTCTTGCTTCTAGCATTGCTTCATCTATTGCCATTTGCTTTGCGCCATTTGTTTTAATTACTGGTAAAAATCTCATTTTGCAACCTCTTTTGCGTGATATGAAGATCTAACTAATGGGCCTGCAAAAACTTTTTTGAAGCCTAAGACTTTTGCTTTTTTTTCTAAAACCTTAAATTCTTCTGGAGTGTAATATTTTTTTACAGGTGAATGATTTTTACTTGGCTGAAGATATTGGCCAATTGTTAAAATATCTACATTTACTTTTGCTAGATCTTGTAGAGTCTCCATAATCTCTTCCATTGTTTCTCCAAAACCCACCATCAATCCAGATTTTGTTACAAGTTTTTCTGATTTTTTTAAAAGTTCTAAAGAACGCAAATAATCTCCCTCAGGACGCAAAATAGGAAATAATGCCTTAACAACTTCAATATTATGGTTAAGAACATCTGGTTTCTCTTTTAAGATTTTATTTAGTGCATCTGGGTTTCCATTAAGGTCTGAAATTAAAAGTTCAATTTTGCAAGGAAGTAACTTTCTAATCTCTCTAATAGTTTTAACAAAGACTCTTGCCCCTCCATCTTTTAAATCATCTCTAGAAACGCAAGTTATTACAACATAATTTAAATTTAAATTTTTAGATATTTTTGCAATCTTCTTTGGTTCATCTAAATCAATAGGTTCAGGCACTCCTGAATTAATAGCACAATATTTACAATTCCTTGTACAAATATTCCCCAAAATCATAAAAGTTGCAGTACCACTAGCAAAACATTCATAGCGATTAGGGCAATTTGCACTCATACAAACAGTATTTACCCCATATAATTTTTCAAGAGTTTTTGCATAATCTACCCTATTAAAATCCTTAACTTCTATCCAATTTGGAAGTTTTAGTGAACTTGACATGTGCTTTTAGCTATTGCAGTATCTGCATCAAAAAGCTCTTTTGTTTCTTCTGAATTTGAAAGTTTTAATTTCATAATCCAGTTAACATAAGGATCTGCATTAAGTTTTTCTGGATCATCAAAAAGAGGATCATTAACTTCAATTATTTCTCCGGTTAATGGGGATCCAAGATGGCCTGACCATTTAACTGACTCAAGAGAAACATAAGTATCTCCTTTCTTTATTTCTCCTAACTTTGGAAGATCAATAAATACAAATTCCTTGACAGAAGTTACAAATACTTTAGTTACTCCAATTACTGCAATACCCTCACTTATCTTAATCCAAGAATAATTGGTATTGTATAACCTATCTGATGGCATTAATTCATTCATTTTTTCTGCCTCCCAATCCCTTTCTTAATTATTGCAACGATTATTGCTAAACCAATTGCTCCAACAATTAATTCTATTGCAATAAAGAAATTGTTTAGTAATTCTGGGTTGAATAATAAAACACTTCCAAGCCCAAGCATCATTAAGCCAGACATCAATTTTAGTGTTTGACCTTGTTCAATTGAAAGTTTCTTGGCTCCAAGTGTGACTGTAAAAAACATAACAATCACAAATAAAGGTATTACATAAACTACGTTGTATAATACTAAATATAAATAATAAGATATTTGGGGTAATTCCCTTAAAGTTAATGCCCTGGTAAATACCATTGGAAGACCGACAGTACATAGTAACTCGTAAAGATTAGCAAATATTGCCAGGGCTACTGCTGCAAGAATCATCTTCCCTAAAGAAGGAGAAGCAATAACTCCACGCATTCTTGAGAATAATTTTTTCTTTGATTTATCGCTTAGAGTTAATGAAATTCCTTTTTTAAAAAAGAAAAAATCCTTAATATTAACTAATGCAATAATAACAGATACTAAACCTGCAATTGCAGTTATTAACCATTTATTCCCTGCTATTAAAAAGAAATGAAACCACGCAGCCATAAACATAAAATAAATAAGCCCAGAAAATATGACAAATGTGATACCCACAATTAACATTCTTGATCTAGATTTTGCGTGGATTAAAATGCTTAATAAAAATAATAATACAAAAAAAGCGCATGGATTAAATCCATCAAATGCACCAAGTGTTATTGTTAGTGCTGGAAGAGATGCTGTACAAAGATTAACCTCTCCAAATATTGGAACATCTGCAATACAAGTATCATCATCAGGAATTGCTTCTTCACACTCTTCTGCAATGCATGCTTCAATTGCATTTACTATCTTTTGCCCAGTGGACTCATCTGTGTGATATCCCACAATTACTTCATCTTTAATAAAAGTAGTTGGAACTCCTTGAACCTTAACACTTGATTGATTTGCCCTTTGTGCAAAAAGCTCTCGATTCTCTGCATCATTATATATTTCAAAGTATTCAATTTCTAAATTTGGATATTTGCCAGAGTCAACTAGCTTATCTAAAAAAACCTTTTCAGCTGCACAATGGGGGCAACCGTCCCCATAAAATAAACTAAGAGTAATTGATTCCTCAGCCAATACTGGCACAACCATTAATAAAAGCAATAATCCCAATATCCATAATTTTTTCATGATAAACCACCAAAAATATATAAACAGAAAGTGAAACAATATATAAAGCTATGTTTCAAAAAATGAAACGCTCTGACGAGAGCTCAAATATATTTCGAAATGTTTTGCTAATTACATCTGTTCTAGCATTATTTCTTTTTATCGTTGCATTTAGTGTTTTTTATATTAGTGATCACATTGATCATGGAGCAACTTGTAACTCTCCAATCCCCATTCCAGTCATAGGAATCTTACTTGCTTCTTTAGGATTTTTTATAGGTACAATAGTTTACTATATTTTATCAACCAAATTTATTGAAGAAAAAAAACAAACTGTAAAAAATGCTGAGTTAACCCTCCAATTTTTGCCAAGTGACGAAAGAAAAATTGTTAAGTTACTGCTTAAAGAAGACTTAACTCAAGCAAAAATTGCAAAATCAACCGGCCTTACAAGAGTTAAGGTTCACAGAGTCATAAAAAGACTTCAAGAAAAAGGAGTTGTAACCTCTAAAGAATCTAAAATAAACTTAAAAGAAGAATTAAAAGAATTATTCTAAAGAAAATCTTCCATTCTTGTCTGTTTAATGCCTAAGTTCTTATACAGTTTGGCCCCTCTTAACATTGTTACAATATCAACAATTATATCTGCTGCAAGCCCAGGGTGCCAATACCCAAAAAATGCATTTACTTCAGCTTCAATTATTAAAAATTGCTTGTTGAAAAATTTTTGTTTAACTGACAATGCTTTTCTGCCCTTAAAGAAATTCTCCAGAGTTATTTCCGGAGTTACTTTCGCTTTTAAAGCACTTTTTGCGGCAGCCAAAAAAGTTTTTTTATTAAAATTATTTGTTAATTCTTCTTGAGCAGACTTTTCTGCAAATCTCTTTATAGCATTAAGATCTTGTTCAATAAACATTCTGTACTCTGCATCCATCTTCCCAAGAGAAAACTCATTATAAATCCTTGTTATCCTATCAACAATTCTTCTTGATTCAAGCATCACGTATTTTTTGTAATCATTAGCAACACTTTTAAATTTTTTACCGTATTTCTTATTTATCTGTTCAACAATTCCCTTAATTGTTTCCATATCAACACCTTTTCCTTCAAAAGTGATAATATCCATTAAACTAGGATAATTTTTTAATCTTGCGAATTTCCTATGAACCAAGATTATTACTGATCCCAAGTTACCAACTGTCCCCCAAAATGTTTCGTAAATCTTTAATCGTTCTAAATAATCTGCGGAGTTTCTTGCAACAAATGCATATTTACTTCGAAATCTCTTTAATTTTTCTCTGTTTTTATCTGCCATAAATTCTGGATACATCTTTAATGCAAGTTCCTTGCTCGGAGGATCACGATTTAAATCAATTCCCCAAATCCTTTTTCTAGTCATGTTAGAAAAAACTAAAGTTCCACCTGTCTTTAACCAGCATTTACTTGCAACAGTATCAGAATTATCATCTCTAATTGTTGGAGTTTCAAAAGAAGGCCCACAATGTGGCGCAACAAAAACTGGATCAGTACCATTTCTGTACACAGTAAAGCCTTTTAAGAAACTTCTATCCATCTAGAATTAAATTTCCTTAGCCTATTTATTTTTTTCTTTTTTATAAATTACGCCACGCTCTCCATTTTTGTATTTTTTTTCTGAAAACCCAACTTCCAAGAATCCTGCCCTTTTGTATAATTTTCTTGCAGGAACATTTGATTCTCTTACTTTTAATGTTAAATTTTCAAATTCATCTGCAACCATCTCAACTATTACTTTTCCGTAACCTTTGCCCCTTTCTGATTTATCAACAGCTAACAAGTCTATATTATTGTTTTTTACAATTATAAATCCATAGACTATGTCTCCATCACGCAAACAATAGAAAAAATCACTAAGTCTTTTCCTAAAATACTCTATTGAATGTGGGCTTTTTAAAGAATCATTAGAAATTGCTTGTACTTGTTTTAAATCTGACTCTGTAGCTCTTGAAACTTGCATATAACAATTCTGAAACTTGCATTATAAATATTTTTTGAAAACATTTTTATACATCCGCTTATTTTTGAGGCTTAATGAAACAAGCAATCCTTGTTAGAATTGACCTTAAAATGCCAAAAGGGAAACTTGCAGGGCAAGTGGCTCACGCATCTTTAGAAGCTGCCCTTGATGCAAAACCTTCGGTATTAGAAGGGTGGAGAATGGGGGGTGCTAAGAAAGTTGTCTTAAAAGTTAATGATCTTGAAGAGTTAAAAGAGTACATAAAAATCTCAAAAAAATTGCCTCACGCATTGATAAAAGATGCAGGGAGAACATTTTTTTCAAAACCAACAATAACTTGCCTAGGCATTGGACCTGCCTCTGACGAGGAAATTGACAAGGTTGCATCAAAATTGCACTTAATTTAGGCAAAAACTTTATAACTGGGTTAAAATATTGCCTAACTTTGCGGGTCCATAGCTTAGTGGTAGAGCGTTCGGCTCTTAATATTCCAGAAGAAACCGAAAGGTCGTGGGTTCGAGCCCCTCTGGACCCATGAGTAAAACGAATGGGTACAGAGACTTCGAATGATAATGAGTTTGTCTCTGGACCCAAAAGATATGGGCAGAGGTTACGAACAGTTGATCTCTGAATAAATCATAAATGAGGCACAGGGATTAGAACAGTTTGTCTTCAAACCTTAACAATTCAAATGGTAAAGAAAAGAAATGAATCCTTAGGACTTATTGAAAAAGTCGGGCTTAAGACTAAGGATGGAAGCATCAGGGAAGTGCTTGCAAAAGTTGATACTGGTGCAGATAATTCTTCAATAGACGAAACTTTGGCAATGGACTTAGGCTTAGGCCCAATAGTTGACACTCACAAAGTAAAATCTTCACACGGTTCCTCTGTAAGGCCAGTTATTAGATGCGAAATAATTCTTAGAAGCATGGCATTTGAAATTGAAGCGAATATAAAAGATCGACACAATTTGAAATATCCTATGTTAATTGGAAAAGATATTATTCAATCTCAAGGGTTTATTGTAGACCCTACAAAAAAACCCGAACAATTTGTGAATAGAGAACCTCCAAAAAGCAATTTAAGAGCAGCAGTAGTCTCACTTGGAAGTACAAGTTCTCTTTGGACAATCGAAGAGATGACTAAATATTTTAAAGTTGTTGATAATCTAAATTTAGCTCATGTTGAGGTACGTTTAGATTCAAAAAGCCCATTAATTCTTTATGAAGGAAAACCAATCCCTCAGTATGACTGTATATTTTTAAAAGGTTCATTTAGATATGTGCAAGTACTTGAAACTATTTCAAGATTTTTATATAAAGATTCATACATCCCATTTCACCCATCAAGTTTTGCAACAATTCATGATAAATTAAGTACCCATTTAATTCTTCAAGAAAATAATATTCCTATGCCTGCAACTTACTTTGCAGCATCAAGAGACGCCGCAAAAAAGCTTCTAAAAACTTTGAATTACCCAATAATTTTAAAGTTCCCAAAAGGAACCCAAGGGAGAGGAGTCATGTTTGCAGATTCATTTACTTCAGCTAATACAATCCTTGACGCATTAGATTCACTAAAGCAACCTTTTATTATCCAAGAATACATTGACACAGGAGGAGAAGATGTTAGAGCAATAGTTCTTGGGAATAAAGTTATAGCAGCAATGGTGAGAAAAGCAGGATCAGAAGAAGTAAGATCAAACATTCACGCAGGAGGGATTGGTGAAAAAATTTTACTTGACGAAAAAACTCAAGCATTATGTGTTCGTACTGCCCAGGTATTAAAGGCAGATATATGTGCAATTGACCTTCTTGTTGGCCCCAAAGGTCCGCTTGTAATTGAAGCTAATATTTCTCCAGGCCTTCAAGGGATTACCAAAGCAACAAAGATTAATGTAGCTGAAAAAATAGCAGAGTTTCTTTATAAAAAAACCGCTTCTTTGCACGCCGAATCCAGCGAAAATGGCTCAAATAAACTTTTTGAAGAACTTGGTCTAAATAGTAAAGAAGGCAAAGAAATCCACAGCATCATCACCAACCTTACCTTGAGGGGAAGCAGTATTGTAGTGCCTGACTTAATTCTTCATAAAACTGGCCTACTAAACGGAGAAGAAGTAGATATTAAGTTTAAAGATGGCGAAATTAGTTTTAAGAGATTTCTAAAAAAATGATTATTTAATTATTACAAACCCAATAATTGCCAATATCCCAATACTCCCCCCAATCCATTGAATAATGGTTAATGATTCTCCCAAAAAGGCAATTGCGAAAATACTAGTAAAAACTGCTATACTTAAGCAAATCACTGTTGCAATGGTTGGAGAAGTATGTTCAATTCCCCAGTAAAAGAAAGCCAAGAAAGTGTAAGTTAATATCGCGCTCATTGCAAGATAAAACCAATAAACTGGGGCAACAGATACACTATGGACCTTGCCCATAAATATGGCTATTAAAAATATAAATACAAATCCAAAGAGATTTCTTAGCGCATTAATAAAAAGGCCTGACAAGCGTTTAGTTGCCATTTTTGCTAAGACATTTGTAAAACCCACAAATACCATTGCCAAGATTATTAACCAATCTCCCAAAGTTAAACTTGTAAATTGTAAATTTGAAGCTAATACAATAATTCCTAAAAGACCAACTAGTCCCAAGAACCACCGTTTTATTGAAAGTCTTTCTTTAATCATAAATATTGCAAAAATTGCAGTAAATGGGGCTGATAAGGTTGAAATAAATCCTGCATTTGTGGCATTTGTATATTTTTGGCCAAAAATAAACATAAGGTGAACTATCCCTGATGCAATTACGCCGATTAAGGCAACATAAAGCCATTCTTGTTTAGTCATTTCTTTGAATTTTTTTCGATCTTTCCAGTAAAATGGAATTGAGAAAATAAGTAAGAGTGTAACCATCATAAATGCAAAAGAAAAAGGCTCAAAACCTCCGTTTAATGCTAATTTATTAAAAATTAAAAACCCAGAATAAGCAATTGAAGATATTAATAAGAATATCACTCCTTTTAACTTCATATTATTCCAAGATTTTCTCCCTTTTTAAACCTTTCTAAATCAATATCTCTTCCGTCGAGAAAATACCGAAAGTTATATAAAGAAATAAATATACATTTTATGTGTAGAAAAGGGTCCTAAATCTAGCCCAATTTTAATTAAAGATTTTAATCAAAAATAGAGGAAAGAATTAAATGGTAGATACATACGATGCAGATCAAATTAAAGTATTAGAAGGTTTAGAAGCAGTTAGAAAAAGACCAGCAATGTATATTGGAAGTACTGATGTACGTGGCCTACATCATTTATTTTTAGAAGTTATTGATAATTCTATTGATGAAGCAATGGTTGGTGCATGCACAAAGATTACTGCAGTAATTCACAAGGATAAGTCCTTATCTATTACAGATAATGGAAGAGGAATTCCTGTTGCAATCCATAAAAAATTCAAAAAATCAGCAGTTGAACTGGTTATGACTAAACTTCATGCAGGGGGCAAGTTTGATAACAATATTTACAAAGTTTCAGGAGGACTTCACGGAGTCGGTGTATCAGTAGTTAATGCTTTATCTGCATGGCTTGAAGTAACTGTAAAAAGAGATGGCAAGGAGTATTATCAAAAATATCAACATGGTGTGCCAGTTGAAGCATTAAAGGATATTGGCTCTGCCAACACTACTGGAACGACAATAAGATTTTTCCCAAATAATGAAATTTTTGAGACAGATGAATGGAAATTCTCAATTCTAGATAATAGAATAAGAGAACTTGCTTACTTAAACAAAGGAATTGAAATTGAGCTAATAGATAAAAGAGATGACAAAAAAGTTAATTATGTATTTGAAGGGGGTATTAAAAGCTTTGTTGAATACTTAAACAGGGGATCTAATGTTGTCCAAGAAGCTTTTTACTTTGAAAAGAAAAAAGATAATACAGTTGTTGAATTTGCTATTCAATACACTGATGCTTACCTTGAAAAACTTTACTCATTTGTAAATAATATTAACACAATTGATGGCGGCACTCATGTGTATGGTATGAGGTCTGCTCTTACTAGAACAATTAACACTTATACAACAAAGAACAAATTATGTTCTAACAAACTAACTCAAGATGATGTCAAAGAAGGAATGACTGCAATTCTTTCAATTAAAATCCCAAATCCTCAATTTGAAGGTCAAACAAAAGGGAAATTAGGTAACAGTGAAGTAAAAGGGATTGTTGACTCAGTAATTTATGCAGAACTTACAAGATTTTTAGAGGAAAATCCTAAAGATGCTAAGTTAATTATTGAAAAAATGATTAATGCTTCCCAGGCTAGGGAAGCTGCTAAAAAAGCAAGAGAATTAGCAAGAAGGAAAAATTCTCTCGAAGGATCTTCATTACCTGGAAAACTAGCAGACTGCTCAAACAGGGATCCTGAGCTCTGTGAGCTTTTTATTGTAGAGGGAGATAGTGCAGGGGGCTCAGCAAAACAAGGCAGGAATAGAGAATTTCAAGCTATTTTACCACTTAGAGGAAAAGTCTTAAATGTTGAGAAAGCAAGAATTGACAAAATTTTAGCTAATACAGAGATTCTTGCAATGATTACTGCAATTGGAAGTGGATTTGGTGACGAGTTTAATGAAGAAAAATTAAGGTATAAAAAGATTGTAATAATGACTGATGCAGATGTGGATGGTGCACATATTAGGACACTTTTACTAACATTTTTCTTTAGATATATGTTGCCTCTTGTTAAACATGGCAATGTCTATATTGCTCAACCCCCACTTTACAAAGTTACAAAAAATAGAAAATCCCATTGGTTATTTTCAGATGATGAACTTTCAGCTTTGTTAAATGAACTTGGCAAAGACAAAGTTGATATTCAACGTTACAAAGGTCTTGGTGAAATGAATCCTGACCAACTGTGGAATACAACAATGGATCCACTTGAAAGAACCATGAATCAAATAACAATTGAAGATGCAATGGCAGCTGATGAGCTTTTCACTGTGCTTATGGGAGACCAAGTAGAACCAAGGCGAGAGTTCATTATGGAAAATGCTAAAGAAGTTAAGAATTTAGATGTTTAAATTACAGGAACATTTTTAAATGATTAACAAACTTCAAGAGAGAGGGTGAATCATAATGGCTGAATTCAAATTAGTTATAGGAAATCCAAAGGATGGAAAATCATATCAACGTGTTGTAAAAGATGCAGAGGCAAAACCATTCTTGGGTAAGAAAATTGGTGATAAAGTTAAAGGCGAAGAGTTTAGTTTAACTGGCTATGAATTTGAAATAACAGGAGGAAGTGACTTTTGCGGTTTTCCAATGAGAAGAGATGCAATGGGACCAACTCGAAAGAGGATTCTTGCACCAAACAGTATTGGAATTAAAAATTTAGATAAGGGAATTAGAATAAAAAAGACTGTTGCAGGCAACACTATCCACTTAAAAACTTCCCAAATAAATCTTAAAGTCTTAAAACAAGGTAAAGCAGACTTAGCTCCAGCAGAAGAAGTAGAGGGAGCAAAAGAGTGAAAGAAATTATTTTACCTGAAGCCACAATCGGTCTATTTGGACATGTGGATCATGGTAAAACAACTCTTACTGAAAGACTTTCTGGAAAGTGGACTGATACCCATTCTGAAGAGCTTAAACGTGGAATTACAATAAGACTTGGTTATGCTGATACAATTCTTAGAAAGTGTCCTAAATGTAAGGGAACTGATGCTTATACTGTTAAAGAAAAATGTTTAAAGTGTAAATCAAAAACAAAAGTTCTAAGAAAAGTTTCTTTTGTAGACGCTCCTGGCCACGAGAGTTTAATGGCAACAATGCTTTCAGGTGCAACAATTATTGATGGCGCAATATTGCTTGTTGCAGCTAGTGAAAAATGCCCACAACCTCAAACAAGGGAACATTTAATGGCACTAAAAATAATTGGTGTAAAAAATATCGTTGTTGTGCAAAATAAAATAGACTTAGTTTCTGAAGAAAAAGCACTTGAAAACTATAATCAAATAAAAAAATTACTTGAGTTATCTCATTTTGAAGATGCACCAATAATTCCTATTTCAGCCCAATTTGGAATCAATATTGGTTACTTAATTGAAGCTATTGAAAAAACAATCCCTACTCCAAAAAGAGATCCAAAAAAGGATTTTGAGTTTTTAGTAGCTCGTTCTTTTGATATTAATAAACCTGGCACAAACCCAACAAAACTTATTGGAGGAGTTTTAGGTGGAGGATTAATTACAGGGAAGTTAAAAGTAGGAGAGTTAATTGAAATTGCCCCTGGAAGAAAGATTGAAAAAGAAGGAAGAGTAACATTTAAACCTATTCAAACAAAGATTAAAAGCATTAGGGCAGGCGGGGAAGATGTTAAAGACATTGCGCCTGGTGGCTCACTTGGTCTTGCAACTAACCTTGATCCAAGTCTTGTTGCAAGTGATAAATTAGCAGGTTCAGTTGCTGGACTCCCTGGAAAGTTACCTCCAATCCACTATAATCTAACCCTTGTACCTCATTTACTAAAAAGAGTTGTTGGTGCTAAAGACAAGTTGGTTGTTGAACCACTGAAGCAGATGGAATGGTTAATGCTTAATGTTAACACTTCAGCAACTGTAGGGCAAATTATTGAACTTTCTAAGGATAGACTTGTTTGTAAACTAAAGCTACCAGTATGTGCCCCTTCTGGCGCTCGCGTTACTATTTCTAGGATGGTTGCCAATAGGTGGAGACTTATTGGATATGGGTTAATTGAGTAATCCAAAAAATTATATACTATTAAAACAATAATGATTTCATGGATGCCCCTGATTACTCCATTCTTAAGAAAGAAGAACTATTAAAATTAATAGTGGATTATGAGAAGAGGTTTGAGGCGATCAGAGGTTTACTTTACTATGAGTATGGTTATGTATCATCTGATGATCTTCTAGGTTTTATTGATAAATTAATTCCAAAACACATTAAAGGAAAGAAACTTTCTAAGAAAAGCCAGTAGTTTGAAGTTTACAGTCTGAAGTCTAAAGTATTAATATATACTGAAAACTGTCAAGTGTTATCCCGAAACTAATTCATTTTTTTCAATCTATATTTCCCTTGAGGTTTTGTAGTTAAAATTCCTTTCATTCTCTCTTTAACAATCTAAAATTATACATAAACCCCACCCAAGAATTTATTTAAGTATGTGAATTAATATAACAACACTTCAGCTTCAGACTTCAGACTTCAGACTTCAGACTTCAGACTTCAGACTTCAGACTTCAGACTTCTTACTTCAGACTTCAGACTTCAGACTTCAGACTTCAGACTTCAGACTTCAGACTTCTTACTTCAGACTTCAGACTTCAGACTTCAGACTTCAGACTTCTTAGTGATTGATGAAAAGATAATGCTTCTCGTTGCCTTTTAGTTCTTGTAAAATTCTCTTAATAATTGCTTTTTTAGGTTCAGGCATTAGAGGTATTCTTTTCTTTAAGTCTTCAAAGTCTTTAAATGGATCCCCTCTTCTCTCTTCAATAATTTCCCACATTCGTTTTTTGCCTAAGCCAGGGATTAATTCCAAAGAATGCATTCTAGTTGATAATGGCGGTGCCTTATTAAAAAACTCAATAAACTTCTCTGGACTTTTATCAATTAGTACATCGATTGCAATTGATAATTCACTTCTTGCTGTTTGAGTTAATTTATCTTCGGGAAGTTTTCCATTTATGTGATGGATCTTTTCTCTTTTATCCTCTCCGATATATACTCTTTCCTGAGAAGATAATTGTAAACCCCTCTTAGGAACAAGTTCTAATAAGATAAAATGATTTTCCCCAATAGCATGGACTATTGCAGTCTTCTTATGACTAGGCCTATTGTCAAATGGATAACCATTTGGCAAAAAATCTAATACAATAGCATAATCTTCCTTAACCACCATACAAATATATTTAGTTCAGTAGTTTATATAGTTTTTGCAAGGCGCCCTCATGGAAATAATTAAATACTTAAGAGATTTGCCTGAAGATTGTGGGATTTTTCAATATATTTATGGGATTTTTCAATATGTTTAGAATGGGGAGAGATCAAGCCCAGCTTGGCAGAACAAGAAGGCAGGAAGTTAAGACTTTTAACAAAGAACTAAGTCCCACTAGAGAAATTGAAGAATTAAGGAGCATGAGTAGAACTGACAAGTTAACAGTTACTGAGTTGAAAAATAAGATTAGTGAACACAAACAAGAAATCCCCACATTAGAAATGGCTGTAAATATTGAAAAAAGGGAAGCTTCTGAAAGAAGTTTAGAGAGTCCAACAGATAATGAGGAAGTTCACGCAATGGAAAAAGTACTGGCTACTGAAAGAGAGGAATTAAAAGAAGATGAAATAATTGAACATTTAATGCTTCAAAAAGAAGTAAAAGAATTGTGCCACGGGAAAGTTCTTGCCCATTATCATAAAATGTGTCCTGAATGGGAAGATGATGGAAGAGTAGTTGATAAACAAACAGAGTATATGCATGAACTAAAAAGAGAAATATTGGAAATAGAACAAAAAATAGAACAAACTGAGAATCAAAGAATTGCAATACATTAATTCACTTCTTAAACTTCTTAACAGTCTTAGCGATTAAATCACAATTTGATTTAGTAATTGTAATTGGGTAACCTTCTAAAACAACCTTAACATCATCACCAGTTATTGGCAAGATATCAATTAATTTGTGCATGTGAAGCTCTTTTAATCTTGGAACATTTAATGCTTCCAATTCTTTTGCAAGTTCTTTTGCTTCACTTGGTTTTAAATGAACATGAGTGTTTAGATATTCTTCAATTTTTCCAACCCTAAAGTTGATTTCTTCATCTCTCTTCTTAATTTTAGAAATTTCTGCCTGCAACTCGACCATATTCATTGAAGTTTCTTTAACAATTTCCATTTTTACACCTTTTTTAAATGCACTGGATGAACAATTAAATCTTTGTCCTTTTTACCATCTTTCATCACAACTACATAACACTTGCCTTGCTTAGCCTTCACAATTGCACTTTTCCCATGATATCTTGGAAAGTACATGCCCTTTTGGTGGCTTGAGTCAGCTTTTAAGACAACACGTTCACCGACTTTAAACTCCTGCATATATGCGGTAATAAATAGTCTGCCCTTGTCTTTAGCTGAGCGTGATAACTTCTGCCTGGTTTTTCTCCTTGCAGTGCCGATTCGTTTAACCATTGTATTTGGAAAATTTAGCCTCTTTAAAAAGGTTTCTACAGTTAGTTTACTTTTTCTATCCTAAAGTCTGTAGGTGAGCATCAAACCTTGAGATATTGGTATCATTGATTATTATTCTCTCTGCACTTAATTCCATTACTTCAACTCCATGGATTAAATTAAATAATGTTCCTGCTTGAGTCGCCGCTAATTGTATAGTTCTTCTTACTGAATGGATCGCGTCTCCATTGTGGGCTTCAATCGCTCCTTTAATAATCTCAATACAGTCTTCCCCATATTTCCAAATACTTTCATGGTCAAGTCTTTGCATATGGGAATAAAGAGTTCCAATGCGCTTATGGCTGCCTATTTCACGATTGATATCAATGAGCTCCTTACCAGAAGCGGAATTCCTTAGATGGAATAATTGCTTAAGTTCTTCTCTATCCCTTTTAAGATCAATAACATGATCTTTAATTATAACATGATTTATTGCCCTTGCAGCTTCAAAATTACCTATCCCTTGTTCAAGAAGAGTAATTACTTGCTGTAAGTCGCCTGCACTTAAATTAAAACCTTTAGATTCCCTGAATGCAAGGATAAACTCATCGTGTGCAGCTTTTAATTTCTTTAAAATAATAGTCTCCTCTTTAACGTCTTTGATCTCTCTAGCTAAATCCCGAGAATCTTCAACAGCAATACTTCGGCCTAGTACCATTTTTATTTCCCCCCCAGATGGTTAATAAGCTTCTCGAAGTGGTCCTCACTTAACTCTACTTGTTCATTTTCTCTAACAAGCTGTAAGAGCCATTCTGTTTCATTAATATGGTCTTCAATTATTTTTACTAATCCCTCAGCAAGTTCTCTTAATTGAGTTCTAATTGCTTCATCAACCAAAGGATCATTGGCATATCGCTTTAATTTTTCAATGCCTCGCGCTATTTCCTTACACCTGTGGCCTTCTTCAGCTCGTTCTCCCCTTACAAGTCTTACAAGAATCCTTCTACCAATCTTATGTTCCTGAATATTTTTTCTAATTACCTCTTGGCCTTCTTTGCCCCTTAACACATCATATTTGTTTAATAATTCTTTTAATTCTTTTAATTCCATGTCCTCTTCAGTTACAAGAGCTACAATCACTTGTTCATCAAGTTCCATTGCTCTCCCCCATAAATCTCCAATTCCAGAGATTACTCTTTTAGTTTCATCTCGATTTCTTACAAAAACCCTATCTGATCTACTTGGATCAACAGTATTTAGGTTTTCAAGCCGGGGAGGAAGCGCTATTACAAAGGTCTTTAATTGATTTAAAACTCTGATTTCATCAACTGTTAAAGAATCTGCATCGCTAATTTTACCTAAATTTTCAATAGGTTTTTCTAAGCGTCTATTTCCAAAGAGTTTTTTTAGTGATATCATATTGGGGTGTGACCAAAATATTTAGTTTGTAAAATTTTCTCATAATGATCTTTTGCCATTTCCACTGAATCATCAAATTTAGCTTCATGTAACAATTTATTTAGATCTACATCAATAGCCTTAATCTTTGTTTGTACCTCCCCCATTTTAGTCCTCACAATTCCCCTTACTGCTAGAGTTGTTAAAGGATTAGGGGATGTTGAATTTGTAATTTCATGTTGAATCTGAATCAATAAGGCAGTAACCCTACTATGGAGTCCTGTATCATGACTCTCTGTTTTAACCATAAAAATAATCACTTTCTTAGCTACCTTATTTTTCAATAATGCTTGTTCTTTTAATTCCCACTCTGCCTTATAATTTGCTTTTAAGACAGGATCAGTCTCCCTAGCCTCCATATGTTGTAAACCCCTAATCTCTTGATATTCCCTCTGTAAACCTAATCTCTCATCTCTAAAAATTTGGTATAATAAATTATGCAAGTGTCCCTGGATACTATGAATCTCATTCCAAATGGTTAATATGTTTCCTAAAGTTTTTTCCAAATGCCCAATCTCTGTGTTTATATCTGCTGGTGGAGGGGTTGAAGAGATTGTATTTAATCTATGGAGAAATTGGCTTACTTCTTTTTCCACTTCACCAATTAACTCTTTTTCTTCTGTTAATAATCCTTCTTCTGTGTGAATTCTATTTCTATCTCGGCTTGTGCGACTTCTATCTCTACCATTGTTACCCCTTGCCCACTTATAAGCATTTGCAGCTGCACCTGCTGTGCCCCCAGCTGCGCCACCAAGGATGTTCCCAAAAAATCCTCCTGACCTTTGCGCCCCCCTACCATATTGGCCCCAAGCACCATCTTCCATTGCGCCAGCACCCCTTATAAGATGAAGTACTAATGAGATAATTGACCATATAAAGACAAATTGGCCAATGAAAAATATCCACTCGAGTAACACCTGTATCGGCGGTGCAAAATCATTTGCATAATTTTGAACAAGTGCAGTTCCTGCCAAATAAAAACCAATAAATGCTACATTTCTTGCCCAAACAGAATCTTTTGAAAAATGACTGACAATTGCATAAAGCCACCAACCAATCAATCCTGTAAAAATCATTGCTGCAATAGGAGGTAAAAACGCCCCTATGCTCCACCCAGTTTGAAGCTCAAAAACTGAAGCCATTACAGCTAACATTATTGCAAACATTGTGCCTAAAAAGCTACTTGATTTATTGTTATTGCCAAATTTACCTTTCATCACAAGTTGGGATACAGCAATAAAAAATATCAAATAAAACACAAAGTCAACAAACGCAGGAAATTTCATATAAAGCCCAGAAATATCAATCCAAACAGTCCCAATTGCTGAATCTAATGTGTTTGTAAGGCTAACTTCAGCTAAGACTAATTGAAATGAAAAAATTAATGAAAAACAATACAAGATTAAATTTCTTAGTTTTTTCATTTGAAATTATTTTTCCCTGAAATTACACTAATTATTATTTTGATAACTGAAGTAATTAACACGATATGAATCAATACTACAAGCAATGATGCCCCAATAGAATATTCTGCAGTATGATTTAACCACTCAAACCATTGAGGAATTGTGCCTGCAATAATAGCGTAACTAATAATAAAAAGCACAGCACCAGCAAATTTAGGATCTGCCCCCATTCCAGTCATTATGTTATACAAGAAAAATGCTAAAAATGCAAGAAACACCATGATTGCTATCCAGCCTAAATCTCCTAGAACAAACCCATATTTTAATTCCATAAAAGAAAAAGATATGGCCATGATCAGCCCCACTACCACGGCAAGTCCATTTGACGAATCTCCATAAAGCTTCCCTACTGAGAATTTAGCAATAGATCCAAAGATAACCAAAACTAAAAAAAAATCAATAATCGATGCATATCTCAAATAGATCTCTGCGATGCTAATATTGGCAAAAGTGTCGAAGAGCGGGGTTAATACTTGGCTTGCAGAAACAAGGTTTACTGATAGAAGAAGGCCTACTACAATAGCTATATACATTCCTGCTTTTTTCATTGAGTACTCAATATGAACTCTGGACTTTAACTATATAAACCTTTTTATCGTACGCGAAGAACCACTTACGAAAATTTAAATTAAGGAAGATATTTGCCAAAAATTTATATAGTCAAAGAGAGATATTCAATAAAAAGGTGATTTTCATGAATAAGAAAGCCCAGATGATGAGCGGAATAAAGATGGTGAGTATAGTTTTTGCACTCATATTAATTGTCGTAGGTTTAATACCTCTTCTAAACTACATGGGAGCAATTAGCTTTAATTTGCCAAAGATTCCAGACATTATCTTACATATAATCATAATTGTCGGCGGAGTATTACTGATAATTGATGCTTTTAGAATGCCTTTTTAACTTTTTATTGATCTTCTTACTACCATAAGCCTATCCCTGTAAGGGAAGGGTCTTAATAGTTCAATCCAATCATGTCTAAATTGTCCAAGATAGTTGGATATATTTGATTCGCCTACTGGAACTCCAAGAAATTCAGGAGTTCCCACTTCAACAAACTCTCCTCCTTTTTTCAATAGACTCTTTATCGCCTCAAATTGACTCTCAGAATCAACTATCTCACAAGCATTAATAATTGTGTCATATAACTGGCCTTCAATTTTTGTAAAATCACCGTATGCAAACGTTAATGAGCCCTCTCCACTAGCAGAGGTTGTTTGTTCTGGAAGCCCAATCCTTGACGAGCCTTGTATTACTGAACCCTGGAGTAAAAACCGTTCTGCATCGCTTTTTGCCATTCTGTCCAGATGGTTTGGATTTCTAAAACTTGAAACAATTGTTGTAGTTATTGCCAAATCTTTTACTGCTTCTTCAAGTCCGTGGGCAGTTCTTAAAATTAACACTTGCTTATCCTTAACTAATTTCTGACCAAAATTAGGTTCTTCTAAATACTTTCTTAAAACATACATTGGAAGTGCGCCATGCGATAAAGAAATCGGAGCATCTCGAGTTGTAAATAATTTTCCTGCCCGATGAACCCCATAAACACACAATCTACTTCGCATTCCTTTCATAAAATTTTAGAATTAAAAGTAATTTAAAAATCTATTGGATGGTAACCTTTGTGCCTACACTTTGACCTGGCATGCCCTTTTCGAAAATTACTCTAATTCCACCTTTTGTGCCGTGGGCAGAGGCAACTGTGCCACAAATTTCTTTTTTAGCAGGACTTGTCCATACAACCTTCTTGCCAACTAATTTAGTTGCATCCTCTTTATTCTTATTCTCTGCAACATAAATGATCATGTGAGTTTCATGCGTTGCGTGTCTGCTTCGTCTGAAGTTGTGGATTATTCCTTGCATCTCATGTGTGGAATTTGTTTTATTTAAAAAGATTCCGGTTATAGAAGTTTGAAGTCTGAAGTCTGAAGTGTTAATA
>JAFCCU010000047.1 GCA_017610005.1 Candidatus Woesearchaeota archaeon | reverse complement strand
CTCCCCTTCTTCAACAACTTCAAGGCAAGTCTGCCAAATTGTTACCAAATCTTCACGAATATTTTCAAGCATAATTATATTTTAATGTTTGGGTATTTAATATTTATCCTAAACTGAGCTGTTAAGTAAGAGGGGTATAAAAAATAAAAAAGAAGATTTAAACAAAGGACTAACTAGCTGATTGTCGGAGATATACTATTATAACAACAGAAATTGTAGTTGCCATTATCCCTGCATTTGCTAGCATATTCAACCTCTCTTGGCCTTGGGGGGATTGATAGAAAGCAATTAAGAACGCTAACACTCCAAGAACAAAAATGCTAAACCAAAATATTAACTTTTCCTTCATGTTATTTCACCCCCATAACAAATGATAGTACAAAACAAATATAAAAGTATTTCCGTCATTATATATGAATGTCTTAAAGTATAGGTTAAAATCTAACTTTTAGTTAATAACAATCTTTAAATGAAGTATAAGAATACATTTAATTGGTGGCAAAATTAAATACGATAAGAGGTTCCCAATTCAAAATGATAAAAACAATTCCATTATTCTTTCTCCTACTTTTATTTATTTTTCCTATTGTTCAAGGAAAACCTGATGATGTGTTCATTAATTATGTTTTTGAGATGATTGAAAAGGATTGCTATGGTCAGGATATCCAAATCAAAGAAGGTTTTATTAAAACTACTTCAACCGATGAACCTGTAACATTAATTTATTGGGATACTAACGGTCATCCTTTTCTTTATAGGGTTCTTGAAATTTTGTCTGAAAAGGAACCTTATGATGATTATTTTAATGGTTGTGATACAAAAAGGACTAGGGATGAAAATGGGGATAGACAAGAGGGGATGACCCATGGTCTAGACGGATGTAATATCTTAACTTGTGGGGAGCATTATTTAGATATAAATAGGTATGATTACTTTTGGGATAGTGTTAGGATTACACTCTCCCGAGAAGAATACCTAACCATCATGGGAGATAAAGTGGATATTTCTGGTTCACAGAATCAGTATGCCAAAGGGAGAAATATATCCCAATATTCAACAAACACTACTTGGATTTGGGATTGGCGAAGCGGATTTATTGGAGGCATAATCGGCTCGGTAATTTCTGGAGTTCTTGTAGCCTTAATAATGAAGAAGATTGAAAAAAAGAGTAAAAAGAAATGATCTTTATCTATTATTATCCTTAGATGCCTGAAACGCTATCCAAAGGATTCCTAAGAATAAAACCCACCCATCTAAGTCTTTAATCTGCTCAAAAATCTTCGTAGCCACCCAAAGAAAGAAGAATAAAAATGCGAATCCAATAAATTGTTCAGTTTGTTTTTTCATCTTCTAATCCTCCTCCTCAATCCACCACTGATTTTTTCTTCCTATACTCCTATTCTTTACTGTGCCTTCTTTTTCTAAATCCTCAAGATGTTTTTTAGTAGTATTATAACTAATTCTGGTAGCTTTAGAGATTTGAAGAGTTGAAAGCTTCCTTCTGCTATTAACTAAAGCTCTAATAATTTGAGAATCATAGGGGTTAAATAGTCTCATTTTCACCTTTAATTATCTCAAATCTATTTATTGGTTTTTTTGTTTTGTCTGAGGGAATTTCAACAATTAACTTAATTTTATCACCTTTTTTGAGATCATAAAATCTTTCAATTTCTCTAGGAATCTTTATAGAATATTGTTTTGTATCAAACAAAACCTTCATTTCTCTAGTTATATCTATTTGTGGTTCAGATTGTTTAAGCAATTCTTCTTTTTTATTCATTTTTAGACTTATTAGTTAATTTTAATGTTCATAAAGTACGATTATATTTAAACTTTTCGTTTATTGGTGCGTTGGGCATTTTGTGATGCTGGGTTAAATACCTTGAATAATCATTTAAGAGTAGAAACATATTTATACTATGCGAGAATAATAAGACCATGGGCATTGTTAAGGAGTTGAAGCTTTCTTGCAATTATATCAGGCACTTTAAAAAATTTCGCCACTTATTTCTGTTATTTTCCATTTTATTGGGAATAATTCTAACAGCCTTAATTTACTTATCTAAGACAAATTTTTTTTATATTTTTCTTTACTTATGGTTTTGTTTTCTTACTTTTCTCTTGATCCGAGAGGTTAGTGAAGTAAATAATAATGAAGTAAAAACAATATCTAAATGGAAATTTTTATGTTTTATTTTGAGGTACTTTTCAATCTCCACAGGTTATATTATTATCTTTGGACTTTTGTACAAAACCTGTAACTTTTTTAGTAATGGATTTCTTTATCCCTCATCCACCATTCATTTAAAAACCTTGGATTATTTATACATCAGTGCGATGAATTTCCTTTCATATGACCTCAACCTGCAGCCAAGTGGGTATGTCAAACTTTTTTTATTCTTCCAAGTTTTTTTCTCCAAGATTATGATACTTGGATTCTTGTTCATTATTTTTAATAAGTTATTGGATAAAATTCAATCGAAAGATATATATTCTCAAAAACTTACTAGGTGGTTGAAATGAATAAACGAGCAGAAATAAGCATTACTCTGGGTATTGTTGTAGCATTTATATTCTTAGGTCTCAGCACTTTAATAGCAGATGAAAAATTCACCAACCAAGATATGAGATTCATGGGCGATAAATCAACAAAAATTGTATATGACTTACAAAGTGATAGCCCAAACTGTGCTATTGATAATATTGAAATTAACAATAAAAACATTATTCACTTTTCAGATATTGATTCTGCCTTAAACAAAGGCTATAAATTAGACCTTGAGTGTAATTAGCTGAAAAACACTAAAATCAATAATAAGGCTGCAAATACAATGATAATTGCAGACAGAACATAATCCATCTTAATATCAGGATTTTTTAATTCTTCCCTAATGTGGGCAATCATAACACTAGAAATGATTCCCTAGTATATTAAACTTTTCCTAAGTCTATTAGTTTGACTAAGAAGCCGAAAAGTTTATATAGAAGTATTAACTATTAGATAGTACGATTTAATAATCAAGATAGAAATTACCCCAAGGGTGCACTAACACCCAAGGGGAGAGGTCGAAAATGGCGTACAACCAAAATCAACCCAAAAGGGAACAAAATGATTCAGATAATAAAAAGCTTGTGCATTGCAGATTTTGCAAAAGCAAGAATGTTGTTAAGAAAGGATACAGAAAAACTGAGAAGAGAGGCAAGATTCAAAGATACCTCTGTAGAAAATGCGGAAAAGCATTTACTCTCGATGAAGGATTTTACAGAATGAGAAACAATGAAAAGATTATTGCCATGAGCATAGATATGTATTTTTCCAATCTCAGCAGTCGCAAGATGAGAAATCAACTTCATAGGCACATGAATACAAAGATAAGCCATGTTTCTGTATTAGATTGGGCAAGAAGATTCACATTAAAAGTTCATAAATTTGTAGATAAGCTTAACCCTTCTGATCTAGGAAAAGGATATTATGCAGATGGTACAAAAATTGATCGTCAAGGAACAAAAGATACTTTTTGGGCTTGTGTCGATTGGAAAACTAGAATGATTGTAGGTACTCATTACAGCCTTAGAGAAGGCAATAAAGAAGCAGTAACATTCCTCAAGAAATCTGTAAGAAAAGGGCTTCCAAATTACATTCAAGTGGATTCAGCCAAATTTTATCCTAGGGCTTTTCGTCGTACATTTTATTCTAATAAGGTGGGTGGATTAAAAGTTGAACATAGAACACAAAATACCCTAAAAACTGGAAGGTACAATGTAAGAATTGAAACAGTCTTTTCTAAAATTAAAGATCGTGTTGATGATTTTAGGGGATTGAAAGCCTTGTGGAGTGCCCCCATTCTTCTTGCAGGTGTTGTTCTTCAACACAACTACATTGAAGCACATACAACTACAAATGAGATTCCCTGTGCCTTGGCAGGCTTAGATTTGCAGACAGGTCAAAACAGATGGTTAGGCTTAATTCGCTTAGCATCTGTATGTTAAAACCTAGGACAAACGAAAAGTTTAAGTCCTCGCTTACCCTAGGTTTTAACTGACTTAATGTGTGAGCAGGACAATTAGATTCTGTTTACGGTGGCAAATAAATGACAATAATAGATGTGTTTCAAAGGTGGTCTTTAGAAGTACTAGGATTATTCTTAATAATAATCCCTGGAATACTGTTACTTCAAAAGACCGTAACTGGTAATGTCCAAGATTGGCTAGTGTATGTAATCTTGATTGCTTTTGGTGGGTTATTATCTGGATTTAAAGCAATATGGCACAATGTTATGCGCTACCAAGGTAAATAATTAAAGCCAAAATTACCGCAATACCAAAACCGTACACTAAAAAACGGATTTTAAGTAACCCTCTGGGTAAACCTTTTTCTTTCATTTTTT
>JAFCCU010000046.1 GCA_017610005.1 Candidatus Woesearchaeota archaeon | reverse complement strand
TTGTTCAAACCTATGTAAGAAATCAGGACGAACATCACTAGGAAACCACACTCCGAGCGAAGTGAGGATTTGACCGAAGGTCAAACCTTTAGGGTGTGGAGGATGTCATATCATAAATTGAAATAATTCAGAAGAATACACAAAACACCAAGGATAAAAGTATAAATAGAAAACATCCAGAATCTATCTTTTTTCACAATATGCATAAGAAAGTTTAAGAATAGAAAACTTAAAATCATGCAGGTAAAAAAACTCACAACTAAAGCTGTATTAATATAAAACCCTCCAGATTCTAGTATGAATGCTCCAATTGAAAGAGGAATAAAAAGCAAAAATGAGAATTTTACAGTAGTTTCTCTGTCAACCCCATTAAGCAGTGCAGAAGAAATAGTCATCCCGCTTCTTGAAACTCCTGGAAATAACCCAAGACACTGAAAAAGCCCAACAAACAAAGAGCTTCGCTCTTTTAATTTCAATTTTCCTGATTTAACAAACCTTGTAGATAACAAAATACAACTATTAAAAATAAAAAACACTCCAAGATACAAGTATGAGGAGAAAAAACTTCCTATTACATTTTTGAAAAAATAGCCAAATAATGCAGCAGGAATTGTTGCAATAATCAAATAAATCCAAAGTTTCTTGTATTTATCATTAAAACTCAAAAGCCCATAAATTTCTTTTCTTGTGAAAATCAAAACAGCCACTAATGAAGCTAAATGAAGAACAGTAAATAAAAACAAATCAGGTTCAGAAATCAGATTTGAAAACAGCGCAAGATGCCCTGATGATGAAATAGGCAAAAACTCAGTAGCTGCCTGAATAACTGCAAGGGATATCTCATTTAACATAAAAATACATATCTTCTAATTTTTTAAATATATCATATCTTCCTACAACAATTCTTTTAAACCATTTTAAACATAGACTTTATGGGCTTTAGAAGAAATCTCCAGGAAATATTAAACTTTGAACATATAGTATTCTTAGATACTAACATACTTAAGATTAATCCAAGGATTTTTCATTTAGAGGATTACTATAATCTAAATTCAAAAACAAAGAAAGACTTATCAATACAAATTGATCATTTAATTGAGTTTAAAGATTTATTAGACCATCCAAAAACAAGAACTATTCCCGAGGTAACTAAAGAAACTTCTGTTTTTATCGAACCACTACAAAAAAGGATTAATTATTACCCAAATAGCAAGATACCAAAGAATTTATTAGACCTTTATTCAAACTTTATAATGGTATGTGGAAAAATGAAGCAAAAAGAGATAAATCAATATTCTAAAGATTTAAATTACCCATTATACCTAGATATCTTTAAAACAATTTCCTCAATTCTACACCTTAAGAAAAAAAAAATCAATCACCTAAAAAACCCAAACTAAGGAGATATAGGAATTTAATTAATCAAAAATTAGAAGTTTATTCAATTCATTAGATTGGTATCTCATAGTAACAAACCCCCAAGGTTTATAATAATTATATTTTTTGAGTGAAGATGGGCTTAGAAGAAATATTAAAACCAATTAAATATGTTGATGGACAGGTAATTAAAAGTTATACAAAACTAGGTAAAAAACTAAATTTAGATATTGGAAAAAGAAGATATTGGGCAGGATTTCTTTTTAACACCTTTGGGACAGATACCTCATTGAAACCTGTAAAAAAACTTGTCAATCATGCTTTTAAGACAGCTTTTTTTTATTCTATTAGCCTTATAGATTGTGTGTATAATTATGGTGGGATTATTAGATTTCATGAACATATTCCCCAAAATTCCGAAGAAAGAACCATTTTATAAAACATCTTGAAATTGGGTAAAAAATAAAGCAGACTCTTTAATCCCCCAACCAATCCCACCACCAGTCCCAGTTAGTCATCAAATTAAGGAAAATCAAGATTAATACCTCAAAAACAACACCAAACCTTGCTCATCCCATATAAATAAACTATCTCCATCATTATTCCAAACATGGGAAAAATTCTTTTCAAACCTACCTGTTTTCAATTTCTCTTTATAAATATGGTTTGCATTATCCTTAATAACAATCTCAAGTTTTTCACACTTATTCTCTAAAACAAGTCTCTCCTCCTCTGAACTAGTTTCAAAATTAACAATCTCAATACAACCATAGTTCTCTGATTTCTTCCAGATACCCTTTTCATTATCTCTTGCATACTTCTCAGCTTCTGCCAACTTATTGGTGTATTTATCTTCTTTATAAAAATAGAGGTTACCATAGCCCTCTTTTAAAATTTCTTGATTTATAAAAACATCTTTATAAAAAACATATGCAAGAGTCCTGCCATATTTATCGCGCTCATTCTCCGAAATAATTTCCAAATTAACACTATTATTTAATACAAGGTCCTTTAAAAAGTCCCGCGACTCTTCATAATACAAAAGATTATTTTCAGGGGTATTAACGCCTAATAACCTAATGTCACCAATTTCAGCCTTCAAAGTATCTCCATCTTTAACACCCTCAACAAAAATAACATAACCCCTTGGCTGAACAGCAGCGTGATAATAAAAAATCCCAGACAATAATATCACTAAAACCACCAAAGCATTCTTAATACCCTTCCCCATAGATAAGATAAATTAATGAATTATATAAAGTTTCTATTAACCCTTGATTACCTGCCAAGTTTCAAATTTTGCTTAGTGCAACATAGCAAAGTTTAAAAAACACTTATTTCACTTAATTACATGACAAAAGTGAGAATCAAACTGCAAAGTGTGGATATTCAGAAGTTAAATGATGTAATTGGGAATATAAAAAAGATTGCCAATAACGCTGGAACCCCAATATCTGGTCCAATTACATTGCCCACAAAAAGATTAAAAATCACCACAAGAAAATCCCCCTGCGGAGATGGAACAGCAACATTTGACAGGTTTGAAATGAGAATCCACAAAAGAATTATAGATTTAATGGCAAATGACAAGGTTCTTCACAGCATAATCAGGATTTCTATACCTCGAACAGTCAACATAAAGATTGAAATGGTTGATTGATCTTTCTAATTTTTATGACTTCATAACTGAAAAACTATTTAAAGAATTAAACAATAAACTAATATGGCATACTCAAAGTACAAATCAACACCATTAACAGATGATGAAATAAAACAAAAATATGTGGACATTCAAGACGAACTTCAAGAGGTTTTTGCCTGGAAAAAGGAAGAAGAGGAAAAACTTGCTGATCCAAATTCTTCACCTCAAAAACAAAGTGCAGCTAAGAGGGCATTAAAGAAAATTCCAAGAAGAATTAACACTGTTAAAGGTCAAATAATCTATTGGAAACTTCGAGTAGCTGGAGAGAGTCATTTTAAGGCAAATATTGAGTTAAATGAATACTGGGCAAGTTGCAAGGAAGAATGATAACTTACATAATTAGTTGATTATATATTTTGGAGGACATGAATATTTTAAAACATTAAAGCTATCTAATTTAATGGCAAAATCCACAGAACCTTATGTTGTTTTGTTAAGACACACACCAGAACCGGAAAAAACAATTGCAACTGCGGCACGAATGTGTTATTAAAGAAAAGATTTAAAAGGTTTGCTTGAATCTGTTGAAGAATTAGACACAAAAAAATTTATTTCTAAAATAATGGGTGTTAGGCATTTTTCAGTTTTAGAGCATGTTTCATCCACATTTGGAGTGGAGGGCATATCAAGAGTAGCAAGTCATCAATTAGTCAGACATAGATTAGCATCTTATTCTCAAAAAAGCCAAAGATATGTAACAGAAAAAGATCCATTTACATATATAATTCCTCCAAAAATTCTTGAAAATGAAGAATCATGTAAGGAGTATGAACAGTTTATGGAAGAATCTCAGAAGCTTTATTCAAAATTTGTTGGGACTGGAATTCCTGCAGAAGATGCGCGATTTGTTTTGCCAAATGCAGCAGAAACAAAACTTGTGATGACAATGAATGCGAGAGAATTAATGCATTTTTTTGAAGTAAGAACATGCAACAGGGCTCAATGGGAAATAAAAGATACGGCTAAAAAAATGTATAAATTAGTATATATTCAAGCCTCTTTAATTTTCCAATACGCTGGGCCTGCTTGTGTTTCAAAAGGAAAGTGTCCTGAGGGGGAGATGAGTTGAGGTAAATATAATGAAGTACAACAAGAGTTTCAAGAAATTCGAAATTCTTCGCAAAACCTTATTGCTAGAGTGAAAACTTAAAAACTACAATAATTCTATTTCTTTATAATGCCTGGGACGCATCCAGAAATTAAAAATTTCTGTCTCTGCGGTTCTCACGAACCTTCAAATAACCATATTGCACTGATTTTTTACAATGAGGTTGATTTATAGAATAATTTAAATATGGCAAATTGTGCCATATTATTATGCCCGGGTCGCATAACGGTATTGCACGGCCCTGGAAAGGCCGGCCCGCAAGGGTGCCCAGGTTCGACTCCTGGTCCGGGCGTTT
>JAFCCU010000026.1 GCA_017610005.1 Candidatus Woesearchaeota archaeon | reverse complement strand
ATGGGGCCGCGGATAAACAAAATCAAAGATTTTGAGACCCGCGCCTCCATTTCATGGGGCCGCGGGAATTTGAATCCCGGTCGCTAGCTTTCCATTTCATGGTCGGTCCTCCGGACCAGCTCATGGAAACCCCGAGCTAGAATGATAACCAAACTACACTACGGCCCCAATTGAAAAAGAAAAATTAATATGAATATATAAAATTTAGGGAAAAAGTTAACAGTTTAAAGTCTGAAGTGAATATATACTGACTTTATCCAAAATTATATATAAAAGTAAAGAAATAAATGTTTATGAATAAAAGAGGTATGATAAGTAGAATATTCATATTTATTATCGCAGTTTTTGTTGCAGGACTTATTGCAGTTTTAGGAACCTCACTTATTGGCACAATTATTAGCAACCAACAATTAGTTGAATTTAATAGAATTGAAACAAAATTTGTTCAAGAGTTCTCTGAAATTGCTTATGGTTCATCGAGAGAAATTAATGTGCGAGTTCCTAATAGCGTTACAAGAATTTGTTTTTATGATCCAACTGAATTTCCCGGCAAAGCAGGATGGGACTATGAAAGTGCTTTTTTAAAAGAAATGGATTCCAATATTTTCTTTCTAGGAAGAGAAAAGATACTACACCATATGAAAATTAATAATATCAATTTGCAAGATAAATATGTTGGATGTTGCAATACAGGCATGGGATTTGCTAATTAAACAATTTAAAATTTAGCTATTGTAAGGGCCCGTAGTCTAGTGGCTATGACGTCGCCTTTACAAGGCGAAGGTCACCAGTTCGAATCTGGTCGGGCCCATTGCAGTCTGGAGAGATCATGGAAAAAAAGGGTGAGTATGAAAAGTATGCATTTATTGCAGGATTAATAGGTGTATTGGTCCTCATGTTTCTTGTTATTAAACCAGTTATTACAGCGCTTCTAGGAGGAATTATTCTTGCATTTATTTTTTATCCAATCTATACTCGAATTAAAAAATGGGTAAAAAATGAAACTGCTTCAACATTTTTTACTCTATTAATAATTTTACTAATAATTACAATTCCGCTGGGGTTTATTGCAAACTCTTTAGTTAAAGAAGCCGGGGTGTTAGTTGAATATTCTAAAGCTATTAACGCCCCACCTGATTCAGAATGTACTCACGCTACTGCCTGTAAAGTTGCGGAATGGTTTAGAGATCTTTCTAGTAATTCAAGGCTAGATGAAAGTATACGAAGTTTTTTAACTCAACTTTCTGAACAATTTGCATCTTTTGCTACAAGATTATTAAGTTCATTTCCACTTAAGTTTTTACAATTTTTTATTTTATTATTTAGTACTTTTGTATTTCTGAGGGATGGTAGAAAGATTTTTTCAGATTATAGAAAGTATATAAAGAAATTAGTTATGCTGTAATTTATGGTACGCTGGTTGTTGCAATGGTTCAGGGGATTTTAGCAACAATTGGATTTTTCATATTTAATGTTAAAGCTCCAATATTTTGGGGGTTAGTTGTTTTTATTGTCTCAATTTTACCTATGATGGCCCCACCAATAATCTACCTTCCAATTGCATTATTCAAATTATTAAATGGTCTCGCAATAGGAAATTCAAGTGATATTTTTGGGGGCAATTATGCTTGCAGTATATGGGATTGCGATAGTCAGTACTATTGATAACTTTATTAGATATAAGATTACTGGAGATAAAGGGAAAGTAAGCCCTCTTCTGGTGCTTGTAGGAATTATCGGGGGATTGCAATTATTAGGCATTGTGGGAATTTTCTTTGGACCCTTAATCTTAGTCTTTGGGCTAACGATGATTAAAATTGTTGGTGAAAAATGAGGTTTTCTGTCTGGCATATTAGACTTGCTAGTGGTTGGCCTTATGTGGCAGTATTATGCGCAGATGATGCAAAAAAATTAGGGTTGCATCCTTTTGACAGAATTAAGATTAAATATAAAACTAAAATTTATAATGCAATTTTAGATGTTTCAGATACCCAGTTTCCTGTAAGGGACGGCGAAATTGGGATGTTTGATGAGTTATACAAGACAATAGGTAATGTTGAAGGGGGCCATGTTTCTGTAATGCCCTCAAAAAAGCCAGAATCAATTAACTTTATCAAAAAAAAGATGGATGGATTCTCTTTAAATAAAAAAGAAATCTTAGAAATTGTTAAAGATATAACTAATAGAAAAATTTCAAACATTGAAACAACATACTTTGTTTCAGCTTCTTATATAAATGGCCTTACATGGAATGAAACAGTCTGGTTAACTGAAGCAATGATTGAAACTGGAAGAAGATTAAAGTTTACTAAAAAAACAGTTGTTGATAAACACTGTATTGGGGGCGTCCCAGGCAACAGAACCACAATGCTCATTGTACCAATTATTGCATCTTGTGGATTGCTCATCCCTAAAACAAGTTCAAGAAGTATAACTTCTCCTGCAGGAACTGCGGACACTATGGAAGTATTAGCAGATGTAAACTTGGGTTATGAAAGGATGAAAGATATCACCAATGAAGTTGGCGGTTGTATTGCTTGGGGTGGCGAAGTTGATTTAGCTCCTGCTGATGATCAAATAATAAAAATTGAACATCCATTATCAATTGATGCAGAAGGGCAGTTATTAGCTAGTGTTATTGCAAAAAAAGCTTCAGTTACTGCAAAACATTTACTAATTGATATTCCTTACGGCCCCTATTCGAAATGTAAAACTCATAACTCTGGGAAAAAGATGGGTGAGAAATTTTTAAAATTAGGAAATCATTTTGGTATGGATACACATATAACCATTACAGATGGTTCTGAGCCAATTGGAAATGGCATTGGGCCTGCTCTTGAAGCAATTGATGTTATGAAAGTTCTAGAATGTACAGAAGATGCCCCATATGATCTAATGGCAAAAGCAGTTTACCTTGCAGGCAAAATGCTTGAAATGGCGGGCAGGGGAGGATTTAAAGAAGCAAAAGATACAATAATTTCTGGAAGGGCTCTTGCTAAAATGAATGAGATTATTGATGCTCAAGGCAGGAAGGTTGCGCATTATTCCCATATTAAACTAGGAAAACATATTCATCATGTTATTGCTAAAAAGAAAGGAGCAGTAAGAACTATTAACAACCATGCAATAGCTGAAATTGCAAAGGCTGCTGGGGCTCCACTTGATCATGGAGCTGGAATATATTTAGTTAAACATGTTGGAGATAAAGTAATTAAGCATGAAACACTGATGACTATATATGCAGAAAACTCAATGAAACTTAAACATGCAGTTGAGTACTTAAGGAATTTCAAAGCTTTTGATTATTAAACGAAGCAAATTATTCCAATTTTTCTTCTGTGGCAAGCATGGTACTAAGCTTCTCAAGAGCTTTTTCAGCCAATCTTACACCATTTACAAGAGCTGAGGTTTCACCGTCTGTTTCCTGCTGATCATTTGTCAATCTACGCAAGTCACTCATAATGGCTCCGTATTCCTCTTGAGCCAGGCCACTTAGCATCCTTGCAGTACGGATAAAATTATGAAATTTTCCAGAAATAACTTTTCTTTTAATTCCTGCATCCATTTCAGCAGCAGTCACTGCACCCTTAAATTGAATAATAGATTTGTTGATAAGACCAATCATATATATTACCCTATGCTTAATATCCTTTTCAATCCTTAGTTCTTCAACAGTCTTTTTAATTTCTAGGTTAATCTCTTGAAGATCCCTTTTTAAAACAGATTCTTCTAGTTCTGCATCTTCAAGAATTCTTTTTCTTACATCTTCAAATTGAGGATTTTGTTGTGCCATATTTATCTAATAAGATTTATGAGTATAAAAAGTTTTATGAAAATATAATTAAAAAAGACATTATTTACTGATTCTCCAAAATGCCTCAAACTGATTTCTATGAGATTTTGTAATGTCTTTAAAGTGTTGAACATCTCTCTTTCTTTCCTCATAAGTATTATTGCCTGCTGACCAATACATAAATCCATTATGTTTTGGCTTATTAACTCCAAGTTTTGCTGAGTTATAATAAAAGAAGTTCTATTAAATATTTGACAAGGGAAAAAAGCAATTTTATAGCTTCTACGCATAGGTTTATAAATTTCCTAAAACTCCGTTTAGTATGCACAATGCTCCTCGAAAACCAAGTGCGTAAATTCAGCGAAAGTATAATTCTTAATAGGGGGGAGCCTTTGGAAAAATTCAGATCCACTCTGGTAAATGTGTTCGGGCCTCAAGGCCATTTCTTTAAAAACTTCGTGAGTCATGTAGCAGAACGCACTCCCATTCTTGAAGAAGGAAAAGTCCCAGAGGAGATTGGTTGGATCAATCAATTATTTTACCAAGTGAGTTTGGAAAATCAAACTGAAAAGAAACAACAAACCATTGAAATTCTGGACTCCTCATTGACGCTACTCGATAACTATGGGCTCACTCTCTTGGACAGACAGGAAGCAATAACAGAAGAAAATCTGGATATAGCAAAAGATATTTTAAAGATATTCCCCGGGCTTTTCCCCTTATCCACTTTCAGGGACTTAGCATATGACAAAACAGGCAGTCACAAGTCAACCCAATTTAAAATTTCAAGGAGAAAACTACTTGATTTAAAAGAAACGGATAAATTAAAAATCCATTCTCCTCCGATAGCTGGACGAATGCATCATTATTCAAGAGACTATTACCTCCAGTTTGTTCAATCAAGTCTTGAAGTAATCCAAATGCCAGAAATAGCTGCTCTTTTTGCAGCCAATTTTTATGATGCGATGGTCTTCTCAGGATTAGAAGAATTCCAGATTACATCAGAAACCATTATAGCAAACCAACAAACTCCCCTGTTCAAGATAATAAGAGATTTTCTTAAAAGAGGAATTCAAAATTATAAATTAGTAAAGATGGATGGTTTTCAACAAAGCATATGTTCAAGAAATGTAACCAATGTAAATCTTCAGGGTATTGGGATTGCTTTTTACCATCTGCTCCGCGAAGGAAAAGCAGCCCTCACAAAATTCCCGGATTGGATCAGTGGAAGAGATGAAGTAATATTGACTCAATTACTTGAAGGGAATCCAGTTTTAGAAATAAGAGGGGAAAAAGTCCTTTACTCTTTACTTGAAACATTGTATGATATTGCCTTAGAACTTAGTGATTCAAGAGATCTTGAATTTGCCTCTAGGTTGCTCAATGGAATTCCCACTGTTTATGGAAGATACATTTTCCTAGACACCATTAATAACACTTCACAATCAGACGAAGAAAAGATAAATCTCCAAAAGAGGATAATAACCGAAGGGAATCCCCTCCGAGTTAAACAAGAGGTTGAAAATGCTGTAAAAAATAAACTATATAAACCGAAAAGATTTATTCCTCGATATCCAGAATTTATAACACCTTATGATATAAACAAGCATAAGAGAATGCTTGCTGGGAAGATTCCTCTCTCTGAAGGTGTTGACCCCACGCCCTTATTTAGAACTGAAGAATTATATTCAACTGCTAGTTATCAAGAATATCGTGGTATAAGTTTTGAAGAAATAAGGCGTGACATCGTTCAACAACATGCTCTTGAACATCTTCTTGGAACAGATAGCTTCAGGGGGCTACTAAAAGCCATAAGCTCAAGTCTAACAAAAAACATTGGAACAGCAGACCACAATATAAAGACAGGATTTTGGGGATCTAAGTACGCACCTGATGAAGTTGCTGAGATTGCGGGCAATCTTGAGTCTCACATAATTCAGGACCATGCAGTTGCCGTTCATTCAACAAAACCAACTTTCCTGGTCCAAGCAATCCAACCAAGAACAGACCATAGCCTTACTTTCTTTATAAAACTGTTTCCTGAAGAGAATTCCTCTGCTGCAGTACAAGAATTTCTGAATTCTTATGGATTTACCAACCTGCTCAGGGATCCAAAAGGGGCACAGCTCCCGAAGCCATTCTCAATCTCAGACCACGGGATTACTGCAAGAGATGGAAAAGAATACCTGGCCGTTGTGTGGCCTGCAATCAACGGAGAATGCGCATACAGGAGACTCAATGGCTGGCTAGGTGAAGAAAGGAAGGTATGGAGTCAGGCTGATAAAAGGGAATACTTTATGAAAGCAGTTGATCAACTTGTTAGAATACACTTCCAGGGTCTGAAGAAGGAAGGAATGGAGAACATAGCAGGTAATTATTTCTCAAAAAGGGTAAGGGAAATCTGCTTTGGAAAATTTAAAGGAGAGCTTTTGATAAATATAGAGGAAGCAGATCAACAAGCCATTCTGGACCATTACCATCGGATTGAAGCAGTGCTTAACAGCCTGTCAATAACTTTGGGAGGTTATTATAAAGATGCGTCGCCCCGTAATGATATAATTACTCCCAAGGGAGTTGTCCCCATAGATTTTGAACACAAAAGGATTGTTTTCAGAAGCATAGATCTTGTTAGCATGATGGAAACTGGCTGGGAATTCCCTGAAGATGAGATTGTGCACTCTCCGGAGAAGGATTATCTTACTCCGATTGAGAAAGCAAATCTCATAGATAGGTATGTGCTACTTTCCGCAAGACTCAATCCTCAATATCATTCCCCAGCTGGTGTGATGGAAGCAATAAAAAGACGTCCAGTTATTGATGAAATTTTAAAACAGCGGGACATCTCAAGACCAGAAGTTTATGCTGGGCACCCAAGATTCAAAGAGCTAGTTGACTCAAACTTCCACGATCAACTAATATGGGGGTTCTTTGGCGTAGCACGCCTCCAACGCCATTTGGAATATGCAGGATATGCTGCAAGGGATGTGAAAAGAGCTATTGATCATAGAGATGAAAGGCAAATGCAAGTTGAGATTCGCCGTGTGGCCTATCACGCCCAAGAAGCTGCGAATGCTGCAAGATTTATGGCACCCCAAGGGTTTGGAAAACTGGCCCAGTTGCTTGAATCCTTTGTTGATAAATATTGTACACTCCAAGCTCTCAGGACTGCTGTTCAAACACTGTTATAGCTTCTACGCATAGGTTTATAAATTTCCTAAAACTCCGTTTAGTATGCACAATGTCCCTTCAAGATAAAGTTGAAGAATACATTACAAGAGTTTCTCTAGAACCATCCTGTTCATTTAAAGCACAATATTCTGCTCTAAGGTTTGCATTTGGGCCACTTGAATCCCTAGCAGACTCCATGCTCAGTTACTATGAAGAACTTGTACCCATACAAACTGAAGAAACTCCAGAAGGGGTGGGGGAATTAAATGCCCTCCTGTTCTCATTAATAGATGAGCCCCTTGAAGAGAGAATTAAGCTCACCCTCAAATTGTTTGATGCAACTCAAGGTTTAGCTAATCAGTACGCTAGCGCTGCCAAAGGCACCACAAGCCTCCAACGAGAAGTACTTAACGGATTAGCCCAAATATTCCCAACCAACCCGCCTAATGTTGATACATTCACAGGTGCAATTCAACTACTAGAAAGACCAAGAATTGCTCTCTTAGTTGGTGCCTACCTTAGTAGTGAAGAAACTCAAAACGCTCAAAAAAAGTTTCAAGCCCTTTATGAAGTACCTCTTAATGGAAACCATGGCACAAATTATTATAAAATTTCAGAATTACTTCACCAAGGAATTGAAGAACATCTAACCAATTTCTGCATGGAACTAAATTCAACCCATTTCTCTAGGGAAGAATTATCAAATAAAATTCAAAGGTTCAAAAAGTTTTTCACTCAAAAACTAGAGGATTCAGCAGAAATTCTAAAAGAAGCAAGAGAACACTTACCAAAATATGACCCAAAGATTGTGGGATATCTCCTATCCGGAAATGTTTCTATTGATGATCTTTGTATTCATCCATCTGGACCCGTGAAAGGAATGGAAAGATTTAGTGAGTTTGGAAAATATTCCAAAACAGAATTATTTGGAATAATCTTTAGAAATTGGGGATTTTTAGAAGTTTTGGCAGGATTTTCTCAAGAATTTGAAGCTCTAGAAAAGCCAAACCAAGCACTAAAATATTTACATTATATCTCAAAAGCCCCAGATAGACTTTCATTCTTAGAATCTCTTAATTCTGCAGAAGGATGGTTTGCAGAATTATCAATCCTTGAGGTTATAGAAAAATATGGATTTATAATTCCTTCAGTTGCAAAAGAAGTAAATGATAAGGGAAATTTTGTGGAAAATAAGATTAATATGTCAAAGGCCAGAATGATGTGGGAACATCAAGAGATCGCAGAAATTGATTTTCCCTTGCAGATAATGTACAAATTACAAAATACAAGGGATAAAACTCTCTCAAAAAAAGAAAAAAGCGATTTGAATAAACTTGCAAAACTTGCAAAAATACAACCTTGGCACACAATTGAAGAAACAATCTCTAATGCCATTTATACTCATGCAATTCAAGACTTTGTGGGAGATGAAAGTATGTACGGGTTCTGGGTTGATCTTCTTTCTCCAATTTTAAGCAAAGATTTTTTCCATGAACAGTTTGATCAAATTTATGGGCCATTTCCAAAAGATGAAATTTCCAGAATCGAAGAAATAGTTAGATCCTCTAAGAGCAAAATGAGATTTTCTCCAATTGAAGTTGATTCTACAAACCCCACATTCATTTGTGAAAGAAGGTTTGGTCATATTGAAATTAAAGCGTTTCTTAAACTTTATGATACTCAATATGAGGGGCTCGAGCAATTCTCTTTTTTTAAAGAAAGATCTAATGCCCAATATTTTGCTCCAATACTAATGGAAATGTTGGGAATAGCAATTCCTCAACCATTGGTTTCTTCTTCTTCTGTGGTTCAATCAAGAAATGGCTCTGAATATCAAGCTATTACCTGGAAGTATATTGAAGGAGACTGTGCCTCAAGAAGACTTAGTGGGTGGAAAGGGAAAAGAAGAGCCCAAATTAGTCAAAAAAGGTTAACAAGTTTTCTAGTTAATGCAATTGATCAGTTAGCAATAATTCATCATACAGGAAACGATGTACCTGAAGCAAGAGATGTTACTCAAGAAAGAGATTATTTCACAAAAAGAATTCAAACTGTTCTTCTAGACTCTTTTGTAAAGAATTTAGGGTTTCCAATCCCTCCTGAAGAAAGGGCAAGCATAGTTAATGCATACCAAGGCATTAATGATACTCTCCTTTGGCTCACTGCCACATACGGCGCATATTATAAAGATGCATCACCTAGAAATTTTATAATAGGTCAAAATCTAACTCCGATAGATTTTGAAGGTAGAAAAATGCTTTTCTCCGGAATTGACATTGTCAGTTTATTGGAGAGTGGCTGGGATTATCCAAACGATCAAGTAGTACTAACAGAAAGGAAAGACTATGCTTCAAAAACCCAAAAAGAAAATGCCATTGCCAGATATTTATTATATAGAACCAAATTGGAACAAAAGGATTTAGCACAAGTCAAAATTATAGATGAAATACTTCTTGAAAAAGACTTAACAATGCCACAGGTTTACTCTTCAGACCCAAGATATTCGGAATTTGTACAACCTGATCAGTATGCTTTACAAACCAGTGCAATCACGGGATTTATGAGGGTTCATAGACATCTAGAGTATGTAGGGCATTGCCTAGCCAGATTAAATAGAACCAATAAGCCCAGGGAAATCCAAGTACATGTAAGAAATGCAGTGTATCATGCTAATGAAGCAAAAGAAGCACTAAGTCATCTTGGAGACTGTTTGCCATTTCTCTCAGAAGAACTACAAAGAATAAACACCAATCAGGTTGCATCAACACTGGGAGATTTTCTTGATAAATACTGCAACTTCAGAGTTATTCGAGAACATGGCTTTCAACTAGCTTAAACCCATTCTAGCAACTATCAAATCTGCAATAATTTCCAGTATTTGCTCTAGATTAGTAATAATAAGGATTTCTTCTTTCTTAAGATTCTGATAATCATTTGAGACCGCCCGAATTACTTCGTCCCGGTTTTTGGTTAGCTCATGCACTTTGGCGCTTTTGCATTGATAGAAGAGCTCGTAATAGAACCTAAGAGAATGTACTATCTTCAGAGCAATTGTTTCAGCTTGCTTGCCTAAGCCATTTCCAAACTTATCATAAGCTCTTGCAGTATACTTCAATACATCAGCAAGTTTGTCAAGGCTAGCAATTATATGATAAACTAACTCAGTGTGTTTATACTTAATTTTAATGCCTTTGTTAATCATCCTTAAACAATAACTTGCAAACTTTGTAATTGTATCATGTTTTTCAAGTGTTGAATTCACTGTTGCTTTATCCTTATTCTTCATACCCTCAACTAATTCTTCAGCCCCAGTAATAAGAAGTAAAAAAATCCGTCTCAAAACAGTATCAAATTCTTCTGAAGTCGGAGCAGAAATATCTTTTAGAATACAAGAGTTCTTTAGTTGATCAATAACCTCAAATCCAACTAAATTTCTAACCTCATAGTGAATTGCAGCAAGTACACTTCCTTCAACTAAAGTCCTATGATGAATCGTAGAAGTATTTTCAAATGTAATTTCAATTTGGTCATAACCTTCCCTGTAAGCATTTCGGATAGAGTACATTATTGAAGCTCTATCAAGATTAGAGATATCAATCTTAACAGAAGTTCTACTCTTTTTAGGTTTTATTGAAAATTGTAAAGTATTCCCATCTTCCTCTATATCCAGCTCATCCCCACCTTCTAAATTCTGTGTATCACACCATTTTCTAGGGAGTGTGACTGTAAGAGTATTGTGGCCTTGCTTAATTACCTTACGTCTCATAACTGTTAATAATACAAGATAATATATAAATCTTACGGAAAGATATATATTATTTATGGAATATATTCAATATACTAAAATATATTCTATAAGGCTAATCAATAAGTATTATGATTTCTTAAACAATTCTTATGGAAAGACAAGCCAATGTTCCAACAATTTCAGAATTAATTGGAGAAGAATCTCACCGATTGGATTCATACTTTAAAGAAAATCAAACTCAGGTTTTTCCCATTCAAATTCAAGAGGTAGGAGAATGAATATCGGAATCACAAATGCAGGAGAAAAACTTGTAGCAATTATCGAAGCATTGTATGAACAAGAGCTGGAAGTAAGATTAATCCATGATAAAGAAGGAGCAGGAGGGATTTACCAGACTCTTGCGGGCTATAGTAAAACAACCAATCCTGCATTTGATGTTGCATTTGGACCAACAGGCCTGAAGATAAATGGGCAGAGAGTAGGAATTTCTACTGAAGAACGCTTAGTCAACGTGCCATGGGATTTGTACCATGTAGAGATAGTTGAAGATTTTGATGATAAACCTAGAAGCGAAAAAATACTTATGGGTAACATTGAACTTTATGACAACTCTCAATGCGACATAAAATTGACAAGTGTGAGGCACATAATTTCTTCTCCATCAATCTGGATTAATCCAAAAGCAGATGTGAACCCAGGTATTAATCTTGTAATGGGTGTGAATCACAGAAGGTTTGATCCAAGCAAACATAGAGTAATTGGAAGCCCAAATGGAATTTCAAGTGCACTTCTTGTTGCAATGAATGTGATCAGGAATAAGAGATATTCAATTGAAAGCGTGATGTTTAAAGCATATGAAGACTCAGATAAAATAGAAGCAAATTCCAATGAAGCTAAAGATGTTATCCCTTATTTTTTCCCTAAGCTAAAGCCTCAAAAGGTGATGTCATGCTATAGAGGAGTAGAATCTCTTCTCGGTTATAAAGAATCCATAACTGGGGGTGGAACACAAACCCATAAAGCTAGAAGTTTCACTACCCTGAAAATAATTGCTACTGGAAATGATCCAGTATCAACAGAACAGCTCCACTCTTGGCTCAAAGACTCTGCAAGATTCTATTCTAAGATGCTTGCCATTGATGAAGGAGACAATCAAATAGACCAAACTAGATTTTCAATAGTGCTACCAGAAACAAGAGTTATTGATTCTGTTGCACTTGGAGATGGAAAAGTCTGCTATGAAGGATTTGGGCCCTATCTCACTACATTTCAAATCAAAGTTAGTTATGATAATATAAGGGGCCCGGCAAGAAATCAAGCAATGCTCACAAAACATATTATTGATACTGTTGGGAGGTTAAAATGAATATTGGAATGACAGTCGGGGAAGATTGGCAAGGAATAGCACTGCTTGAGCAACTCTATGCATTAGGAATGACTGTTAGGGTTATCCATGACCCCAAAGGGGATGGAGGGATCTACACAGCCCTTAGTGAGTATAATCCAACAACCAAGAGAAAACCTGCAATCCAGATTGAAAAGGGGCGCAATGGGCTAAAAATAAACGGGCAATTGGTAGGTGTGTCCCATGAAGAAGACCCATATAAAATCCCATGGGACTTTTATGATGTGAAGATAGTTGAGGATTGTACTAGAACATCCATCCTCGGGCTCATAGAACACATTGAAGCTTTTGACAGTGAGGGAGATATCCAGAACAGGACTAATGTGGAATATGTGATTTCCTCATCCTCTCTAAATATTGACAGTCTCCCTATTAATAAAAATGATTATTGTGCGAACCTGGTAATGGGGGTTAATGAAACTAGGTTTGATCCAGGCAAGCATACAATAATTGGAAGTCCAGAAGGGCTATCAAATGCACTCCTTGTAGTCATGAATGTGATTAGCAACCATGGATATGAGATTGAAAAGGTACATTTTAAAGCAACCCAATCAGGAGGAATAGATGATATAGTAATGAGTTCTAGTAAGGCTCTTAATGTTATTCCAAACCTATTTCCTAAACTTAAGGCAAAAAAAAGGCATTATATTTCTCGGGGAGAAAAGACATTCTATCATAGACGTTTTGTTACAGGGAGTGTTAACACAGTTTCTGGAGAACGCGGAGGCTTTGCCACTCTTGAGCTCATAGGAAAAGGGGGTGACTCAATATCCACAACGCAGCTCCATGAATGGTTTGGGGAAGCTGCAAATGAATATTCTGGGATGCTTGCAGTACTTGATGAAGAACACCCAAAGGTCCAGAACATTATAATGGAAGATTTATCACAATTCTCGGCATTAGTAGTGCTTCCTCAAACAATTGTGCTTGACTCACAAACTATTGAACCACAAGATTGCTACCCAGAATCTGAACAATATCGCACTACATTCGTAGTGGAAATTGGCTATGATAATGTGGTTGGTGCTGCTAGAAACCAAGCAATGCTCACTAAATATATTATTGAAAAAGCAAGGGGTGCAAAATGAACGAATATGAACTTACAATTCCCAATTTGCTAGCAAAGATAACAGGTAAAGAAGGGGAAAATTTACAGTATAGAGATTATGTTTTCTTAGGGGAATCTCTCCTGATAATCCCTGGTGCAAAATCCATGATTAAGCCATTAAGTGAAACTTTGGATAAACTGCTTGAAGCACCAGAGAAAGATATGGTCCATATTAGGGCATCAGTACTGGCATTATCTAAACTTAAAGATACTGCAACTACACCAAAATTATTGAAACTCCTAGAAGAAGAAAAAGACACATTTTATGCAGCAGAATATGTTTGGTGTCTTTCAAATATTGGAGAACAACCATTTAGAGAAGGAGTAGCTACTTATCTTAGACTAAGAGGGAATGGCCGTAAAGAACAAGAGAAACAATTACATATTTCTCACACTGATGATGTAAATCAAGTGCCTCAGGCATTGATGCCAAACTATCCCCATCTTATCAGTTTCTACACTGAAACACACCCCATAGCTGCAACTGAGGTTATGCTAGATTTTTTAGGACAAAAAGACTACCCAAATCCTTGGCCAATTCCAGATGAATTAGTTGGGATGCTAAAGCTTGAAGAGTTTATTGAATATTTTGGGAAAGGATATGAAACTGCAGCACAGCATCCAATTATCAGTAGGGTTACAGAATTTATGAAACAAAGCAAACTAGATACTAACCATCCAGGTTTTCGAGGAGGAGCTTATGTCCTTGTTAATGCTTTTCCAATGAAGCAAGATTTTGATTTGGTTAAACAAGAACTTGGACAAAAAGCACAGGATGCAATGGATACAGAGTATTCAATTTTTTGGGAGGGATGAAAAATGGAAAAACTTGATGATAAATTAGGAGTTGCAGTGTGGGGACTTGGAAGAATAGGAATACCCATATTTGAAGCTATTCAAAATGGAGAACAACCCTTACTAAAGGTGGTTGCACTGGGAGACTGGGACAATGAGTATAAAGGCCTAAAACCACTTGAACAAGTCAAACGGCTTATTGAAAAAATTACATGGCCAGATGCTTCTGGGCATCAACCAGAGTTTACATTAGATATTAATGATCTCAATCAGATTGTGATTAATGGCAATACTGAAGAACCAATAAGTGTTTTTATAGGCCCAGATCCAGCAGCATATTCTCTAACAGATGCCACATTTGCAGCAGATTGCACAGGGGTTTTTTGGTCAAGAGAAAAAGCCCAGGCTTTCTTAAGAGCTGGAATTAGCCACGTAGTGAATGCAGCTCCAATGAGTGAAGAAGGAATTCCTCACTATACTAATGGAATTAATGTTGTAAAATTTAATCCAGCCGAAGATGATGTAATTTCAGTGGCCTCATGCAGCTCAAAGGATTTTATTTATGTAGCTCAAGCATTGATTGACAAAGGATGGGATCTACCAGGAACCATCTTTAATGGAATTCATTCTGCAACAAGCACCCAAAACATAACAAAATCTTTAGACAATGTAGTAAGCCATAGTTCTGGTGCAAGCGATGCAGTAGTAAAAGTAATTCCCCAACTTGAAGGGAAGATTGAAGGGTATGTTGACCGAGTACACACAACAAATGGATCCAAGCTCTTCCTCACATTAATGGTTGAAGCAGACAAGTATCTGACACAAGCAGACATAATTGAAGCAATGGAAGAAGGTTCTGTAAGGTATCCAGAGGAACTAGCTGTACTGCATGCGAAGAATCCAAGCACTAACTATGTCCGAACACCAAAATACCGTAAATTCTCTTCTGTCGTGGCCACCCAAGATATAATAACAATACCCTATAGAAGGGAAGGCTCACCAAAGATGACATTGGTGCAAATTCCAGCGTATTACAATAATGAAATTGGGCCAGCCAACAGCCAAGTGAGGGTAATGGGAAAAATGGCTGAAAAGATACTAGAGGTGAAAAAACATGAAACCAATTGACTATAAAATACTCTCACATCTAAGAAAAAATGCAATAAAACCTATCCCTCGCATAGCAAAAGAGACGGGGGTACCACCCTCAACCATATACGAGAAGATTAAAAGACAATATACAGAGATTATAAAGAAGCACATAACACTTTTGGATTTTCATGCATTAAATTTTCACACAATTGTACATTTTGCAATTAGCTGTAATGATGGGGAAAAACTTGAAATTAAAAACTATCTTCTTGCCCACCCTAGGATAAATAGTCTCCATAGGATTAACTTTGGATGGGATTATCTTGCAGAAGGAGTTTTTAGAAATTTTGCTGAAGCTGAGGATTTTAAGACATTAATTAAGAAAAGATTTTCACCAAGAATGTTAGAATGTTTTAATGTGGTAGAGGAATTAAAAAAAGAAGAATTTCTTAGCCAACCAGAACATTTTTTAGAGTAAACTGGAGGGAATAAAATGGTACAAACTAGCGATAGCTCTAGAGGTTTGATTGTAGGTAATGCCAGTATTGATGCTTATATTAAAGATGAAAAACACTCAATTATCGGAGAAACTGTAACAATTTCTCAAGGCACAAGAGAAATAACAATTAAGTTAGATTACTCATCAGGATTTACAGATAAAATGTCTGCAATTGATGAATTCTTCAGGCTTTTACAAGGATTTGAATTTTCAGAAAAATTTGGTGGGGGGGCCTACAATTCAGTTACTTCCTTTAGGAAGATATCACAAGGCCTTGTATCTTTGCTTGATCCTCAAACACCTGCATTAGACTCAACTGTTCCTGGCTCAAATCTTAAGCAATATCTTCAGCGTCAAGGGATTGATGCAAGATTCTTATCAACAGTTGCAATGCCAGTAAATATAATCCTTGGGGATAGGGGGGGCAAACTCATAATTAAAGGTCCTAAAAGAGAATACTCCCTAAGTTCATTTGATAATAGAGAGGTTGACTCATTTTTGAGGGAGTATAAGTTTACCCATTTTTTAATTAATTCTCTTAAGGGTCATCAATTAGCTGAAAAAATTGTAAGGCAGAATAATGTGATGGCGGTAATCACAAAATCTCTAGATCCAAACTTTGTATTGCAAGTTTTGGCACCAAGATGTGATGCCCTACAATTTAATTATGATGAATTTGGTTATATAATTAACGATGGCAACAAAGTTATTGGTGATGAGAATGAAAGATTTGAAAGCGCAATTGACGGAATCTTAAGATTAAAAACAGATTATAACACAAAAGGGAATATATATGTAACACTTGGAAGCAATGGGATTTTAGCTTCAAGTAAAGGTCAAATCCACCACATCAGACTTGTTGAAGAAACAGGTGAAAGAGTAACAAAGTATGTTGCAAAAGACTCTACCTGTGTTACGGGTGCAGGAGATTGTGCAGCAGCTTATTTATTTAAGGGACTCATAAACGGACTAGAACCAAAAAGAATTGGCCTTGAAGGATGCATTGGAGCAATTCATCATCTTGGGTATCACTCCATTTCTGCAGATGATTTTATATCAGGATCTTGTAAAAAGGGATTGGCACCTAAAACCTATAAAACATTTGCATCTTGAGAAAAACCCTAATTACAATGATTATGGCTGGAATAATGAGCCTTACTGGTTGTAAGTATTCAATTGACAACTTAATATTTGATGGGATGATTAATCAAGAACAAGTAAAATTTGAAAGGGTTGGTAATATTTACCCTAGCTCTTATATCCTATCTATTGGGGAAACTAGATATATTGACAATGTTAGTTTTCCCTCAACAAATTATGTTTTTGCACCGGAGTATGCTAACACCCCTAGGGGGCGAAGAGAAGTTAAAAAAGAGGATTTAACAAAGGTAAGACACTACTTAACTCAAATATTGCTTCAAAAATCAATTAAAGCAATTGAGAATATTACTAAGGTTTAGCGTGGCTCCACATAACATCAAAATAACTTGTCAAAAACCACCAGTAAATACACGAAAAAACACAAAGTGTTTTTTGTGCCTTAGAAATTGTTACAATTTCAAAGACACTGGTAGCATGTTGAAAAGCTTGCTCGCTGTTGAGTGGTTCAACTGAAAAGCTTTGCTTCTCAGAGTGCTAAAAATCTTTGACACTGGTAGCATGTTGAAAAGCTTGCTCGCTGTTGAGTGGTTCAACTGAAAAGCTTTGCTTCTCAGAGTGCTAAAAATCTTTGATTTTTCAGCATTTGAGCACACAGATTCCAAATTTACCACCCATCATTACAAATAGAAATCTCGATTTCTGTTGTCCTAGAAATGCTTTGCATTTCCATGAGATGGGTGGAATTCTGTTGTTTAAAACATTTAATGAAATAATTTTATTCCCTAGCTTCTGATAATACTAAGGGGTTGGTTTTTTTGGGAAGATGTCAAACATTTATTTCTTTAAGAACTTTTATATTTAAAGGTTATGGCCTC
>JAFCCU010000008.1 GCA_017610005.1 Candidatus Woesearchaeota archaeon | reverse complement strand
GCATCTGCAGGACAGACGATGCTTAGCCCATATTAATTTGTGAGGGAGATCATGCCATCCGGTCTATAGCGAAGCGGTGACCAGTGGTCTCCCGAACCATGAATTAATTGACAGATTCCAACCAAGAACTTTGTAGGTTTGGACTTTTCAAAGAAAATGTTAAATATTGCACGAAGGTTAAACCCTAAAGGAGCATTTGTTTTAGGGAAAGGCACAACACTCCCATTTAAATCTGGATCCTTTGATATTGTGGTTTGCTTTGGGAACTCTTTGGCTACATTGAGTTCAGCTACTATAAGAAATGAGACATTAATGGAAATGCACCGGGTGCTTGATGACAACGGGACTCTTATTTTGAGTTTTCTCAACCGCTATCCAATGAATCTTAAAATCATATCAAGATTGGCGGGGGCTCTACTTAGGTGGTTTCAAAAAAAAGATCCGGGATACAACTTATTATTCAAATTGGGTTCAAGAAGAGATAAAAGTTCATTACTATTCTTTAACTGAAATTAAAAAGTTGTTGGGAACAGCCGGATTCTCAAAAACCCTACTTGAGACAAGCAAAGCTCAAACTTTTTGCGTTATATCTGCAAATAGCAAATTGAACTAAATCATTTGGCGTGAGAAGACAAGTCCACGCAACGTTTGAATAGTTTTTCTTTCATCCTTTGAAAGAAATTAATTACTTTATCAATTTTATTTGAAAACATTTTTTAAGTAATATAGTCTTCTTTATTTAAATAGTTTTTGTTTTGAAGTGATTTTTTTTAACTTCCAAGATAATATAAACAAGTATTGTTAAAGGATGAGGACTAGGAAATAGTATAAACTACCCAAGGATTAATTAGAACATACAAAAAACAAAAGAAATTCAAGAAACAAGGCAAAGACTAGTCGGGTCTTGTATAGAATAAATCATACGGCAGCTGGGATTTGAACCAGGGCTGCGACCTTACTCCAAGGGGGCTTGATTGAGATAATGTTTTTGGATTTTCTCAGATAAAAATTTTGCAGTTTTACTATTAGCGTAAGGTGAGGGGTGCGGGTCCAGTGGGTGTAAGATCCATTGTCCCTCATATGAATAACCTACCTCTTCAGGGAGATAATATAATGAGAATCCTAAAGAATCGCATAGCATTTGGAGCAGGTTTAGATATTTGGATTCCCCTATTATCTCATCAAAAGGATAAGCAAATACTAAGACTTCAAAACCATTTTGTATAGAATGATTTGCTAGACGTTCCATCGGCGCATACACAAACTTTTGAAATGCGGGTTCAAAAGGGAAAAACTGGATATCACATGTGTTTCTTTTTATATCAAGAACTTCCTTAGGAGAGAAATTTTTTTCATGTAAAAATTCACGAAGGAGGTGATCTAATGCAAATGCAACCTTTTCATCAACATGGTCATTAAGAAGAAAACCCACAATTACTAAATCTGGCTCATATTTTAGACCCAACTGCTCGAAGCGATTTACCTCAAATAATGTGTTGTATCCTGGGACTCCCAGATTGAGAACTTCATAAATTTCCAAGTTTCTTTGCGAATTTAATATTTCTTCTAGTATTACAGGCAATGTAAAAGAATTATTTAATCCATGCCCAAATACAAAGGAGTCCCCCAACATTATTATTCCAAATCCCTACGATTGCAACAAAAAATCCTCAAGAGAGTGCAGAATTAAATGTTTCATAGCTTGGGGCAATTCTTTAATATCATTAGTGAAATATCTTGAGCGATTACAAGGGAGGGGATTTTGGGCATATTCCAATAGCCTCGGGTCTTCAATAGATTTCACCAATTCAGGATAGATTATAAAAGATTTATTTTTAAGTGAGAAAATATTTAAGGAGCCATTAGAGAACACGACATCAATATCTGGTGTGTTGAGTTGCACCCATGAACTATATTTATCACAAACTATCAAAGAAAGCGAGAGAAGCGCTACTATGGTTAGCAGTTTCCATAAAAAACCAATTTTTTCCATTGTTTTGATGATTATAAATTATAAAGGCAATGAATAATTTCAACTGTTCTTTCTACGCAACCTTCAACTCATAAGGGGGTACTTAAATGTTTCTGACTGGTAAAAAGGTGTGAGTTGGCTGATCTTAAGATTGAAAGTTTTTGGAACCCTCTCCAAAAGCTTTGTTTTCTACGGTAGCTGTATCCCCATTAATTTCGCTGTTACGCTTTAATAATGCTTATAATTGGGCGGACCTTCTGATAATTCTATGGAAAAAGAGTATCTTATGGATTATGATTCTCTCATAAAGAGCCACATAGAAAAGCTAGATAATTCTCCGAAAATATCAAACAACAACAAGGAAATAACCTATGATTTTGTCAAGAATTACTGTTATCAGAAGGAATTAGCTCCCCAATCTACTCTCAAGTATTACTTCACCTTAACACAAGTCGTAGAGCTGCTTGGAAAGGATTTCAAGGACATTCTGGAAGACCCCCCCGCAATAAATGAGCTTCTTTACACTCTTCAGACAATGAACATAGCCTCAAAAATCAAAGTATTTGGAAAGGAAAAAAAGGCACCGAAGGAGAGGGATTATAGTAAATCTTCAATCTATGGCTTTAAGAAGGTCCTAAAGACATTTCTTAAATGGGTTAAATGGTGGAAGACATTATCCCTATTGTATTGAGCATATTACTCTTGGAAAGAAGCCAGAGTGCCCATTACATGCAGAAGATATGTTGACTAAACAAGAAAGGAGAAGGATAATTGGAACAATTCTCCTAAATGAATTAATGAAGAAGAGACAAGTGCAATGTATTGTTAAAGAGTTGTTACATAAAAATGCAATTTTCCCTGAATTAATTTTCTCAGAATCAAGTCCTACAAAGCACTAAATCTTCCCATACATTGTAGCAATTTGGAGGCAAAATACCTTAATTTATGTAATATTCCCTGGCGGTGAGCTATGTAAAAAAGAAGCAGGCGAGTTAGCCCTAAGATTTATGCTCTGTATTGGAAAAATATCCTCACACCTTTTAAATACTTCAAATCATATTGAAGTTATAAACAGGTATTTAAACAACAGAATTCCACCCATCTAATGATTGGTGGTAAATGTGGAATCTGTGTGCTCAAATGCTTAAAAATCAAAGATTTTTAGCACTCAGAAAAGCAGAGCTTTTCAGTTGAACCACTATGGTGGGTGGAATGCTGAGCATCAAAAACCACGCTTTTCAACATGCCACCAGTGTCTTTGAAATTGTAACAATTTCTAAGACACAAAAAACACTTTGTGTTTTTTCGTGTATTCACTGGTGGTTTTTGACATATCATTATAATCTCAAAAAGGAGGGAATAACCATGTTCAATAATAAGATTATATTATTCACATTACTGATAATAATTATTCTAATCTCGGGATGTTCAAACACAAAGATTGCACAATATACTTCTGGGGAAATACAAGAACCACAGATGACTTATAATCCTCCTGCTTACTCATTTACTTCAAAACAATATAATAATCCAGAATATGATTTGCCTCTTCAAGAACTTCCAGAAAATTATGAAAGGGATTTGGTTGAGAAATTCAATAAAAAACTGACTGATGAACAAATTAGCATGCTGTTAGATAATGGGGTTGTGATAATACCTAGTAAAGGAGACCGATTTGAAAGAGCCTTTCAAGAACTTACAGCAACCAAATATAGAAGTAAAGATAATGAGGGCGTTCCGATTTTTATTACAACGGATTCAATTATGCACTTGTTTCACATTGAGTTTAATGAACTCCTAAAGAATATTGAGATTAACAAACTTTCTCTTATGCTAAATGAATTTCTGAAAAAATCAATAGATGCATCTATTGCCCAGTATAATGGTTTAGAAGAGGATGAATTAAGGGAACTATCTAAAAGAAATGTTGCGTATTTGGCTGTGGCAAAAAAACTTCTTGACCCAAAGTATAGCATCCCAAGTATGGTGAAGAAGGATGTTGAAGCTGAAATTGAGAGAATTGAAGACCACAAGGGTTTTTACAAGAGCCCTCTATTTAGCAAAGACTGCCCTGCTGAATGTTTAAACAAAGTTTTTCCAGATGGCTTCCAATTCAAAGCAGGAGATTATCCAGAAGGAGAAACTTGTTCACAAGGCATTAAGGGAGTAACAATACCTTATCAAGGGAAAAATTATGAGGGAGTAGAGTTTTACAAAGAAGTGTGTTCAAGAAGTTGCTATTGTGAAGATTATTCTCAATATGTTCCAAGGGGGCATTATACATCAAGTGGAAAACTAAAACAATATTTTAAGTCAATGATGTGGCTTGGAAGAATTACATTTAAAGCAAGAGGTGAAGGGTGGACAAAACAAGCGGTCCTATTAACAGATGCAGTAAAAGCTGCTGAAGTCATGGATTTATGGAACACCATTTATACTGTAACTGGTTTCTTTGCTGGTGCATCAGATGACTTAACCTTCTATGAATACGATACTGCTGTATTCAATCTATTTAATTATGAATTTGATGAAGATAACAACCTAAAACAGCAGATAACAGACAAGATGCAGTCTGAACTCAGGCAGATGAGAGGTCCAAAGATTTTGGGTGGATTTGAGTTTGATTTAGCAGGAAACCTTAAAGACACTACGCAAGGATTAAGGCTGATTGGTCAAAGATATGCAATTGACTCACATATTCTTTCAGACCTAGTCTATAATAATGTAGGTCCAAATCCTAAATCTCCTTACTATGATGAAGTATTAGATTACTGTGTTAAGACCAGTTGCAATGGAATGCATGTTTGCTCTCAACCTAAAGAGTTTTACTCAACATGTGATAGCATGAGCATCAACAAGACAAAATACTGGAACGAAGTATGTGACGCTGCTATGGAAATATATTGTGGTTGTAGTGGCTGTCTTGACGAAACACCATTTGATGTGGCAGAAAAGCTATATTCTGTCTGTAGATTTATGCCTACTGGTCTTGATGTAATGTCTACTTTAGGTTCACAGAGAGCAGACGAAATACTTGCTGAACAAAAGATTTCAACCTATTGTGATTATGATGATAAAAACAATGACATGAAGGAATTAGTCAATAGTTATGACCAGACTAAATGGACAGAAAACCTTTACAACACTTGGCTTTGGATGATACAACCTGTTCTTGAAGATAAACCCGTTGGTTATCCTAATTGGATGCGAACAGAAATGTGGCAGAATAAGGAATTAGTAACTGCACTATCTTCTTGGGCCCAATTAAGGCATGATACAATTCTATATGTCAAGCAGAGCTACACAAGAGCTGTTGCAATGACGATGGAAAGTGCAGCAAGGCCAATGTCCTCAAAGTATTATGGTTATGTTGAGCCTAATCCAGAACTATATGCCAGAGCAAAATTCATAGTTGATTATTTAATCAAAGGATTAGAAGAACAGGATGTAATGACACCAGAGGTTAAGCAATCCCTTGAGCAAAGTAGGGAGATGATGTCAAAACTTCAAACAATATCAGAGAAAGAACTTGCAGGTAAAGCATTAACCGAAAGCGACTATGATTATATTGAAGGAATTGATAAAACATTCAATAATATTATTGAAGATTTGGCATCAGCACTCACAATTGAAACTAATAAAAAACCAATTGGTCCTGGAGTAGAAACACATACGAATTTGGCAGGCAAAGATGATGCGTTTAAGACAACAATAATCGCAGATGTTCATACAGAAACAAACACCAAAAAAGCATTAGAAGTTGGCACTGGGAAAATTGATTGGGTAATTGTTGCTCACGCATCAAAAGATGGAAGGGTTGGAATTGCTGTGGGACCTATGTTCAGTTACTATGAGTTTGGACATCCAATGAAAGACAGGCTAACAGATGAGAAATGGAGAGAGATGTTAAATACAAATCCTCCAGACAGACCAGATTGGATTGCATCGTTTATTTCGTAAAATTCGTTGGTTTATTATAACAGTTTTTATATTGTATTAATGGGCTTAATATTTTATCAGTAAGAAAAGGTAATCTGTATTATTTTTCTGATTCTAACCTTGGGAGTATTAAACAGATTGGATTAGAAAATAAATCATGCTACATCTGATATCAAAAACAATTCATATTTTTGTTACCATTCAAAAAGCTTTGTTTTCTACGGCAGCCGGGATTTGAACCCGGGCTGCGACCTTACTCCAAAAATTCGTGGGCTTGATGACCAAAGGGAGGAAACCCGCCTCAGTGCGTCAAAATTCCGTTGAATTTTGTGCACACAAAATCTAAAGGGATTTTGTTGTGTCAACGGACGAAACCGTTGGGAGGGTCGTTTGCTACCACTACAACACTGCCGTCTATTCTAAAAACTAAGTCATTAAATTTGTTTAAAATTTGTTAGTTATGCTTCTATTTCACTTGGTTCGCCGTAAGACGGAATTGCTGCCTTACTTATAATCATTACATCCCCAATAGATTTAACTAATTGGTGAGGTACAATTACACCTTTTGCAGATCCAAGCATCTTTGACAAGAAGGAGTCTTTTGTGGCTTTAACTTTCCATCCAAAAACTTTGGTTGTAGTTAATATTGCCTCCTCCACTTCACCGAAAAAATCACCATTATCAGTAAAAACTTTCATACTGTAAGCTTCCTTAAGTTTTTTCATCTTGAGCATTTTAGTTTCCTCCTCAAATCTCCTGTGAAAGAATAACCTAGATTTATTATTTAAATCTTTTGCTGTAAACAGGTTTTAAAGGGCATGGAATTACAGTTTTTTCTTTTTATTTGCAACTTTGTGGGCTACAAAAAGAGGTTCTGGCATTTTGTGGGGAGTACAAATACATTTTTTTGTGACTTCAATTGCTTTTTTTATTGATATTAAATGCCCAGGAGATACGTAAATTGGCTTTGCAAATTCTCTTGGAACAATCTCTTCCCCCCGTGTTTCACCTTCAATTATGATATTATTTTTAACAACCTTGCCACAAAGTAATTTTGTAGCAACCCCAATTGTCGGAACTCCTAATTGAAGGCCAAGTTGAGTTGCAATCCCAATTCTTCTAGGGTGGGCAATACCATGACCTTTAATTATTAAGATATCTGGTTTTTCTTTTAGTTTTAGATAAGCATTAACAATTAATGGGCCCTGAGAAAATGCCATAAAACCCGGTACGTACTTCATGGCTAATGGTGCGGTATAAGTTGTACTATCAATAACTTTCATTGTTTTTATATCAAGTACCACAATCGAACAAATAAATTCCCCGTTGGGCTTTCCTAGAATCTCTGCGCCAGCAACAAGTTGATATTTCTTGAATTTAGTATTAATCACTGCTCTAGTAGAAAGTTCTGCTTGCTCTTCTTTAAGCATACTCAAGTTCATGGGCAAATATCTTTAGTGAGAGCTAATTTAAAACCTTTACTCTTTGTAGTGGTTATTCAGTACATCTTTGATATTTTGAGACTTTTTTTTACCGATTAACTCAATACTTTGAAGTTCTTCTTCAGTTGCATTGAAAATGCCTTTAATATTTTTGAATTTCTTAAGCATGACTTTAGCAAGTTTTGGGCCAATTCCGGGGAGCGCAGAAACAATATACTCTTGCTGTTCTTTTAATGATAAAGGTTTATTAAAGTGCATGCTAAATTCAGTGTCTCCTTCTGACTGTTCTCTTTTGGCAATTGTATAAATTAATTCTGCACTCTCTTGAGGATTTTTTGTTGCAATCGTAGGGATTTGGAACCCCAGGGCAATACTTGCTTTTGCACCGTATATTGCTTTTTTGTTCACCATTCTTGAAATTTCTTCTCCATCTTGAATAATTAAAAGAGGTTTAGCAAAATTTTCTCTTAAACGCTTTGCTTGAATCAAAAGTCTCTTGTCAATAATTGAGTCTACAAAATCTTTTCTTGTTTTAAATTCAATTCCCACATCTTTGCTGCAAACATAATCTGCAGATGTAATGTTTTTAAGTTCAATTTTGGCTCCAAGTTCTCTTAAAATTTTTAGGATTGGAGATCCTTTTTCTCGTGCATCAATAAGTATCTTTACTCTCTTTTCTTGTGAAAATCTTTGAAGAGAGCTTTGATCTGGAGCCCTAGTTGGTTTAATTGTACCAAGTTTCTTTTTAATATCACTTAGAATTCTATACATCCTTCTTTCTTTGCTAATTGAAGTCCATTTATAGGCGACATCTCGTGTACCTTTTGTAACAAGTAAAATCACTCGGCCATGATCCTGTCTTCCAGTTCTTCCTCTTCTTTGGATGCTCCTTATGGCAGAGGGGACAGGTTCGTAAAACACAACCAAATCCACTTTTGGGATGTCAAGCCCTTCTTCTCCAATGGATGTTGATATCAAAACATTAAACTCCCCTGAGCGAAAGCCATCAAGCATTTCTTTTTGACCTTTTTGTGTTAAGCCAGTGCCGTTTTTCTTAGCTTGCCCTACAAAGAGCCTGGCTGAATTACTCCCTTTGTTTATTTCTTCTTCAAGTCTTTTTGCGGAGTCTCTATACTGGTTAAAGATAATTACCTTAGAATCTTTTTCTTTTTCAATAAGTTCAAGCATCTTAATAAATTTTGGATGCTCAATTTTTTCTTCAATTAATTGTTCAACCAGATGATTAGCGGCCCTAAAATCTTTATCAATTACTAAATTTCTTACTGCTTTTGTTTTAGTTGTTTTTGATGCTTCAATTAATCTTGATATATAACTATTTAGGGCATAAACTCCTTGAGTTTCGAGCAATTCCAGAGCATGATGGACCTTAAGTGCTTCAGCAACTAAAGATATTGAACGTAAAATCCCAAAGTCTGGTTCTGGTCCAATACTTGAGTGCAATTGTCTTTGAAGTAGAAGAATCTCCCTTTTTGACATACTTGAATGAAGTTTAAATTCTGGACCAAGAAGGCCTGACGCAATTTTTACTTTTGTCTTAAAACAATCTTCAAAATATTTTTTTATTTTTTTAAATTTTTCAGGAAGTTCAACTTCAATTAAATTCATCTTGATTTCTTTGATGTATGGTTTAACATCTGGGTCTTCATATGTTCTTAATTCTATATCTTCAATGGCTAAATTCTGACAAATTTCAGCAATTTTCTCAATTTCAGAACCAGGAGAGGCAGTTAGTGCTAAGGTATGAGGATACCTGGCTTGTTTTTGATATTCTTTTGCGATCCAAACATATGCATAGTCTCCAACTGCTCGATGACATTCATCAAAACAAATTAAAGACACATCTTTTAAAGAAATTCTTTCAGACACTAAATCATTTTCAATAGTTTGAGGAGTTGAAAAAATTAAATTACTTTTATCCCATAATTGCATGCGTTTTTCAGGAAGGACTGCACCAGTGAGTAAAGTTAAATTTTTATAGGCTAATTCCATATGTTTATCCGCAGTTTCCATATGTTGTTGACATAATGGCTTGGTGGGGGCAAGAAGTAAAATTTTACTGTTTGGAAAATTTCTTAAACGAAAATCTGCAAGCATTAAAAATAAAAAAGTTTTACCCATTCCTGTAGGTAAAACTACCATAGAATTTCTTTTAATAACCGATCCAAGAATTGTCTGTTGGTAGAGTCTTGGCTCAAAATCCTTAATCATTTGTCAAAAACCACCGATGTCTTCATCGGTGGCATGTATGTGCTTCCTTAATATAGTTTTTGATGCTCAGAACACAGAAAAATCCAAAGGATTTTTGGTGCATAAAAAATTGTTTCACAATTTTTCAGTGTTCCACCCAACATAGTGGTTTTCGAGCACACATAATTCCACATTAACCACTTATCTCAGATGGGTGGAATTCTTTTGTTTTAAAATTATGCTATAGTTGTTTAAAAACATTGGGGGGGCAAATGTACAGTGCTATTTCCACTTCTTAACAATCTCTTTAAACTTCCCACCGTTAAATTCGGGCCATGAAAGTTTAGTTAAAATAATATCACTATGCCCTGAGTCCCAGAGTAAAAAGTTTGTTAGTTTTAGTGAATCATTAATAATTATTATGTCTGGAGGTAAGAAATTAGATGAATAAAGATTATCTGAAATTGTTTCTTTTGTTAATTCTTCTGGTGTTAACATTTGTTTTGCAACGCGTCTAGCAATCATTTTACAAGCATCTAAAATCTCATCTTTCCCATCGTAATATATACAGAGATTTAGAAAGAATTTATCATAGTCTTTAGTTTCTTCAATAAGCATTTTCATTTCTTCAACAGCCTTTCCTGGGAGTTCATACCATTTACCAATTGGACTTACCTTTATTTGATGTTTTTGGATAAAATCAAGATCAAGCCCTTGTAATACTTTTAATGAATTTTGAATTTGGATTGAAAATCCTGGTGCTAAAAGTCTGTTTGAAAGAATAAATAAACTTACAATTGGAATTTTTAACTTAATTTGCATTGCTAGAATTTCTTGGATAAGTTTTCCTTTTCTTTCATATAGCTCTGATTCATTATTAATATACAGTTCTTCCTGTCCGCCGCCTTCCAGAGAAATGGCTACATGATTAAGCAGTTTTTTCTCTCCACCTCTAGGAAAAATGCGGGTGAGTTTGTCCAGCATTTTTAATTGTATATAGATAAAAACATTTAAATAGATTTCCCCAGATATTTTCAATAATGATTCATTGGATATTTGTGTTGGCTGCGCTCTTTATAGCGTCGATAAGTGATATAAAATCAAAAGAAGTGCCAGATTTTTTAAGTTACATGTTTATTATATCTGGACTTGCATTTGGAGCTTTTATGTCTTTAGATTCTTTTTCCTATACTCCTTTTTTATATTCTATTTTGGGCTTTTTTGCTACATTTTTATTTTCAATGGCATTGTATTACACAGGGCAGTGGGGGGGAGGAGATGCAAAACTTTTTATGGGCATGGGCGCATGGCTGGGCCTTCCTTTAACACAGATTCCAGAGATTGTAATTTTTTTAGGAAACTTAATGCTGGTTGGAGGGGCCTATGGGCTTTTATGGAGTTTATACCTTTTGATTAGGCATTTTAAGAAATTTTCAATAGAATACAAAAAGTTGATTAAAACACATATCAAGTTGAGAATTGTAGGAGCCATTTTAGCTGTTACACTTTCAATATTTTTATTTTTCTTTCTTCAAGACCTTTTGTATAAATTAGTTTTTTCAATAATGCCTTTGTTTCTATTTTTGTTTTCTTATGTTTGGGTGGGGGCAAAAGCAGTTGAACTTGCATGTTTTTACAAAATGTTGCCTGTTTCTAAATTAGTTGAAGGAGATTGGATTGTAAAACCCATTAAGATTAATAATAAGGAGATTGTAAAACCCAAAGATATTGGTGCAACAAAAGAACAAATTCGATTATTAAAAAAACATGAAGTAAAAAGTGTATTAGTTAAAGAGGGTATTCCGTTTGTGCCCCCATTTTTTATCGCAGCAATTGTGACAATAATTTTTAAGAATTGGTTTATGGCATTCTTTTAAGTTGTTTTATTAAATAGTTATCTTCGCCATCTACTTGTTTGATCACTTCCCCATTGCTTGGAGTGGCTGGGGAATTTGTAGTTGTTTTTACACCCTCCTTTTGCTCAAATACCCACCGGTTCGCAGTTGCTTTTTTATAAAGCGCCTGATGTTCCATTAATTCATTTTGTTCAACTTTCGTTGGTTGCCATGTTAATGGAAGATTGTCATTTTGAACTCTTGGAATCAAATTTAATACAAAGTGAGGTTGCACCTGCCCCGCACCTGCCCCAACTTCGACTAGCAGGTTTAGTCCTTGAACATTTAAACTTTCTAAAATTAATTTTGAGAATTTACTTGAAATTGCAAAGCACCATGCAACTAGATAATCAGGGACTTGTTCAATTGTTTCAAAGTGTTCTTTGGTGGTTATTATTATGTGTGCCATAGTGGCTGCTTTTTCAGCTAAGAAAACATAAATATCTTCGTCTTCAAAGAGGATAGTGTTTTTATTTTGAATTGCATTGCAGAGTTCACAACTCATTTGCTGCCCCCAAACATTTCGGTTATATCATCTAATGTAGATCCTTCTGAGTCTGGAGATTCTTCTGAACTTTGAGCATCTTCGGACTTCGGACTTCGGACTTCGGACTCTTCTGCAGGTGGTAACTGTTTTGGGCTCTCCGCTTCTGGCTTTGATTCCTCTGCAGACTGCGGACTGCTAGCATTAGACTGGTCCCCATTAATATCAAAACCTAAGAGTTCTTTTATTTTTGGGGCAAGGCTCATTTGTAATTTTTTTAATTGGTCTAATGGGATGTTTTGTTTTGGTACTACTAGTCCAATATTGTCTTCTGGATATCTAGGGATTAAGTGGAGAATTGCGTGAGGTGCATTTTGTCCTGCAAGTCCCCCTGTTGGCCCGTTGATAGAAACTCCTGTTGCACCAAATAGTTTCATTGCTGCATTTGTTAGCCACTTTGCAACTTGGCCCAAGTGCGCCATCATTTCTTCAGGAAGTTGAGGCAATAATTGATAATGTTCTTTTGGGATGAGTAATAAATGGCCTTTTGTTGCTGGATTGATATCTAAAATGGCAATGCATTGCTCATCTTCATAGACTTTTAAAGAATTAATTTCACCCTTAATTATCTTACAAAAGATACACTGAGAAGGGTCTGGTTGTTCAGTCATTTATAGTACTTAATTATAATTCTTAATAAAGTTTTGGTACTACCAGTCTTTGATGGAACTGACTACATTTTTAGTCCATTTGTTTAGAATTTTAGTTATTCTTTCTTTGGCAAGTTCTTTATTAATAGTATGGTAACAGTAAGAGTAGCCCCCATTTTCTTGGTTAATTTGTCTTCTGGTGACCAATTTTTTTTGTAATAATCCGCTTATATTTTTTTGGGCAGTACTCCTGTCAATTTTTGAACATTTTGCAAGTTCTATAATTGTTTTTTCTTCCTTTTTGCCCATTAGATAAGTTAGAAGTTTGTATTCGCCTTTTGTTAGGCCAAAACTACACATTATTAAATCCCTTAAATCAACTGTTTTACAAGCAAATGAAATCATTTAGCCCTCAAATATTCATAAGTAGAGTTAGCAGCAATGGCACCTTCACCAACTGCAGTTGCAATTTGTCTAAATCTATTTGAGCCAGTGGTTAAATCTCCTGCAGCAAAAAAGCCAGGAACTGCTGTTGCCATATCTTCCTTAACTTCAATAAGCCCCCATTTTCCAATTTTTACTCCAACTTCTTGTGCGATTTTAGTTGTTGGGATCATTCCAACTTCAATAAATAAACCCTGCAATTCAATTTCTTTTTTATTATCTAAGTTTACTGAATTTAAGAATTTTTCACCATTTATTTTTAAAATAGATACTCCCTTATGGATTTTTATTATATCACTATTGATCATTCTTTTTGTTAAGCTTGGTTTTGATCTAAGTTCTAATTCTTTTGAAAATAGATGGACCTCTTTAGCGTATTCAGAAAGCATAAGTGCAGCAACTGCAGCAGAATCTCCTCCCCCTACAACTCCTACAACTCTCCCACTAAATAATGGGCCGTCGCATGTAACGCATGCGCTAACTCCTTTTCCAAAAAATTCAGTTTCTCCAGGCACATTAAGTTTTCTTTTTTCTGAACCAAGAGCATAAATAACAGTTTTTGCAGCATACTCAGAATTATTAGTCTTAATATAAAATATATTTCCAACCTTTTTTACTTGGATAACTTTTTCTTCAACAATTTCAGCTTTTAATTCATTTAATTGCTCTTTGAATTTTGCTGAAAGATCTAATCCATTAATCTCTCCAGGTGCGCTGGGGAAATTAGAAATCATTGGAGCTTCTCTCATCCAACCACCAATGTTTTCTGAGATTATAATTGTTGAGAGCGAATAACGCAAAGCATAAACTGCTGCTGTTGCGCCCGCCGGTCCTCCTCCAAGTATTGCTACATCAACTGTTTTCATTTTATAACTTAAGGAGTTCTTTTATTCTGTTTTTGTCAAAACCAATGATTATCTCTCCATCAATGTCTATGACCGGGACACCGTATTGGCCACTTTTCTTAACCATTTCTTGTGCAGCCTCTTGATTTTCTTGGACATTAATGCCCTCAAACTCTATTTTGTTTTCCTTTAGGAAATCTTTTGCCATAGTGCAGTATGGGCAACTTGATGTTGAATATACAGTTATTTTTGTCATTTTGGTTACCTCGTGTGAATTAAAAATGCACACCTTCTTATAAAGGTTTGGAAAGTGTGATTAAATGTGTAAAAATAATTCACACTTCTTCAACAGAAATACAATTCATTGGGCAAGATTCGGAAGCATCTTGATTGCATCCAATATCTTCAACAATTTCATTTTTTACAATTGCCTTGCCATCTTTTAATTCAAAATTATCTTCGCATACTGCAATACAGGCCCCACAACCAATACATTCATCTTCTTTAACAATTACATTAAATCCCATTTTTCACTCCTTGAGTTTATTATTTAACTCTTTAATTATTTGATCAATATCGTCGTTACCTATTCCATGAGCCTTGCATCCATCAGCGACAGATTCCATTGGAGATAAATGGCACCCAATACAATGAAGTCCATATTTTAAAAGAATTTCTTCACATTCTGGGCAGGCATTGAGTACTTCTGCGAAAGTCATTTCTTTAGTAAGTTCCATTTATTCTTCTACCTCATGTCTATGCTTATAATTAGTATAGCATTCGTCTGAGCAGAATAAAAGTGTCTCATTGTCAACTACTGCCTCAATGGCATCATCTGGATCAATGATTATCTTTTTACAGTCAGCACATGATATTGAATTTTCATCTCCTTCAAATCCAGCCATGAAACCCTCTTCTTCAGGGCTCATCTCTCCGTCTGCTACAAGTTCTTCTCTGGAATTTTCTGAGTAGATGTCTGCTTCGTCCGTTTGTTCTTCATGTTCAGCCATTTTCATAATACTTTAGCATACTATTTATATATTTTACTAACATTTTTAAAATGAAGCTTAGTTAACATTGAAAAATCTTGTTTTTCACGCTTTAATCTTTCTAGCGCATTAGTTACATGAGTACTTCCTTTTGGGATTGTAAATCCCGCTCTTTTAGAAAGAAATTTGAATTGTTCAAGGCCAAGATAGCGCGCAAGGATAGATGCTGCTGCTACTTCAACATAATGCGATTCTGCTTTAGTCTCGGCAATATCTCCCACAGAACAGCCAGGGTACTTGTCTACGACATGTTTGGAGTCTGGAGTCTGGAGTCTGGAGTAACATTTTTTGTGAAGTTTGTTTAGGAGGACTGTTAAATTATTGTGTTCTAATTCTTTATTATATTCTTCTGGAAGTAAAACTTCGGCATGCCATTTGAAGTTTTCCATGATTCTTGGAGCAAGAATACCAATTTTAATGTCTGTTAGTTTTTTTGAGTCCATCACACCTAAGTTTATTAGTAGTTGCCTTTCTTTCTCGTCTGCCTTGACCCCAGCAACAACTATTCCTCCAAAAGAGTCTCCTTTGAAGGCTTCATCTGTTCCAATTATTGTTTCTCCCATAAAAATTTCATTTTCCTTGAACTTAATAAACCTTTAGAAATTAGTATTTTGATAAGTCAGTTTGTTCTTTTTTAGCTTTTACGTTTTTAAATGACGCCCAGCTTCGTCTTACAAATATATGCTCTGGGAGCGTGTTTTGGAGAAATTTCACTGTTTTTGGATCAGAAGGATATCCTGACCCGAGGATTAGGTTAAATATACTTTCAATTTTTTTCATTTCTCTGTCTCTTATAACTTTTGCCAAAATTGATGCTGCCCCTACTACCACATAATTTTCATCAGCTTTGTGTTCAACTGTTAATTTGGCATTAGTCACTGTTTGCAATTCTTCTTTTAACTTGTTTTCATTTTTTAATACTGAGTCAACAAAAGCTTTTACGGGTTTTAATTTTTGTAAAATTTTTTTAAATGCGTCAATTTCTAAAGTGTTTAAATTTTTATTATCTTCAAATCGATTATCAATTGTTTTAGCATTTATCTTGATGATTTCATAGGAATCTGCAAGCTTAATAATTTCTTCAAATAAATTTTCTCTTTGATTTGGAGAAAGCAATTTAGAATCCTTAACCCCTAATTTTTTAAGTTTACTCACTTTTGAGTTACCAAAATTTACCCCAGAAATTACAAGCGGTCCAAGTACTGCACCGCGGCCTGCCTCGTCGATACCACATATCATAATTAAGAAATTGTTAATATGAATATTTAAAAATTTCGAATTTTCTCAACTCAAGAATAAAAAATTTTATATAGTAGTTAATGATTGTTATCATTCAATAGTATATTTACTAGTTAATCATTTGATACTATTCATAAAAATAGAGCACCACTCGGGGTGGGTGGTTTAACATTAAAAAAATGGAGGATTAAAATGATAGTTAAAGAGGATTTTTTAAATAAGCTGAGGCATTACTTCGCGCTTAACCTGTATGAAGTAAGGTTATGGACGGCTCTGCTTTCAAGAGGAGTGTCTACAGCAGGAGAGTTGTCTGATATTGCTAATGTTCCTCGTTCAAGAAGTTATGATGTTCTAGAAAGTCTTGAAAAAAAAGGATTTGTGATTCAGAAATTTGGAAAACCAATAAAGTATATGGCTGTTCCTCCTGAAGAAGTTATTGACCGAGTTAAGAAGCACATGAAACGCGTTGCTGATGAAAAACTAGGTAGACTTGATGGTGTTAGAAAAGGAGAGATCATGGAAGAGCTTCGAGGCCTTCATAATCAAGGTATAGAACTTATTGACCCTGCAGACCTTTCAGGTGCAGTTAAGGGAAGACATAATCTATATAACCACCTTGATTTAATGGTTAAGGGAGCTAAAGAGAATATTACTATAATGACTTCTTCTGCTGGTTTATTGAGGAAATTAGAAGGCCTACAAGGCTCTCTTGAAAAAGCCAAAGATAGAGGCGTTAAAATCCGAATGGCAGCACCTATTAATGATACAACAAAAAAAGGACTTACAAACTTTAAGGAGCTTGGTGAAATAAGGCATACTGACAATAACGCAAGATTTGTCATTGTTGATGGTACTGATCTAACTTTTATGGTTACGGATGATAAGGATGTTCACCCAACTTATGATATTGGGATTTGGGTAAAAACCCCATTATTTGCATCAGCCCTTCAGAACATGTTTGATATGGCCTGGGATGATATGAAGCCTTTTAAGTAAAGTTTATATAACCTTTTCTTTTCATTTATTCTATGAATATAGTTGATACTCTCGGGGAGCATGAACGAAGTGTTTTAATAGTTCTTAATGAGAGATTAAGTGCAAAGGCCATTGCACAGTTAACAAAACTAAAAGAAATAGAGGTTACACGAGCATTGCAGTGGCTAGATAATAAAGAGTTAGTTAAACTTGAAAAAGAAAATTCTAAACAAATTATGCGTGATATTAATGGTGAGAAATATGTTAAAAAGGGATTACCTGAAAAAGTATTTTTAAAAGCAATAAAGGATGGGAAAAAATCACCTGATAAAATTCCTCTTGAAAGAGAAGAACTTCAAGTGAGTATTGGTGTATTAAAAAAACAAGCTGCAATAAATATTCTACAACCCCTCTCATTTGAAATTACAAAACATGGGAAAGAGTTAATTGATAAAGAGACATTAGAAGAGAAATTTCTTAAAGAGCTACCTAAAGAATTTGATTCATTAAAACCAGAGGAAAAATTTGCATATGATAAATTAACTGCCCGAAAACAATTGGTAAAAATTGTTGAGAAAAAAACATTATTTGCAGTAAAAACTGAGAAGGCAAAAAAACTTGGCAAAATTAAACAAGAAAAATTGATTGGGAGATTAACTCAAGCCCAAATTACTTCTGGGTCGTGGAAAAAATATAAGTTTAAGAGTTATGATGTTAATGCAACGGTCCCAAGCGCAAGAGCAGGCCAAAGGCATGTCATCTATCAGGCAATTGAGTACATCAAAAGAATTTGGCTTGATATGGGCTTTGTAGAGATGGAAGGGACATTAATTCAACCTTCTTTTTGGAACTTTGATGCGCTGTTTACTGCTCAAGATCATCCCGTGAGAGAGATTCATGATACTTTTTTTATTAAAGATCCGATGGACGCGCGTCTTCCAGCAAAAAAATTAGTTGAAGGAATTAAAAGAGTTCATGAGGATGGGGGAGATACCGGTAGTAAGGGGTGGCAGTATAAATGGGACCCTAAAAAAGCATTATTAAATTGTATGAGGACCCACACTACTTCACTTTCAGCAAGAACAATTGGTTCGCTTTCTGAAAAAGATTTACCTGCAAAATTTTTTAGTGTTGGTAGAAATTTTAGAAATGAAACTATTGATTGGGGCCATAGTATGGAATTTTTCCAAGTAGAAGGGATTGTTATTGCGAAAGGGGTTACATTTAAACATCTTTTAGGCTATTTGAAAATATATTATAAGAAATTAGGCTATGACAAAGTGAGGTTTAGACCTGGATATTTCCCTTATACTGAAATGAGTGTTGAACCTGAAGTATTTCATCCTAAGAAGAAGGTTTGGATGGAGCTTGGAGGAGCAGGTATTTTTAGACCAGAGGTTGTTAAACCATTGCTTGGAATAGATGTACCTGTACTTGCGTGGGGCCAAGGGATGGAAAGAGGTATTTTAGAACACTTAAAATTAGGAGACTTAAGAAAATTATATGCAACCAATTTAACTGGCAAAAGACAAGGGTGGAATAAGTGCCAACAATAAATCTGAATTATAAGACAGTGAAAAAAGCGCTTGGGAATTTATCAGATGATGAGCTAAAAAAAGAAATGGCAATGTTTGGTACTGATCTTGAAACTTTGGATAAAAGTGGGATTACTGTTGAAGTTTTTGCTAACAGGCCAGATATGTTGTCAGAATTTGGATTTGTGAGGGCATTACAGGCATTTTTAAACATTAAACCCGGATTAAGGCAGTATAACATAAAACCTTCTGGGAAAAAAGTGATTATTAAACCAAGTGTTAAAGAGGTTAGGCCGTATACAGCTTGTGCTATTGTAAAAAATTTAAAATTAGATGATGAAAAAATCGAACAGTTAATCCAACTGCAGGAAAAATTACATTTAACATTTTGTAGAAATAGGAAAAAAGGAGCAATTGGAATTTATCCGTCTGATAAATTAGAATACCCTATTGAATTTTTCGCAGATGCTCCAAAAAATGTTAAGTTTGTGCCTCTTGGAGAAACCCGAGAAATGAATGGGCTGCAAATTTTATCAAGGCATAAAACTGGAAGAGAATTTGGGCACATGTTAGAAGGTAATTCCAAATTTCCATTTTTTAAAGATTCTAAAGGAGAAGTATTATCCATGCCTCCTATTATTAATTCAGAATTCACAGGCAAGATTTCAAGCAGTACAACTGAGGTTTTTATTGAGTGTTCTGGCTTTGATTTAAGATTTTTAAAGACTCTATTAAATATTGTTATTTGCGATTTGGCAGAACTAGGCGGAGAAATTTTCTCAATGGAACTTGTCTATCCAGATAAGAAATTGATTACTCCCGATTTGACTCCTCAAGAAATGAAACTTGATGAAGTTTATGTTGAAGAGTTACTTGGTGAGAAAGTTAATATCAAAAAAGCATTAGGTAAAATGGGGCATGATTATTCAAAAGGAATTGTTAAGTCTCCCCCTTACAGGGTAGATATATTGCATCCAATTGATATTGTTGAAGAGATTGCAATAGGGCATGGTTATGATAATTTTAAGCCAGTTATCCCAAATATTTCAACAATTGCAAAAGAAAGCTATGTGAGTCAAGTTAAAAGAAAAATTGTAGAAATATTAATTGGATTAAAACTTGATGAAGTATTTACATTTAATGTGACTAATAATCGCGTGCAAAATACAATGCTTGGTTATGAAGAGAAAATTGTTGAATTTTCAAATTCAAAAAGTGGGGATTTATCGGGGCTTAGAAGAAGCATGATCCCTGGACTTTTAGAAGTATTGCAAAAAAATGCCAATAATGAATATCCTCAGAAAATATTTGATATGGGGACAACTTTTACAAAAGATAAGGATCAAGAAACTGGAGTTTTAGAAACAGATACATTGGGAGTTTTGCTTAGCGGAAAAGATGAAGATTTTACTAAATCTAAGCAAATACTTGAATATTTGATAGAAATATTAGGGAAAAGTTTTAAATTAAAACAAAGAAATTTTACCGAGTTTATTGAAGGAAGGGCTGCTGAAATTATTATAGATGGTAAGGTTGCCGGTAAAATCGGCGAAATTCACCCAGAAGTGCTACAAAATTTTAAACTTGAGATGCCTTGTAGTGCTTTTGAGTTGGCTTTTTTAGACTAAGGAGGAAAAATGGCAATATTTGAGTGTGTTGTATGTGGGAAAACTCACAATGAGGAAAAAGTTTTAACTAGATGGGCAGATCTTCCTCAAAATTGGCACTGTCCAATTTGTGATTCAGATAAGAGTTGTTTTAGAAAATCTGAATAAACAAATTTGTATTAAGTCTAAACTATACTTTTTAATATACTTTTTATATCATCTATCTTAGAATATACACTAACGTAGTAGAGATGTGAGTCACACTTACAGTCACTGCATCCAAATTTTTTAATAGAATCTTGTGCAACTATTTTTACTGCTCTACTCATTTTACACTCTAATTTTTCTTTAGTTTCAATTCTGATTACATCGATAATTTCTGCTTTTTGCAGGAGGTAATCAATGTGCCAATGGAGTTTTTTTGTGTTGCTTTTGTGCCGATTGATTCTTGCATCAAGACCATTTAATGCTGATCCAACATAGATGTAATACCCTTTCTTAAAAGCGAGACTTCCGAGCGCACCTATGGCTATTTTAGCATCATTTTTTAATTCAATTATCAATGCGTATATCCCTGAAGCCATAGTAGTCTGGAGTACGGAGTACGGAGTCTGGAGATTTTTCTGCAGACTGCAGACTCCTTACTGTTAAATACTTTTATATATTATCTGTTAATAAAGTATTTAACATGTGGGTGCATAATTTAAATCCAGTTATTGTAAATCTTTTTGGGCTTGAGATTAGATGGTATGGGTTAATGTATGTGTTAGGGATTATGTTTTCTTATTATTTTATTTTGTGGTATATTAAAAAGAAGAAGCTTAAACTAAGTCAAGAAGTTATTTCTGATGTAATTTTTTATGGAGTACTGGGGATTATTATTGGGGGGAGACTTGGTTATGTTCTGTTTTATAATCCTCTTTATTATTTGAAAAATCCACTTGAAATACTCATGTTTTGGAAAGGGGGGTTATCTTTTCACGGTGGGCTTATTGCAATTGTTTTGTTTACTTATTTTTATTTTAAAAAACATAAATTAAATTTTTTAAAGTACGCAGATGTTGTAGTAATTCCAATTCCAGTTGCTTTAGCATTAGGCAGGCTTGGGAATTTTATTAATGGAGAACTTTGGGGCAGAATAACAAATGTGCCCTGGGCAGTTGTATTTCCAGCAGCAGGTAATGTTCTTAGGCACCCTTCGCAGCTTTATGAACTTGCAAAGAATTTGTTGATTTTTGGAATCTTATTTTTCTTGTCAAGAAAGAAGCGAAAAACTGGGTTTATGTTGTTTGCGTTTATGGCCTGTTATGGTATTTTGCGTTTCCTTGTCGAATTTGTAAGGGAACCAGAAATTGTATTTGCAGGAATTACAATGGGGCAGTGGCTTTCTATTCCGTTGATTATTATTGGGGCATTCTTTCTTATAAAGAAAAGATGCGATCCATAGTTTGCCCAAGATATTTTGCTTTCTCATAAATTTTCTCAGTATTTCTTTTCTTAGAACTCGCTCTTGCAAACCCCAAGACCACTCCTACTGCGAATCCAGCAGCCCCTGTAACTCCTGTTATCAAAGGAATTTTATCTGCTTGAAGCGCAAGAGTTTGCAGTAAATAAACTAGGGAGGCACACCCTACACCAGCTTCAATCCCTGTAATCAATGGGAAATTTTGGTATGACGCGATCCCGGTATAAAAATTCTTATCAACATACAATAATTCATCAAGCCTATCGAGGGTAAAATTGTAAATCGCGTTTTTCTTTCTGTGTAAAAACCTACTCTTTGTGAGATTAATATCTAGAAAACTTCTTGTTGCAGCTTCTATTCTTTCACGTTCATTAAGATGGTTGAGTACAAAAGGATTTGTTTTGTGAATATCAATTAAGGCGCGCCTGGCAGTATCAAGATAAGTAGTTGGATCTTCTAAATCTGTTAACATGCCTTCAAGAGAATCTATCATTAAAAGATCTCCAATTAATCTACCGGGCAATTCATAATCAATCATAAAAAAAGAGAATGAATAATAATTTAAAAGTCTTTATGGTGTCCAGCGGTCCATTGTTCGAGGGAATGGGATTGCATCTTTGATATTTTCAAGGCCACAAATCCATTGAACAAGTCTTTCTACGCCCAGGCCATACCCTGAATGGGGGACAGAGCCATACTTTCGCAGGTCCAAGTAGAACTTGTAATTATCAAGCTTTTCTCCTTCTTTCTTAAGGTTTTTTGTGATCTCCTTAATGTCTGTACTTCTTTCAGAGCCACCTATAAGTTCTCCAACAACAGGTGCAATCATATCAAATGCCTTACAAACTGGGCCAGGAGCTTCAGTATCTTCGGCATCAACTGGCTTGTAAAAAGCCATTATCTCTTTTGGGTAATGGGTGACCATTATCGGTGTATCAAAGATTTTCATTAATTCTCTTTCTTCAATAGTTCGAAGATCTTTACCCCATTTAACATTCATGCCTGCTTTTTTTAGAAGTTTTAGTGCGTGAGTGTATGTTATTGTTGGATATTTTTTTGTCGCTGCAAGTTTTAAGTCTGTAAGATCTCGTTTTAATGCAGCTAATTCTTTTTGGTTTTTCTTTAACACTTCCTGGATAATAAATTTAACTTCTGCTTTTCCAATTTCACTGCATTCTTTGTAATCCATAAAAGCGGCTTCCATTTCAGCCATCCAGAATTCTGCTAAGTGCCTTGCAGTTGAAGATTTTTCAGATCTAAAGGTTGGAGAGTTATCATATACCTTTTCAAGTGCAAAAACCATTGCTTCAGCATATAATTGCCAGCTTTGAGTTAAGTAAACTTTCTTTCCAAAGTATTTAACTTCAAAAAGAGTTGAGCCGCCCTCGCATGCTGCAGGCGTGAAAATCGGAGGAGTAAGTTCATGGTACCCCTTGTTTCTAAAGAACTCATGAATCGCTCCTGTTACAGTTGAACGAATCTTCATTATGGCAGTCATTTTTGTTGAACGCATCCATAAGTGTCTAACATCAAGCAAAAATTCAGGTGAAAAGTCACGCGCTATTGGAAAAGGCTCCCCCTGCGAGATAAATCTTAATTTTTTTACAACAAGTTCATATCCAGTTGGTGCCCTTTCATCTTTTTTCAAAGTTCCTTCAACAACTAATGATGATTCAATATTTGTATTAGTTGCGCATTCCCAGGATTTCGCGTCAACATCATCTTTTTTGATGACACACTGAATAGTGCCAGATGCATCTCTTAAGATTATAAATGCCATCTGAGAAGAGCTTCGCTTTCTGTGCACCCATCCTTTTAGGAGCACGGATTTAGCTTTGCCCTCTATTGCCTTCATTATTTGTGTTCGTTTCATTTTGATTGTTTTTTTAATTGTATACTTAATTCATCAAGCTGTTTTTTAGCTACCTTTGAAGGAGAGCTAACCATTAATGATTGTGCGTATTTGTTTTTGGGAAATGCAATAACATCTCTAATTGAATTAGTCCCAGCCATTAGGGCAATAACCCTATCGAGGCCAAATGCAATCCCCCCATGAGGAGGAGTTCCATACTGCAATGCTTCAGTAAAAAATCCAAATTTTTCATTAGCTTCATCTTTTGAAATTCCCAATTTTTCAAAAACTTTTTCTTGAATTTTACTGTTTGAAATCCTTATGCTTCCACCACCAAGTTCTGTGCCATTTAAGACCAAATCATAGGATTTACTTCTGACTTTTCCTAAATCTTTATCCATTAATTTTATTTCTTCATCAAGTGGGGCAGTAAAAGGATGGTGGCTTGAAACCCAGCGTTTTTCTTCTTCACTGTAAAGCATTAATGGGAATTTTACAACCCACAAAAATTCAAATCCTTTTTTATCAGTAATTAGTTTATCTCCAAGAATTGTTCTTACAATACCCAGGCATTCACATGCAATAGCCCAATTTTGATCAGCTACCATGAACACAACATCACCTTTTTTTACAGCTAATTTTTTAATTAGCGTTTTAACAAATGGTTTTTTTAGGAATTGAACAACTCCTCCTGTAAACTCTTTGCCATCAAATCTTATTTCAACCAATCCTTTTCCACCATTTTTCTTAACCCTTTCTTCAAGGCGTTTAAAGAATTTCTTTGAAATTAAATCAGATGCATTTTTAGCAACAATTGCCTTAACATTGCCTCCATTTTCTAAAACTTTAAATCCACAGCCTTTGACATCTTTACTTAAGTCAATAAGCTCCATTTTAAATCTTAAATCTGGCCTGTCACTTCCATAGGTATCCATTGCTTCATGATAATCCATCTGCTTGATTGGAGTTTTTACTGTTTTATTCAAACAAACCTTAAATGTGTGTTTTATCATCTCATCCATTAATTTGTATAAATCCTCTTCTTCAATAAAACTCATCTCAATATCTAATTGAGTGAATTCAGGTTGTCTATCTGCTCTTAAATCTTCATCTCTAAAACACCTGACAATTTGAAAGTATTTATCAAATCCTGCAATCATTAATAGTTGTTTGTAAAGTTGAGGGGATTGGGGCAACGCATAAAAAGAATGTGGATGCACCCTGCTTGGAACTAAATAATCTCTCGCTCCTTCTGGTGTACTTTTAGCAAGCATAGGGGTTTCAATTTCTAAAAAACCTTCTTTGTCAAGATAGTCACGAATCGCTTTTGCTGCTTTATGTCTTAAGATAATTAGGTCTTGGGTTGGTTTTCGCCTTAGGTCTAAATACCTATATTTCATTCGTGTATCTTCAGTTGCAATAACCTCATCTTCAACTTTAAATGGGGTGGGCAATGCTTCAGAAAGGACATTTATTTCTTTTATTACAATCTCAATTTCTCCTGTAATCATTTCCTTATTTTCTTGGCCAGATTGCCTTTTTTGAACCTTACCAATAATTTGAACAACTGACTCTTTTTTTAGGTGTTTAAAAAAGTCCAAATCCTTCTGGCTAACACATTGAGTCATACCATATCTATCCCTAAGATCTAAAAAAACTAATTTCCCGTGCACTCTAACAGAATGCACCCAGCCTGCTAGTGTAATTGTCTTTCCTAGGTTCCTTGAGGTTAATTCACCACATGTGTTAGTTCTTAGCATGGCAATAAGAAAAAGAAGTTTTCTTTTTAAACGTTTCCTGTATTTTCACAGATGGTTACAGGAACTCTACAGAGTTGTTTAAACTTTTTAGCATCTTCACTTGTTCCAATAATGCTCCCGAAATGCATTGGGATTGCCACTTTTGGTAAAATTATATTAGTTATTGTTGCTGCTTCTTCTGCATTCATGGTGTAGGTTCCACCTATTGGAATCATCAAGACATCTGTTTTAATCTCTTTTAGTTCAGGTATTGCGTCGGTATCTCCACAATGATAGAATTTAATTTTGTTTATTTCAATTAAGTACCCAAGCCAACCTTCGCTTTTTGGATGAAAATGTTTATTTAAGTTATATGCAGGATAACCAGTGATTTTTATCTTTCCAACTTCAATTGTTGCACTAGGCGAGATTATATGGAATTTTAGATCTCCTAATTTTGCTATTTTACTTTGGATATCAACTGGCCCAATGACAATTGTATCTTTGTGAATCAACTTTTTTATATCTTCTAAGGAACAATGATCATAATGGGCATGTGTAATTAAAATTAAATCAGCCTTGCCCCCTTTAACTTGAAATGGATCAATGTAAATTGTTTTGTTGAGACAGAAACTTGCATGCCCCAACCATTCAATATTTATTCCATTGAATTCCATCTATAACACCCCAAAAATTGTAAGAATTCTTTCATAAGTATAAACCTCAAAAATTAATATATAATAAAAGTAGGTTAGGGCAAAATAAATAACACTTGCAGATAGAATCTCGCTTCCTTTAGAGGAAAAACTTGCAAGCAAAAATGCAGCAAAAACTAGACAACCAAGAAGGATTGAAAGGAAAATTCCAGGTAAGAATTTTGCTGAGAGATATGTTAGAGCTTGGCCCACGAGCAATGCAATAATAATTGGAGTAATGTTGATATGTAGCGGAGAGCGAGATAAAGAAGATTTATGAATTGAATAGATAAGTAAGCTTTGGATTATTACGAAAATTGCAAAAGAACTAAGATAGACTGCGCCTGTAATTAATCTGTGGGCCCAGTTGATCTGTGAAAAATCAATTGAAAGTAAGATCGCACCAATAAGCGTGGCAAAGATAATCACTCCACTTAAAATGATTAGTTTAGAGTATTTTTTAATCTCTTTTTTTAATTTTTTTAATGGAGTATATGAGGTTAATACCTTCGGATTAATTGAAAGCATTTTTTCTGGCAATTTGATATGGCTTTCAATTGAGTCAACAATTTCTGCAATTAATTCTGGAGTATATCCTGCAGATAGAAGATGGTCTTTAATTTCTGATATAGAATCCCCTGAATTAAGCCTTCGCTTAATATACCTTTCAACTACTTTTTGCACCATCTTTTTAGTAAAAACAAATTATGTGGGTATTTAAACTTTGCTCCGAAAATAATTTATAGTACATTGTGCTTTGGAAAAGTTATGTATGATATTATTATTGGAAGAGGAGAAGAAGATCGGAAAAAATTTGGAATAAAAGGCACGATTCTTTTGGGTAGACATTATGTTACAATGGGAGAAACAACTTCCTTATCAAATAATGTTTATTTAGATGTTGTAAGAAGTCATGTAGTCTTTGTATGTGGTAAAAGGGGATCTGGTAAGTCTTATACTATGGGGGTTATTGCAGAAGGTATGGAGAATTTACCAAAAGCAGTTGCAAGAAATACTGCAATTTTAATCTTTGATACCATGGGTGTTTATTGGACATTAAAATATAAGAATAAGAAGGAAGAAAAAGAGTTGAAAAAGTGGGATTTAGAAATGATGGATTTTGATGCTAGAATTTTTACTCCAGTTGGTCACTTTGATAGATTAAAAAAGAAAGGCTTTCCAACTGATTTTGCATTTTCAATAAATGCTGCAGAACTTGAACCAACTGATTGGTGCATGACTTTTGGCATTGACCAAAATGAAGAAGTTGCAGTTGCAATTGAAAGAGTGATCGCAGGGCTTAAGAAAAAAAAGAGTTATACAATTGATGACATTTTAAAAGCAATTGAAGCTGATCCCAAGATTGATCAGAAAACAAAAAATTCAGCTCAAAGTCGCTTTGAAGCTGCAAAAACTTGGGGACTATTTGGTGCAGCATCAACACCAATAAAAGAATTAATTTCAAGAGATAAAATTACAGTGCTAGATCTAAGTTGTTATGCTTCAGCTTCGGGAGGAGATGGCTTACGAGCATTAGTTATTGGAATGGTATCACAAAAACTTTTTAATGAAAGAATGCTTATGCGTAAAGAAGAAGAATTTAAAGATGTTGAGGATGCAATATCCATTTTTGATGAAGATAAAGAATTTTTTCAACTCGACTTTCCACTTGTGTGGTTAGTTGTAGATGAAGCCCATGAATTCTTGCCTAATGTTGGTGAAACTGCAGCTTCAGGCCCATTAATTACAATATTAAGGGAAGGGAGACAGCCAGGAATTTCACTTGTTTTAGCATCGCAACAACCTGGAAAGATTCATACAGATGTTATGACTCAATCTGACATTGTGATATCTCATAGGTTAACTTCTGAAGTGGATATTAAGGCTCTTGGAATGTTGATGCAGAGTTATATGCGAGCTGACTTAAACAAGCAACTTGATAGACTTCCAAGAGAATCAGGTTCTGCATTAGTATTTGATGATACTAATGAACGAATGTATGCAATCCGCGTGCGCCCTAGATTTAGTTGGCATGGGGGATCGTCTCCAACCGCAATGCAGGGTGGAAGCGGGTTTGATTTGTAAGGTATTCTAGAAGATATATTCTTGAAAATTCAACATTTTAATATACAAATAGTTATATACTTAAACTATAGCTTGAGTTTTGGGATTAACATTGAGTGTAAGCGGGATAATAGGAAGCCACTACGTCACACTTCTCGCTTCTTTAACCCATGTCGAATTTGCATTAAAGATTAGGAATTCTTTAAACAATATTGTTGCAACAAGACAAGAAAGATTAGAAGAGAGAGTAAGCAATGGAAGTTGGAGGGCAAGAAAGGAACTTGAGTTATTAGAAGCACAGTGGGAGAGATTTGAGGATACAAGGGAGATTATTAGAAAAGATTCGGATTTAGCTAAATTTAAAGGTAATTTTGATAGAGGCCCGTTTTATCTTACTCCTGTTGAATTTAGAACCAAATATGCAGATGGAACAGTAATCCCTAGAATTGAAGAAAGTATTCGAGATACAGATTGTTATTTAGTAAGTGGTTTTGATATTCCGTATGAAATGCTTCCAGACCCCGTCCCTGAATTACTTAGAACTGATCCAAAATTTAGGCAGGAATTTTTACAAATTGCAAGCTTAAAGGCAACAGCTCAGATAAATACACAATCTTTAATTTATGCAATTAAGCAATCTAAGGTAGGCAGATTAAATGCGATTTTTGCAAAACTTGCTGGTTCCAGACAAGAAATAACAAAAGGGAAAGAACCAAATTTATCTCGAATGTTTTCTGAATCCTTTGGCCCCATTACAGATTCTATTATGACTTTTGATTTGCATGATGAAGCAACAGAGGCCTCAGCTGGATTTGACATTGGGCAGCTTGAAAGATTGTATGGATCAAGGGTACTTCTTCCAGCAGTTATCAAATATGCTTTTGGAGACAATTATAACCCTGAAACAGATCGAATTGCTTCACCTGATGCAGGAGGGCTTGGAAGAGCAAAGCACTATGGAACAGAACTTGGTTTACCTTTAATTATTGGGCTTAAATCAAGGCCTTGGGAAATTGAAAATGCTATTGACGGTTTTAATCTATATGGAGATGTTGAAGGTAAAAGAGTTGCGTTAATTGATGATATTAATGATACTAGCGGGACAGGAGAGAAAAATATTGAGGCGTTGTTTGAGCATGGTGCAGCAGAGGTTACTTTTGTGTATACACATGCCCTTCATAATGGGCCTGCATTTGAGCGGTTAGATGCATTACACGAAAAATATGGTGATAGATTTAGGGTTATTACAACAAATAGTGTTTTACATAAAGGGGTGCTTGATTACATCAAGGTGATTAAACTTGAAGACTTTATTGCAGAAGCAATTTATGATATTCACACCTCTGGGAGTTTATCTAGATTGTATAGCGATCTAGCTCATAATCCTAGGTTGCGTTAATCCTTAGGCATCTGTGGTGCAATGCTTACAAAACTAGCAATAATCATTATCACAAACACTACGCTAAATGCTGTAGCCCAAGGTAATGGTAATGAACCATAATAACCATAAACTGCAGATGTTAAAAATCCGATTAGTCCCATAAATAGAAAACTTTGTGGAAGGGGGGTTTTGTTAATTTTAATCACCTCTTGAATAAGTACTCATCTAAAACTTTTCTAGCTTCTTCTCTTTTTTTCTGATGACTTTCTAAAAAGGTATTAATCCTATTTATAAGTTCTGCTTTACAGTCACCACACATTAATTTACCTTTTTTGCAAAGTTGGCGTTGTTCTTCAAGCTTTTTATCATCCATTTCAAATAAGAAGAAATAATATTTGAATACAGAGCAGATATCTGGCTGACCGCCTTTTTCTTTTTGTTCAGCTAATGTCTCTCTTCCCCCAGTTAGTGCACTACCAATTTTCTTTTTAACAGTTTTAGGATCATCTGTTGTAAAAACCGCTGTTTCAGGCATTGAAGCTGACATCTTATTTGATTTTGTTAATGAAGGAAAAAACACATTTTGAATTGATGCTGGTTTTGGATAGCCTAATTTTGGTAAGATATCTCTTGTGACCCTAAAATGGGGATCTTGGTCAATCCCATGAGGGATTAAACAAGGCATTACTTTGCCTTTTAAAACTGAAGGCATAAATGCAGGCACTGCTTGCATTGAAGTATAAAAAATTGAACCAATATTTGAATCATTTTGCAATCCAAAGACTGATTTTACAACAGAAAAAGTTACTTTTTTTGCAACTTGAATTGCTAAAGGGTACATAATATCTGCGCATTCTGTATCAATCACAATTTTAGTTCTATCTGGTTTAAACCCTAGTGCTATAATATCAAGTGCATTTTCATGTGCAAAATGATTGGTGTCCTCTAAACTTAACTTTGGATTAAATAAAAATTTTTCATCATCTGTTATTTGAAACCAAAAGTCAACTTTGAATTTATCATAAAGCCATTTTGTAAAAATCCAAGGAAGTAGATGACCTAAATGTGTGTTTCCAGAGGGGCCACGCCCCGTGTATAAAAAGAATTTATTCCCTTTTTTGTATTCTTCAAGTATCCAATTAAAATCTCTGTGAGCAATAAATATTTTCCTTCGGAGCATAAAATGAGTTTCTTTTGTAAATTTGGTTAATTTTTCAATTGTTTTAGAATCTAATGGTTTTAGCCCGAATTCTTTGATTAGCTTTTGATAATCAACATTTCCTGATACTTCGTAAGGGGTTACTTTAAATGCCATTTTTTTGTATAGTTAATTCAGTTATTTAAAGGTTACGACGGAAAATTTATATAGTTTCCTTTTAGAACTTTATTAAAAAAGTAGCCGGTGATTTTTAAATGAAAAAACTGATGTTTGCACTCCTTGCGTGTACCTTATTAATCCCATTTTTTGCAAATGCCAATTCAATTGGTACTTTTCTTGATTCAATAACAGGATATGCTACAGTTGGTGAGTGTTCTGAGACTGATTCAGGAAGGGATTATTTTGTTGTTGGGGAATGTGCTGATTCTATTAGTGAAAATGAAGATACCTGCCTTGGCAATTATGTTAGGGAATATTATTGTGAGGGAGATGTTTGTGCAAGGTCCTATTATGAATGTGACGCTGGCTGCGAGAATGGGGCTTGTTTGGGAGAGATTACAGATACAAGTATTTGTAATGATGAGGATGGCAAAGATTTATTCACAGCTGGAAATTGTATTACCACAAGGAGCCATAAAGATTATTGTTATAATGGGAAAGGCAAAGAAGAGATTAGAGAATGGTATTGTGATGGCACTACCTGCAAATATGAAAACACTAAATGCCCAGAAGGATATGTTTGCAATGGGTATCCTGCAAAGTGTGTGAAAAATCCTCTTGCAGTGGGAGAAAAGTGTAAAGAGGGAGACGGCGGTCAAGATTATTTTACTGCTTCATATTGCTATGACCTCAGCGGAAATAATTATTCTGATGAGTGTTTTGGAAGAAGCTTAAGGGAGTATACCTGTATAAGAGATTCATATTGTTTTAAGACATACAAAAGATGTGATCTTGGTTGTCAGGATGGGGCTTGTTTGGGAGGATCTACAACAACCACTTCAATACATCCAGATATGTGCCCGGAATTTGGACAGGAAGAATGTAGAGATTATGATCTTTATGTATGTGGCAATGTTGGAGGATATTTAGATTGGGGGATTAGTAAAGAAAATACAAAACAGTGCTGTGATGATCGTGGATGTTGTGAGGATTCTGATGGAGGAGTTGATGAATTTACAAAAGGAGTTACAACCGGCTTTGATTTGCATGGGAAATGGAATGAACTTACTGATTTGTGTGTTGATGATGATCAAGGAGAGCTTTTTGTTGAAGAAAATTTCTGCCACGAGGGATATGTTAACACAATTAATTTAGCAAAGCAGCCAAAAACAATCCCTTGCGCATTTGGATGTGAAGATGGAGCTTGCATAATGGGCAATACTTGCGAAGATAGTGATTTTGGGGAGAATATTTACAAAAGAAGTTACGTCACCCTGGATGGGGGCCGTGTTAATTATTGGGATTCTTGTGTTGAAGATTTGGATCAAAAAACATTTACTGTTCATGAAACTTATTGTGAAAATGGTTTTAATAAAAATTCTGCCCATAATTGCCCCACAAAATGTAAAGATAATATTTGTGATGGAGACTCAATGGAGGATTTATGGTACTCGCCAAGTATGTTTGAGTTAGATGGAAACTTCAACGGAGTTATTGTTGTTGGGTCTAATGCTCCTTCAACAGATGTGAAAGCGGCAATGGATATTGCTTCTGGTTTAGTCCACATAGGCATTGATACATCTGAAGTAGGGATTGCTAAATTAGATACGGATATTGAAAGTTTAAGTCAAGGAAATATGATTGTTGTAGGGAATCCTTGCGTTAATACTGTTACATTTGAGTTGCTAGGAAGTCCAAGTGTTTGTGATGAGGGAATCATCGCTGGAGCAGGGACTATTAAATTGATCATCAAAGAAAATAATTATTATCTTCTTATCATTGGAGGAGATGATGAAATTTTGAGTGTTGCCACAAAAGCATTAATTGAAAATTGGAATGAAGAAGGCCCTAGATTTTTACATGGTGATGAATGGATTGTGACTGGGACTCTTGAGGATTATACTATCTCTCTGCCAGATAAGGTTAAGGAATGTGCGGAAGTTGGAGAAAAATATTCTAAAGTTTACAATGAATACCCTGATTCTTGTTGTGAAGGATTAACTGAATGGGAGCAAGGTATGGATACAAGACGCATTGAAGATAATGTATGTATTGTTACAAATTTGCTTTCAGGGAATCCTGTTGGTATGTGTTTAAATTGTGGAGATGGCACTTGTGAAGGTGTTGAGAATGTTTGTAATTGTCCAAGCGATTGTCCGCCAAAAGAAATTACATGTAGTTTGGAAGGAGGGCATTGTGCTGATGTTGACGCGTGTTTAAATGGAGAGACTTCATTTTTATCAGAAGGGTGTCCCGGAACAAGTATCTGTTGTATTGAAAAATTGTTTTATGATCCTTTGGATTCTATAGAAACTGTGAAAGGAAAAGTTAGCAAGGGTGCTTTTGAAAAAGGAATTGTGAAGAATTCGTTCAATACAAGAAAGGAGGGAGGTTTTATTTCTTACCCTAATTTTGTAGATTTAACAAAAGCAGGAACAATTGAGTTTTATGTTAAGTTTAATTTTCGAGAAGGCCCATTATTGAGTGAGAAGGTTTTATTCCAAACTCAATCAACTAGGGTTAATGGATTAATTCCTAAATATGTTAACTATATTGAAATTTCAAAAAATCCAATATCAAAAGATATAAACTTTGCAGGGATAAAACTTCATCCTCAATTGTTAAATGGGGCGAGGTGGACTCATGTTGCTGTTGCATGGGAAGATGATATGAGCTCTAAATTATATGTGGGTGGCTACTTATACAAGGAAGGTAAATTAAATCGCCATTTTGATGAAACTCAGAAAATAGCCCAGGTGGCAATTTTAGGTGCAGGGATTACTTCAAGAGGAAGTATTGGCTCAAAAGCAATTGCTTCTTTTGATGAATTTATTTATACTCCTTATGCTAAGACTGAATTTGATGTTGTTATAGACAATTGTGTTGGAACAGGGCAAATTGGATCAATATCTTTGGGTCAGGAATGTTGTAATGAGAGTCATCAAAAATTAGATTATGCTGTTGGAGGAGACTCTCAGGGGTGTGCAATATCTAAGGGTGAATTTATATGCAATAATTGTGGTGATGGGGTCTGTGGTGCAGGGGAAAATACTTGTAACTGTGAGGAAGATTGTATAAAAACCTGTACTGATTCTGACGGAGGGACAACTACTCTTATTCAGGGGGAAACTTGTGTTGGTGAATACTGTAAAGTTGATGAAATAAAATTCACTTGTAATGATTGTGAACCAACAATAGTTGAGCATTATTGTGAAGGAACAGAAATTAAAAGTCAAAATATGCATTGTGCAAAAGGGTTTTTATATGGGCCAAATGGAGATTGCACTTTTTACCCAGAATGTGAAGAAACAGATTATGGATATAACCCATATATGAAAGGAACTATGGGCCAGAGTGAAGATTATTGCTCTGAAGATGGCACTAAGGTAACTGAATTTCATTGTGATGGTTATGGGACTACCCTTCCATTTGTAATAGTAGATTGTCCAAATGGATGTGAAGATGGTGCTTGTATAATGGAAAGTACTGACCGTTGCCCAGTTGAGGGTCAAGAAATTTGCAGGGGTTTGAATTTATTAACCTGTAGAAGTGTGGGAAATTATCTTGATTGGGTTCTTGTTGAAGAAAACTCTGAAAAATGTGAAAATACATGTACAGATTCTGACGGAGGAAAAGATGTATTTGTTTCTGGGTACGCATGCGTTGGAGACGCTTGCCAATATGATTCATTAATTTTTCGCCCAGGGGAAGAACCTTTAATCCAGGAAATATTTTGTGAAGATGGTTATGTAAAGCAAACATTAATGAGTTGCCCTGAAGGAAGCAGTTACCATAAAGATGGTTTCTGTGAGGAGATATCTTGTGATGAAGATGATTATGGATTTAATCCTTATATGAAAGGAACTTACCGGGGGAACACAGATAGTTGTTCTGATAATGGAAGAACATTAACTGAATATGCTTGTTGTTTTAGGCAAAATTCTTTGCCTTATGAAACATTCTCATGTCCAAGTGGTTGTGTTGATGGTGCTTGCCGACCTGATTTATTTTGTGAAGAGTCAGATGATGGAGATGATATTTACAATTGGGGTGAAGCAGATAGTGGAATTCTAAAACTAGGAGACCTGTGTTTTGCAGCTCCAGAGAAAACGTATGATAATAGAATCGGAGAGACAGTTAATGTTATATTAGAAACACCTAATGAACTCGGGATTTATCCTACATTATCATTTAATCTTGTAAGCGTTGATCGAATGAATAAAGCAATAAAAATTCATGTTGAAGACCGAGATGAGATTATCTCTTTGGGGGACACATTCCATCTATCAGGCGTAGGAATAACATTAATCGAGGTTTACACAAGAGAAGAATCTATTTATTGGCCCGCAGCAATAATCTTTGCTTCACACAGTGGGGCAGAACATACTTATTTAAGTGAGATTTATTGTGAAGAAGGCCAAATTAAATCAACAATTGCAAAGTGTGAAAAATGTAGAAACGGTGCTTGTGTAAAAGACATTCCTCCGCCTGTATGTAATGGATGCACATTTAATGAAAAATGCCTTCCAATTGGAATTAGATTGGGAGATGATGATAAGGATTTATACTGTTCTTTTACTGGTGAACTTCAAGTTGAGAAAAGTTCAGGAAATGAGTGTTATAATAACTTTGAGTGTTTGAGTAATATCTGTGCAGATGGTAAATGTATTGATCTTCAAGATAAGATTGATGAGGGAGCAGGTCTTTTGTGGAAGGTTTGGTGTAGGGTATCAAATTTAGAAGACCAGACTGGATTTAATAGATGCGTGGAGTCTTCCCAATGAATAAACTTTTTTTGTTTTTAGTATTACTAATTATATTTCCAGTTGTTTCTGCGCAATGTAATTATGAAGGTAAAACGTATGAGTATGGAGAATACAATCTAGAAAAATTGTTTTGTGATTTAAGTGGAGACATGCTCAATCAAAAGGAAATTGGATTAGATTGCTACAATTCTGGCGAATGCCTGAGCGGCTTTTGTACTAATGGAATTTGTTATAACTTACAAAATGAAGCAGAAAAATTAGGAGAAATTGGTCAAAAGATTGCGAACATGCCTTATGATATTATTGCGAAGAATAAAAAGAATGAAGAGAAATACGCAAGTAGAGAAGTTTTTTTAGTATCAAGCAAGGACTGGAAAACAGTTATGTCTCTTGTACCAGTTACAACCTGGACAGATGGTGAAGTTAATAAATATCCTACTTTAATTTTTCATGAAGATAAAACTTCCATTGATGCAGATTCAATAATCTATTTCTTAAATCAATATCAAAATGGGGACGAAACTGTTACAATTGTGGGAGATGCCCCAATTGAATTAGTAGCTCTTGTTGCAGATAAGAATATTGAGTTTGGAGCTAAACTTGGAGTTGATAATGTTAAAAGAATTACAATTAATGATTTATATTCTTACTGGGAGAGTTTTGATACAATTGTCTATGTTGAGGATGATTACAAAACCTCGCTGTTAGCTGCATCATATGCTTCACTTATTAATGCGCCTTTAGTTATTGAAGGAACTTCACTTGATTCAGAGTATGTAACTGATAGAAGAAAGTTAATCTGCGTTGGAAATGTAAAGAAAGAATGTGATTTCACTTACACAATTAAAGACATGCAAAAAAAGATAGTTGAAGAGACAAATACAGATAAAATAATTTTAGTTAATCCAAGCGATCTTTTTATAGATAATGGACTTACGCTTAATCCAAAATTAACCCCTGGATCAATTGAAGGTTTATTTAAGGCAAATTCTCTTTCAGCGCCTTATTTGGCAGGGGCAAGGCATGAAGTAATATTTTTTGCTGATTCAGATGATTACAAAGAAATTGATGCAAAATTGGAAAGCGAGATTAGGGAGATTGTCCCTTATTTTATCAATAATGAAGAAGGGATTAAAGCAAATAATTATGTTGCAGCGCCTAAATATATTAAATATCTTCCAGACGGAGAAAGTGAGTTATTTTATTCAGGTTATATCTATGAGTTTATTAAAGAAGGAGGCTTATTAAAATATTGGGTGGGTAGCAAAGTTTTTTTTTACAATGAAACTTCTAAAGAACTTCAAGTTTATGTCCTTCCATATAAATCCGAAAATTATGTGATTGATGGGGATAAAATAGTATATAGTGAATATTGGCAGTTTCTTAGTGACAAAATTGGAATTTATAATACTTCTACAAGGACTTCAAAGATAATAGCAGAGGTGGAAGGGTCAGTAAGGGAATTGGCTTTTGATGGAGATTATGTTATTTGGGTTGGGCTTTCAGAGGATAAATTTAAGTTACATTTGTACCGGCTTTCAACTGGTGAAACCGAATTAATCTCAGAAGCCCCAATAACTAAAGGGATCTCGAGAATAGGTGTTTCTAATGGGAGGATTGTATGGAACACAATAGGGGAGGAAGGGTATGAAACTTTTATTTATGAAAATGGAGTTGAAAAAATTGAATCTGAAGGATCATCCTTTCTTAAAATCAATAAAAATTATATTATAATTAATAAGTACAATTATCTTTCGAAGATGAATGAAGCATGGTCTTATAATATCCTAACTGGACAGAAAAAAAAGATAATGGATCAAAGTGGTTACACTAATATTTTGACTGATGAATATTTTGGTTTATTAGAAACTAGATCTGAGGGGGAAGGATTAACATGTTCATTATCTGGGGCTTCTTGTATTGATTATGAAGATTGTCCATCTTTATGTGAAAAAAGCGGGGAAGTTTGTGGCGGGCAAATATCATGCCCTTCTGGGGAGAGATGCGTTTGGCAGTCTTGTATTGCAACAGACTTGTTTTTATATAATTTTGATACAGGATTAATAACAAGCTATGATATGCCTGCGAATACTCAAAAATTTTATCCTACTGAAAATGGGCCAATTATCACTTATTGGGAATCAAATCATTATACCATTTTTGGCTATTTAACAATTATTGCAGGTTCTCAGGTAATTCCCATAAAAGAAAATGTATACATGACTTCACATTCTAATTACAGATCATTAGATCAAACAGAATATGGTGATACTTATCCAAAAGATTCTTACCCAGATATGGCTGTTGGGAGAATCCAAGGGTTTACAACTAGTGATTCAAGTTCACAAATAGCAAGGGGGCTATTTTTAGAAGATATGCCAAGAGATAGGAGAACTGTTTTTATGGCAAGTTCATCTGATTACAAACTAAAAAATTCAGATATTTGGAATGGGCAATTTAAAGAAATTGGTTATGATTCAATTTGTTCAGTCCAACCTACTGAGACTTCAGGAGAAGATTTTGATTGTGAAATTGTTAAAACAAGTAGTACCTGGCCAGAGCTTTGGGAAGATAGAGAACTTATTGCATATGCAGATCATGGAAGTAAAGGCTGGGCAGGAATAAGCTCATGGCAGATTCCTTCATTAGATAATTCAATTATTACAAATGCAGCTTGTTTAACATGTTCTTCAGAATTTGATTCTTCTTTTTGCCACGTTGCCATAAGAAAGGGAGCACTTGCACATTACGGCGCGTTGAGTATTGCTTGGAGTAACAATCATATTTATAAATGGATTATTGACGGAATTTATAAAGATGATTTGACTATAGGTATGGCATTTGCAAAAGCATACGATTCGAGTACTATGAGATATATGACCCATATGTTGGGAGATCCAGCATTAAATATTAATCCAAAAGCATTTTTAGGGGGTGAGTTAATGTGGGGAAGGTATTAATTTTTCTGTTATTTGCATTATTGCTAATAACCTCTGTTAATGCAAGGGTGTTTATTAATTCAATCGATATTAAAGAAAGTTTTATGGAGGGAGATACAATTAGTTTTGATTATTCAATTTTTTCTGATGAAGAATTATTAGTGAGGTTTATACCTGGAGTTATTTGCGAAGACTTTCCTGCAGCAACACTTGATTTGGAAGAAAAATTAATCCATGGAACATTTCTTGGAACTTATTTTCATGGACAAGTAATGCCTGGATATGATTACAAGAATTGCTACGCTATTGTTGAGATTTTGGAGCCAGAACCATTTGTATATGAAAAAAGTTTTACTGTAATAGCTACTCCAGAAATTGATTTTGAGTTTAAGATGTGTTTGTCAAAAGCGTGTGTAAAAAATTCAAGATTATTTCATACTGGCGATAATATCTTTTTAGAAATTTTTGGGGAAAACATAAATGCTAAGGCCACCTTAACCTATCCTGGCGGTGAAAAAAGGCTTATTTCTATTCCAAAAATTATTGAATTAAATGATATTGGGACTTATTCTATTAATATAACTGCTACAAAAAAAGGTCACATGACAAAGCAGATTAATGAACAATTTGCAGTTTTAGATATATTCCCTGTTGTTATTCTAGAAAGTGAGTGTAATGGTGATTTGATTTGTGACAAAGGAGAAGATGCAATAAACTGTCCACAAGACTGTAAACCTGCAAACCTTGTTTGGGTTTTAGTTTTCCCATTAATTGCACTTTTATTTATTGGAGGGATAGTTTTGTGGTTACACCAAAAAGAATAAATACTCTCTAATGAAATAATGATGAAGATGAAATATTTATTAATCCCAGTTTTGATATTATTGGCTCTTACCGCCTGTTCTGTAACTGGGGAAGTTGTATTAGAATGTACTAATGGAACCGCAATTGGTAGGTTATGTGGGGCAGATGCTTGCACTTCTGATCATATGGATTATGCTTGTTGTGAAAATTCTGTGCAATGGTGCGCTTATGAAGGAGAGTGTTATGAACATAATGTACTTTGGAAAACAGAGCCTAATTATTATCCAAAAGGGATGTTTTGCTTTAGATTAATTCAAGGTTTTGAAACAACAGTATTACCTAGGTGGTATGATTGTGATGATGCAGAGGGTGCGTATTGCTCTAACAGAAGTTACTGCAATTTTAGGGCAGCAAGATCAGGAGAAGAAGAAGTTGGAGAATATGAAAGAGTAGGTAAAAGAGAGTGCTGCGGTGATGATAATAATGAGTATTATATCTCTGGTGTTGATGGCACAAATGCTTGTTGTAAAAAAGAGGATAGGACCGTTGAGGAAGGGATTTGTGTACTTCCAGTAGAACTTGTTGTTCAGGAACCAGTTGAGTCTGAAGTCAAAAGTCAAAAGTCCGAAGACACAGAAGATTATGAAGTGGTTTTAGGTGATTCAAAAGAAGAAATGGAAATTGATTATATTGAACTTGATCAGCCAGAGAGGCTTGGATTTTTTCAAAAGATTGTTAATTGGTTTAAGGAATTATTTTCTTGATTTAACAGAAAGTTATTTATACCAAATTATTTCTTTCATAGTCCATGAATAAGAGAGGTGCAATGGCAATTATGATAATTATTGCACTTTTGATACTATTTCTTGTGGGATTTTTTGTGGCAATTAAAAGCCAGATGGTGCCAGAGGTAACTGAAGATGATTATTCGGGGTATGAAGCAAAAGAAGTTGAAGAGTATATTAAAAGATGTCTTGAACAATCAATGGTACGTGGTATTAAATTAATTGGAGAGCAAGGAGGGTCAATCTTTCAATACCAAAAAGGGACAACTCCATTAAGTTCTCATACTTCACTAAATGTTGGTGGAAGAAATATTTACAAAGGGATTAGAGCAGGGGATACTCAACCTGGCAAGTCTTGTGTGCCAACCCATTCCGCAGCAGTTTATAATAAAGAAAATTGCCCATTTTTATCATTCCCTTTTAGATTTCCTAATGGACCTACGCTTTCATTTGTTAAAGAATGGCCTGTTGGTCCTCCAATTGATTGGAAACAAAAATTAAGATTTTTTAATAAATTTACATTGCCTAGTATGTATCCAGAACGAGATAAATTTACTGATATGACTGCTACTTTTGAATATGCGAGAGGGGCTAGAGGAACATTTGTTCATCTTGATTTAAAGTCTTTTGTTGAATATGATATTTTAAATTGTACAAGAAATATGAGGGAAGCTTTTGAAAATGTAGATATGCAGTTTGATGAATTAGGTCCAATTCGAGTTGAACCTACAATTAGTGACTCTAGTGTGGATATGACTATGCATTATCCTTTAAGGGTGACTCACAATGGTAAATCTCTATTTGAATTAGAAGAATTTTTTGTAAGTTCAAGAATTAGATTAAAGAAGGTCTATGAATTTGCTTGGGAGATACTTGAAACCGAAGCTAATAACTTTGCATATGATATTAGAAATCAACCAGCCCCTGCAGGAATGTCTTTAACTTGGGCCCCAATTGATGATAAACATTATTCAATTTCAATTGAAGATTCAAGATCTTTTGTGCCAGAGGGATTATCCTTTGTACCGTTTACATTTACAAGCGTTATTGAAAAATCTCAACCAGCCATATCTTATATTCATTATACTGATTTAAATTCAGTTCGAAACTTAATGACCAATATAAGAAATTGTCCACAATATCCTAGTGAGAGGGATAATCCATTTGAGTCTACTACTAGAAATTTAACAGTTGAAATTGGAACTACGCTTACAAGAAAATCAATTGAATGTTTGTGGGAAGCATATAGAATGAGCCTTCATGAACCGGCTTGGCAGTGGGCTTATGATCCTGATGCCCAGGATTCATTAAATTGGACTTTTAAAACAGCTGGTTGTGAGTGGAATAAACCGTGCACATATAGAGATGGCAATTTAACTTGGGATGGAGTTGAATTTCAACCAACTTACATTGCATTAAATGTTACTGATGGTACTTATTGGGATTTTATGAACATGACTGTTTATATGTATGATCATCCCCCCTCAATTGATGAATTACTTACTTCTCAAGTGGATGTTGAGGACATGTTAGATGAGATTATGCCTGATTGGATGACTGTAGTAGGTGGGGGGGTAGCAGATATTGCAGGGATTAAAATGGCAATGGTTACTGCAATTGATGAAGATATATATTATGGTAATGATCTGGATGATTTAACAATTGAATTAGCTCCGGGAGTCCCAAATTATAAAACAAAGGAACCAACTGAATTTGATACTGACTTTCGAAAAAGTTGGGCAATTGCCTGGGTGGGGCAATATTCTCCTTTCGATTTTACTTTTACTGTTAAAGATAAATACAATAAAGAAGTTACACATACAATCAGAATAACATAAATTTTATATAGCTAGAGGCTAAAATAATTGACAATGAGGCACATTAAGCTTTTTTTACTTACATTTTTGTTATTTCTTATACCTTTAACTTATGGGGCTGGTTGCTGTTTAAATCCTGAAGTTTTGGCATGTGAACCCACCCAACAGTTAGAATGTTGTCCTCCTGATGAAGATTTATTATATGTTGAAGTTGGAGAACTTGGCCCCACAAATCAAGCAGAATGTATTAGCGATTGGTTTTTTGTGTACACAGGGGATGATCCCACCGAAGCGTGTGTTTTAGCAGATACTCCAAATTCAGCCCATTGTAATCAAGGGTGTTGTTGTGAAGGGGTCCTAAGGCCAGATGATGAGGATAATTTTCCAGTTTATGCTAATCAAGAACCAGAATTAAAATGTCAAGGAGAAAATCAAGCATGGCTTCCCTTCAATGAACTCGCTGCATGTGATGAAGCTAGTTGTACTCCTCATGTATACCCTCCAAAAGAGTATGGTGAGGAATGTCCAATTGTTTTTAATGAATCCTGCGATCCTTATAAACTTGGTTCCCCAAGATTATTTTGTAAACAAGTAACATATGAAGATAAAACTTATTCTGGGAGAGGGGTTTGCTGTGAAAGACAAGATTGTGCAGCAGAAATAGGCCCAATTGATTTTAATGATGTCTGCGTTCAAACAGGTATTTCTCCTTGGGATAATGAAGCCATGGTTTGTAGTGGTGGCTCATGGATTGTTGGAGGCTCAACAGTTACAGATAGAGGTATTTGTGCTGAAGTTGAGGGAACAACTTATAATGGGAATCCAAGAGTAATTAGTGTAGGAACTTGCGAAGAAGATTTATTTTGTAAGCCAGCCATGGAGCATGAAGTTAAGTATGTTTGTTGTGGTGAAATGCAGTGCGCCCTATATGATGAATTAAATAAAATTGGAAATTGTGTTTCAGAAACAACAAGACTTGAATATGAAGAAACTGGATTTACATGCACTGAAGGGGCGTGGCTTGAAGATGGTCAAGCAATTGATCCACATGGAATGGAATGTACTCGTTCTTTAGATTGTGGACCTGGTCTTGCTTGCATTCCTTATAATGTGCCTGATGAAGATCCTGCTTCGGGCGCCAAACACTGTTGCATTCCGGATGGAAGCGAATGTTCAAGTGAGACAGGGTGTATTGCAGAAGGCGCTAAGAGGTTTTTCACACTAAATGCTCAACCCGTTGATCCTTCGATGTATACTTCTGG
>JAFCCU010000060.1 GCA_017610005.1 Candidatus Woesearchaeota archaeon | reverse complement strand
TGCTGGTGGAGTCATCCAGAAACTTCAAGAAGCAATTGATGATGGCTATTTAGGGGTATCTCCTTTAAATGTTTCGATTGTTGACGGAGATGTAAAAGGCAGTTCTGATGAGATTCAGTTGAAGAATAATGGGTGTGTAAGATTAAGCCAGGAATCTTATTCTAATAATGAGTTGATGGCATGCCCTTATAAATACTATGCAGCTGCAGTTAGTAACGATGATGTTTTAAGTGTTCTTTGCTGCCCCTTTAATCAAAATCAAGCATTTGGAGGAATTAGTTTGTTAAACAATGGTGCTAATGGGCATGATGAGGGCGATTGTGTTAATTTAGGGGGTATTGTTGTTTTAGATGGTGAGATCTCTTTTTGCAGGTTTTCTGGTTCATCCTGCCCTAATGGTTGGAGTCCTTATGCTTCCTGGACAATAACACAATCCAGCCATTGCGGTCCAACAGGAATCACTGCGGAATGGGGATTTTGCGACACTGGCCAACATTCTTGGATGGATGCCCCCATAGAAAAATGTCCTTATTGGGCAGGTTCGGGTTGTCCAGATTCTTGGTTCACTTGTATGCAGTTTGATTGTTATGCTAGTGTTTTGGAAAGGGGGTGTTATTAGTTTTATGTCTTGCAAAGATATTTAAATAAAAGACATTTATAAAAACAAAGAAAGATGGTGAAGATTAATATTAATAATAAAGTTTTATTTGCAGTTCTTTTAATTGTATTTATGTTGATTGCCCTTTGTTGTGTTTATGCCTGGGAAAACGATATGTCTGCTGGCACGCCTTCTGTAATTGGGCATTCTGCTGGAGAAATTATGGTGAATGCTGGTGGAGTCATCCAGAAACTTCAAGAAGTGCTGGTGGAGTCATCCAGAAACTTCAAGAAGCAATTGATGATGGCTATTTAGGGGTATCTCCTTTAAATGTTTCGATTGTTGACGGAGATGTAAAAGGCAGTTCTGATGAGATCCAACTTGTAAATCAAGGTTGTGTAAGATTAAGCCAGGAATCTTATTCTAATAATGAGTGGATGGCCTGCCCTTATAAATACTATGTTGCTGCTTTAAGTGATAATGATGTTTCAAGTGTTCTTTGCTGCCCTTTTAATTTATAGTAAATTTATAGTATTTTATTATAAAGATTCTGCTTATGCAATTCTTTGCAACAGAAATATATAAAAAGCATGCTTTGATTTTCTTGAATATGGAGTTTAACAAAAAAATTCTGAGCAATGGATTAACTATTTTGCATGAGAAAAGAGATGTGCCTGTTACAACTGTAATGCTTGCTACAAAATTTGGGGCGATGTATGAGCGAGAAGATGAAAAGGGAATTGCACATTTTATTGAACATTTATGTTTTAAGGGAACTGGAAAAAGAAATGCCAAGGAAATTGCCGCTTCTTTGGAAAAAGTAGGGGGTGTGTTGAATGGTTTTACTGACGAGGAGCTCACTGCTTATCATGTTAAACTCCCTTCACAACATTTAGAACTTGCGATGGATGTTATTTTTGACATGTTTTTTAATCCCTTGTTTGATGAAGAAGAGATTAAGAAGGAGTTTAAGGTGATTTGTGAAGAAATTAAGATGGTTTATGATAATCCTCATAAAAGAGTGCTTGATAAACTTAAGGAAGGTTTGTATGGAAAGCCATTTTGTCTTCCTGTGTCTGGAACAAAAGAATCTCTTGAAAAAATTGACAAAGGATTTTTAGTAAAGAAACATAAGGTGGCATATGCGCCTGAAAATTCAATATTGTGTGTTGTGGGAAATAATGGCTTTGAGGATGTTTTAAAATTGGCAGAGAGTTTTTGTAAGGGGGAAAAGGGGGAGAAACTTGAAATACCTAAATTTGAATTTAATCATTTAAAAAACACTGAAGAAAGAAAAGATCTTCAACAGGCGAATCTTACCATTGGATTCCACTTTCCTACAAATTCTGAAAAAGGAAAATATGTTGCAGATGTTTTTTCTGCTATTCTTGGAAGGGGGATGTCTAGTAAACTTTTTACAGAAGTTAGGGAAAAGAGAGGGCTTGTATATAATGTTCAAAGTTTGATTGATTCTGGAAAGGATTATGGATATATAATTATTTATGCAGGAACTGAGAAAGAAAAGATTAATGAGGTTATTGATATCTGTTTGTCAGAGTTTAAGAAAATGAAAGATATTTCTGAGGAAGAGCTTGAGGACGGGAAAAAACAAGTGATTGGCAATTTTGATGTTCTG
>JAFCCU010000045.1 GCA_017610005.1 Candidatus Woesearchaeota archaeon | reverse complement strand
TCCATTGGATGAAGGCCTTTAACAAAAGCACTTTCAAGTTCTTCATAATTCTTAAAAGTTACATTGCCCCCAAATTTCTCTGGCCTAACAATAGTAAAATCTCTTCCCAAATTTTCAAGTGCTGGAAACAATACAAATTTTGCATAAAGTAAAACTGCATTATCTTTAACAACGCCTGGAGTGCAAAAGGCTTGACCAATTTTCTTAGCCATTGCTTTAGGTTCCTCTAAAATGTCAATTTTACTATCTTTTTCTGAAGCTGACATCTTCCCACCGGTAATTGAAGGAATTAAGGGAGTAAAAACACAGATTGGTTTTTTCATACCTAAATTTGGCAGGGTTTCACGACCAAGCATGTAAATCCCCCTTTGATCAATGCCACCGTAAGCAACATCAGCTTTTAAGTAATGTACATCAAGGTTCTGCATTAAAGGATAAATAAATCCACCTAATTTTGGATGATCTCCAAATCTAACAACTTCAGCTGCTGCTCTTTTACATCTTTCAAATGTCACTTCACCTGAATATCTTAATACATCCATCCAGTATTCTTTAGATAATTGGTAAGATGAGCCTTCAACAAATTCAACATTCTTATCATCAACCCCTATTGCCTTGAGGGATTCTCTGACAATTTCCTCAGTATACTGTGATCTAAACTTTAAAAGATCCCATGGAGACTTTTGATCATCTAAGTATGCGTGCAGATCAGCACATAAAAATTTGAATTTAAAACCAGCTTTTAGAAAATCTCCAATCTTAACAATGGGGATTAAATGGCCGATGTGAAGTTTGCCAGTGGTAGCATAGCCGACATAAGCAACAGGGTTTTTCTTTTCCTTAATTAGTGCTTTTAGTTCGTCGGCTTTTACAATTTCCTCAGTGTTCCTGGCAATTATATCAAACGGTTTCATAAATTAAATTATTTAATGAGAATTAATAAGGTTTTTGGTATCCAAATATTTATTCGCGCCTGATCTGAATTACTGCCTTTAGGTATTAAGTTTCTACAAGGATGTAGCGGGACGATCTGAAGGTACGCCGTTATTAGTTCTTGCTCTTGTGACAGAGTATCCTGCCCTTACCAAAGCTTGATTAATAAAACTTAATGGATCACGCATTTGAGGAGTAATTCCTACATTGGCAATAACTGTGTCTATACTTGCCCTAAACTCTTCTAAGAGTGTTCCTTCTACTCCTCCAAATATTCGTAAAAATTCAATATTGTGAAATTCAGTTCCAGAATTGCCGTGGGGGCTAACTACTGCAGGGATTTGAGCATGGTATCCCCTAAAAGGCATATTGACGACAACTGCTTCATACGGCCCTCTTTTAAAAAGACTTGTCATTATGAGTTAGATTCAATAGTTCCTTAAAAATCTTTCGGTATTTAATGCCTTACCAGAAGTAACACAAGGAAGAGGCTTAATGCGCTCGCCCAACAATAAACCTTGAAATTTTTCTTAATTGCTCTTTTTGGGGTTCATTCAAATTTAACTTTTCTAATTCAACTAATGATTTTGTTAAGAGTAAGTCAATAAGATTGGTGGAGTATTGTAAGGCCCCTGAGTCAGTTATAATCCCTCTGACTTTAATTAAATCTTTTTTACTTAGGTTGTGTTTACCTAAACAAGCTCTTAAAAATTTTACATCTTTTTTTGATGCTAGTTCTAATGCTTTGACAACAAGTAAAGTCATCTTTCCTTGTTGAATGTCAGATCCAATGGGTTTCCCAATTGATTCTTCATCTCCAAAGAGCCCTAAGATATCATCTTGAAGTTGAAATGCTTTTCCCATAAACATTGAATATCTCTCAATTTTCTTTAGTTCTGATTTTTTAACGCCCGCAAGAATTGCTCCTAATTTTAATGGATTTGATATTGTATAATGAGCGGTTTTTAGTGTGTGAACCTCTTCAACCCAAGAGGCACTTTCTTCGGGGCACACATCTAAAACTTGTCCAATAATTGTTCTAAAGCCTGTTATATCAATAAGCTTTAACACTTCTAACTTTATTTTATTGCTAAACTCTGAGTTTATAATTATATGATTGACCATATGAGATGTAAAATCTCCTGCACAAATTGCCATACTTAGGGCATGATGTTTTGAATCTTCTTCATGCTCATACATTGCATGGACTGTTGGAATCCCCCTTCTGATGTGATCTTGGTCTATTATATCGTCATGGATGATATAGTAGTTATGAAGAATTTCGGGTACAATTGATATTTGTTTAATTTTATCTCCTTTGCCCCCATAACCATAGTAAGCAAGAATGGTTAAAATTGGTCTAATGCGCTTACCGCCAGCTAAAGAATATCTTCTAATTTTTGCTAAGAGATCTTTAATAACAAAAGGAAATTTAGAAACATACTCTCCATAAGTATCAAAGAAATATGCTAATTCTTCTTCAACTCGGACAATGTACTCCTCAAACCATGCTTCCATGAGGAAAGGAAAAGCTGGGATAAATAAAAAGATTTGGGTTTAATCTCTTATTTGTTAGGAATACCCCACTGCTTGCAGTGGATGGGTAAACATGAGCTACATAAAAATGGGGATTACTAACATTAAAAATTCCCCCTAGCTTGCTGCGGTTGGGATTTTTATTTTGAAAATCTTTTTTTAATACGTAAGTAAAAATAACCTAGGGTAAATCCATAGAAAAATGTAAATCCTGGTGAAATGATAAGTACTAAGAATGATAATAGTACCATTGGTATTGTTAGTATCTCTCCCAAAAAAGTTGCAGAAGAAAAAAATAAATAAGCAAAAGGTAATGAAGGAAAAACATAGAACAAAATCCACATTGGAGCATAACTCTTTCCTTCAAAAGCACCACTACTAAGTACAAATTTCCACGAGTCTCCAATTAATAATACGAAGAAGAAGGCCAATAGGTGTACTAATAAAAATATTATTCCCAATTTAACTGGAAAAGATTTTCTTTTAAACCATGGTATTATCTCCATAGATTAGTTCTCTTTTTTAAAATACTTAAATTTTTTGTTGATTTGGTGCTAGCCGTTTAGTCGTTGTTATGTGTTTTTTCTGAAAGAAAAAAAGCCGAAGGCTCAGTTTGGTTCTAAGCCCATAATTAGGAAAGTTATATATTTGGTGAGTGATTTAATTAACAGTATGATAAAAGCAATTATCTTTGATTTGTTTGCTACATTAACAAGTGGCGAGTGCGATACCGAGAAAATGATTATGAAAGTATTTCGTCTTGAATATGATTATGCCTATATAGAGAAGTTTGTTTGTGGAACACACTTCAAGGATTGGGATTCTTATCTAAACAGAATAGTACAAGGGTTGAAACTACCGGATATAGAGGAAACAAGAAGCACCTTGTTGGATATATTCAAACTAGACTTTGCTAAAGAAAGAATGAATCCAGATATGGTTAATATAGTAAAGATTTTAAGATCAAAAGAAATCAAAATAGGTATCTTATCAAATATTGCAAATCCTGAATATGATATTATTCGAAAAAATAATCTTCAAGGTCTTTTTGATGTGATTCTGTATTCTTATGATAAAGGGGTTGTTAAACCAGAGTTTGAATTTTTTAATCTGATGTTATCTCAGCTCAATTCGAAGAGTAATGAGACAATTATGATTGGAGACTCTTTAAGGTCCGATATCACACCTGCAAAAGCATTGGGGATGCATACAATCCATTTTACTAACGCAGCTCATTTAAAAAAAGCGCTTACTTCTTTTTCTATTAATCTTGATTAAACCAATCTCCAAATTGCACATAACGTCTGCGGGTAAACAAAGTTCTTGAGTGCAGCGAAAGAATTTGGGTGAGCGTAGCGAGCTGTTTAGTTGCTGTTAGCCGTACCCGAAGGGTTTAGTATGACGCAGAGAAAAAGTTTTTATTTATAAAATTACAGATTAATAACAGAAGCAAGGGCAAGGATTCATCTCTCTTTCTCAAAATAACCTGTTTCCAGATTCTTCCTCACATTATCCCAAGAGAAAACTTTTCCATTCATTGTGACATAAACTCCATGGGGGAGGAGCTGGGAAGCGGCAAAAGCAAACCCAATATTAAATAATGCGTCAGAATTTTGCATGTTTCCAGGGATTATCGATGCAACAAGAATTATTGTTTTTTGAAGTTTTGCTTTCCCTAAGAATTTAGCGGTTATTGGCATGGTTAGACTTCCATGAGTAATAAGAATATTTCCTTCTGGACATTCCTTACATTTATTAAGGAGCGAATTCCGCTCAGCATCATCAATAAATCGACTATCCTTAAGGCAAAATACCTCTACATCATAATCATAAGAGACTCTTGAATTCTCTAGTAAATGAGGAATAACTGACTTGGGATTATTTGGGGCTTGATCTTCTGTCTCATAGTCCACTCCGTCAATTGTTCCACCGGTAATAAAAATTTTAATTTTCATAGATATCTTTTAGCAACAAAACCTTATTAAATATTTCTATTGAAAAATAGCCCCTCCAAATAAAACTTTTTCTTGAGTAATATGTCATATAACGCCCGCGGGTAAACAAAGTTCTCGAAGAGAATTTGGGCGAGCTTTTACGAGCTGTTTAGTTGCTGTTATGCTCTTTGACCATACGAAGTGTGTTCAAACTTTGTCCGAAGAGTCGAAAGAAAACCCCCACTACCGAGCAATAGTTAGATTAATAAAATGTGTAGAAATACTATAAAATATGGATGCTAAATATTTAGATGAACATTTACGTAAATCAATGAGATATTCGAGGGAATCAGATAATCCAAATAAAGGTGTTGTTGCAGCAGGTTTAATTTTTCAGGATAATATAGTATATGCTACTTCGGAAAAATTCTCTGATGGAAGATCAATTCATGCTGAAAGAAATGTTCTTAGAGAGTACAAGGAAAGGTATGGTACATTACCTAACAATGGTGCAATTATGGTTGCAACTCTTTCTCCGTGTCACTGCCTTTCAGAATATCGAGAAGGTGGATCATGTATTGAATTATTAACAGGATCTGATGAGGAATTTCCAAATTTCAGTATAGCTCAAGTATATGTAGGCTTTATTGACCCAACACAAAGTATTGATTCGCATCTGCAAAATGGTTTTCGATTAACAAAAACAACTGCACAAGATCAATATTTTAATCCTGAAAACTATGGCAAACCAATTGATGAATTCGTTAAACAGGCTTTAAATGATATTTAGTATTTCTGTTAGGGGGCTTTCTTTCGATTGAACTTAACGTCCGCGGGTAAACAAAGTTCTCGAAGAGAATTTGGGCGAGCTTTTGCGAGCTGTTTAGTTGCTGTTAGCCGTACCCGAAGGGTTTAGTATGACTCAGGGGACTCAAGCGAACAAAGTGAGCTTTTAATAAGATGAAGTTAGGTGGAGAATTAAATTATTGTCAAGAATAGACTTTTATCAGCAATAACTTTATCTTTATCCGCATCAATGACGCTTAATTTTATCAAAAATAGCTCCTTTCCTTCTGGAGCAAATATTTTTACTGTTTCTACAGAAGTTTCCCCTGGAGATAGTTCTCTTGGAGTATTATCATATGCAATCGCTGGGCAATCGCCTAGAGCGGAACGACCGAACAATTCTCCACAATTACCTTCAGAATCTTCAAATAATATTTGATAATTAAGAATTGATTCACCAGTATTCATTATTCCAAAGGATTCAATAAAATTTGATCCGGATCTAATTTCTATTTTAGAATTTGGAACAAAAAGGATTTCTTTAGATCTCTCCAAATCAGCAGTAATCTGTTCTTTTATTTTGCTCATTACATCTGAAGTGGTTTGTTTCATATTTTTTAGTTTAATCCCATTATTACTTGTGCTACAACCAATGATTAAGACTAAAACGAAAATTAAAAGAACGAATTTGAAGGCTTTCATATAATAACATTCTAAGAACTAATATATAAAATTTACTTGGTTCTTCCACATTTCTAACTACTTGCCCCCGAGTAATATTACGGCTAACGTCTGCGGGTAAACAAAGTTTAACGTCTGCGGGTAAACAAAGTTCTTGAGCGCAGCGAAAGAATTTGGGTGAGCGTAGCGAACTGTTTAGTCGCTGTTAGCCGTACCCGAAGGGTTTAGTATGACGCAGGGCACGTCGCGAACAAGGTGAGCTCTTGATATAATGAAGGGGGGTAGGGATTTGATTTATAAATGATGATTTATTTCTTATCATTATGGGAGATAGAATTGTAGGAGAAACAGATTGTGCTTACTGTAGTGAACCTAATGCCTTTTGGTATGCTCCAACTTCTGGAAGTTTTACAATGGGATGTGATTCTTGTAAAAAAACTAGTTTTTTAGATTCAAGTTGTAATCCCTATAGAATTGAAGATCTTACTATAGATGATGTAACATTTGCTGCTGAAATGAT
>JAFCCU010000044.1 GCA_017610005.1 Candidatus Woesearchaeota archaeon | reverse complement strand
GACGTTATACGCAATTTCGCCGCCTTGATAGATATTTTTAAATATTTTAAGGTAAATAAAGTAATAAAGATGAAGCTGTCACAAAAAATCTCACAATCCTTTTTCGATAAGTACTTGGTATACAGTTTTTTAATTCTCATTTTGGTTTTTATTGTAATCGGCATAATCTCAGGACTTCGAACTACATCACAGTGTTCAGGTGGTTTCCCTTTTCAAACTCAAAAGTGTATTGGGTGGGGGACTGTCCCAGATTTCCCTTATATGTGTGCAAAGTGCGGATTTCTGATTCTCCCATTCATAGAGAATATTCTAATTGCATATCTTTGTGCAGTTGGAATCTCTTTACTATGGAAAATTCGCAGGTGATTTAACGGCGGCGAAACTTCTCACTACGTTCGACAAGGCGTATAACAGCGACTAAGAGGTTCGGCAAGGCTCACCCATATTTTGACTTCGTCAAAACATCTCTTACCCGCGGGCGTTAGTTGTAATTCAGAAAGACTCTAGCTTCTTTTAAGAACATTTATAAACTTAAAAAGGAAATTTTTCTAAAGATGGCGGATAGAATTATAGTTGAAAGTTATGAAGGGCGTATGAAAAGAAAATTAATCCTGTGGTTTGTTCCAATTCTTTTTATAATTGTCTCTTTTGTTGACATAAAAGAATTCTGGCCAATGTTACTTCTAGGTGTCTTGTCTCTAGGATTATTAATATATTTTAAATTTCTCCGAAAAAAATGAGTCTTTCTGAACTCTTTCTAACGAAAGCCCTCTGGGACAACTAACAGCGACTAAACAGTTCGGAAACTTCGTTTCATCTCCCAAATTCTCTCGCTGCGCTCAAGAACTTTGTTTACCCGCGGACGTTAGCCGTAATCGAGAAAAGGCAAGATGGGGCAAGATAATTATGCGATTCGTTCTTCTAAATCTGTTAACCTTCTTGTAATCATTGGAGTATCAACTCTCTTCATCTCATCGAATGTCTTCATTATCCTTTGATAATAATCCGAGCCATCTGAAACATCTTCACTTCTAAAGAAAGCTAATTGAAATTCATCGACTTGTATTGCAAGTTGAAAGGTTAGTTTTTCGAGTTTTCTCAAATCGTGGATTAATTTTCCATCTTCATCAGGAAGTTCTGAAGTAGGGTTTGAGATATATTTACTTAGCATGTACCCTAGACCAGAATATATTTGCGCAAATCCTCTATGAATTAATTCAGACTCATCACGATTAGTTATACTCTGAATGTCACCTAATCCAAATAGAATATCTTGTTTAGCCCCTCCAAAACCTTCCCAGTTTACAGGATAAATGCTAGGTCTTCCTGAACTAAAGTTATATCTTCGGAGGATTTCTAACCGTTCTTTATCATCCATGGGGAAAATTACTACTTGGAGGTTTAAAAAGCTAACTGATTCTTGCCCTTAATGTTTTAAATAATAAGGTTCACTGTGTTCACAGGTAGCATATGCCTTTTCTCGACTTTTCCTATCGGAAATCCTGCGGATCGGCTAACAGCGACTAAGAGGCTCGTGAACTACGAGCCCAAATTCTTCGCCTTCGGCGCAGAACTTCTCTTACCCGCGGACGTTAAACTCAATTGGCTTTAAGTTCAAAAAAAGGAAAAAAGGGGGGAGTTCGGGTGCTACGCACATTTAGACCTTTGCTTTGCAAAAGAAATTAGCTTAGATGTAGGAACATTTATATATAAATAATTAACACTTAAAAACATGGCAAAATTTTTGAATACACGAAAAGCAGTAGCTGCAATTGAAGATTTGATAAGAGAAGCAGATGTAAAACTGATACTTATTTCCCCATATCTTAAATTATCAAAAGACTTTAAAGAGCTATTAACATATAGAAACAGTAAAGATAAAATTACTACAGTAATATTTGGCAAGCAAGAATTAAAACCTGATGAAATGAAATTTCTCGAAAGTTTGCGATTTGTAATCTTAAAGTTCAATGAATGCCTTCATGCAAAATGTTATGTTAATGATAAGCAGATGATAATTACTTCCCTTAATCTTTATGAATTTTCCATGGCAAATAATAAAGAAATGGGTGTACTTATTAATTTAGATGATCCAAATGATAAGTCACTTTATGATGAAGCATATAAAGAAATTGATTATATTGACAGCACAAGTCAAAAATTCAAATTTAATATAAATCATTCTACTGAAGATACAAAGACTTCACAAAAAATAGATAATATAACAAAGATTACTTCTAACAAGGGTCATTGTATAAGATGTGGTACAGATATAAACCTTGATCCTAAAAGTCCTCTATGCAAAAAATGTTACACTAAGTGGAATAAATTTTCTGATCCAACATATGAAGAGAAATTTTGTCATATTTGTGGTAAAAAATCAAAGACTTCAAAGGAAAAACCAGTTTGTTTAAGTTGTTATAATAAACATAAATCTCTATTTTAAAATTGAATGTATTGAATTATCTCATGTTCTCGCTTCACCGCTTACGCTCATCCGAAAGAACAGAACCCCCCAAATCTAGTCTCGCTATGCTCAAAATGTATAGAACTTAAACCCAACTCAAAAATCTTCCCTTGGAACATTTTTGCCTTTCAGGGAACATAACAGCGACTAAACAGCTCGCAAAAGCTCGCCCAAATTCTTTCGCTGCGCTCAAGAACTTTGTTTACCCGCGGGCGTTAAATCCAATAATTTTGAGAGGCAAAAAAGTGGAGTGGGGGGAAGTATTTTAAGTATCAATTTCCGATATTTTTATAAACAAAAGGTTATTGATATAGAAGTATGAAATTTAAAAAGATTCTCATTTTATTAATAGTAGTTTTAATTGCTAGTTGCACTCAAAATGAGACTAGTAATCTAGAATCCAATAATGAAATTAGTTCTCAATCTCTAATCTTAGAACAAAAAGATTGTGAAGGGTGTAATAATCAACAATTTTGTTATGAATCTATATGTTACGAAAAAAAAGAAGAATTAATTGTAATTTTTATTGATTCTGAGACTTATAAAAATTTAGAAAATGAGATTAATAGATATAAAGAAGATATAATCAAAGACTTATCTTCTGATTATAATTCAGTAAATGTTAAAATAATTTCTGAAGATTTCAAAGATGCAAATCTCTTAAAATCAAGAATTAAGTCATTATATGAAGAAGAAAAGCTAATCGGAGCTGTTTTAATTGGTGATATGCCTTTAGCAATACTTGAATATGAAAGTTGTGAAATGGAACCTTGTCATCACCCTGTTGATTATTACTACATGGATTTAGGTTCAAATTTTATTGATACAGATAATAACAATCGTTTAAATGTTGACAGATATGAATTTAACTCGGATTCCTTAGCTGAAATCTGGGTAGGTAGAATCAGGCCACCAGTGGATAACAAAGGAGAATCTATCTACTTACTTAAGGATTATTTTAACAGAAACCATAATTTCCGAATTGGAAATATCAAATCTAATGGCAAATTATTATCTGCTAATTTTATTGAAGGAAAAGAAACTGCAAGAAGATTTGTAGAGCAAACAGGGATTTGGGAAGTTACAAATTCTAATACTTACACTTTGATAGATTCTAGTATTTCTAAACAAGATTATCTAAGCGAATTAAAAAATAATTATTTGTTAGTATATGGATTCATGCATGGTAATGTTCTTGGACAAGAAATAAAAGATAATATTGGCATATATTCTTCTGATATTAAAGAAGCAAAACCCAATGCCTTTTTTTACATTTTTGACTCTTGTGAAATTGGAAACATTGAAGATGAAAATAATATTGCTAGTTGGTACATTTTTTCAGGAAATGGTTTAGTAATTAGAGCCTTTAATTTGCCTGTGCTTTCTGGAGGAGATAGGTTTCCAATAATTCTCCCTTTATCTCAAGGAATTACATTTGGTGATTCTTTTAGAATATCCAGTTGGACCACTGACCTCTTATTAGGTGACCCAACATTGAGATTAATTCAACCTCCAGAATTTGAAGTTTTTAATCTTGATGGTTTTGATGATTTTTTAAACATTAATATTGGGGATGTTCCCTTAAGTGATCGCCAATACCCTGTTGTTTTAGAAGGTCTTCAGATAAATAACTATAATAAAGAGGAATTTAAATTTATTAATATTTGGGGAGCTTCATCAAGAAATCTAATAAATCATGGGCTATCAACAGGAGGTTCTTTTAATGGTTGGAATAATAAGGAAGTTGTCTTACCTGTTTTTGGGATAAAAGGATTGAGTACTAAAGATTTTCAGATAAGTTTACCTACTAAAGACGTGGGCCCTTTTGAAAGTACAAAATTTATCTTAACTAAGGATAGCTTAAATCCAATTGTAAAACAAACAATTAAAGGGGAGATTGTGGAATATTTTGATATTATACAGTGTGGTAATTTTAAATTGAATACCTTTAAAGACGCTTGTATTTTTTCGATTGCCAAAAATAAAAAAGATATTAGCTTATGTAATAACATTAATGACAACGGAAGAAAAGATATTTGTAAGTTAAATCTTGCATTAGATTCCAATAATGAAAATCAATGTAATGACATTAGTGAGAATCAGATTCGTGACGAATGTTATCTAAAAACTGCGATATCTAATAAAGATAGTTCTATTTGTATTAATATTCTTACAGAAATAAAAAAAACTGATTGTTTTAAGGAAACTGGAGGCAATGAAAAGTTTAATAGGGATGAGTTGATAAACTGTTTAAAGGATTTCAACATTGATTCTAATAAAGTTATTCTGTATAAAGGAGAAGATTTTTACTCTAAGTTGATGATTAATTCAGTTGATGAAATTGGTTCAAATCAATTTGTTACTTTAGATTCAATTAAAAGTTCTGAAGTTGTGGATACTTGTTTAAAAGATCTAATAAAAATAGGTTCAACGCCTCAAATTTTATGCCATCACAACGGATTTTTGCATGTTGGAACATTTAGTTTTGATTCTGAGGAAAATGTGGAAAAACTTAGAGAGTTTATTAGTGATTGCGGATGATTATATTTAAGTTAGAATTGCCCCCTTGACCCTATTACTTGATTGCTCACCGCGTTCGCTTGAGCCTCTCAAAATTACTCTCCAGAATTTCACTTTGTGAAACCAGCCCTCTCGGGCTTTTCCTCGTCTCGCTACGCTCAAGGATTTAACAGCGACTAAACAGCTCGCAACAGCTCACCCAGATTTCTCCTTTCAGTCGAAACCTCGTTTACCCGCGGACGTTAAACTCAATAAATTTGAAGTCCTAAAAAAATAGAGGAGGGCAATTCTTTATTGAAAAACGATACTTTTAAATATTAAGGGGTATTTTATGATATCATGACAACACAAA
>JAFCCU010000025.1 GCA_017610005.1 Candidatus Woesearchaeota archaeon | reverse complement strand
GCTTTTCTAACCTTCAACACTTATATACTTCAGAATATATCGTATTATACTATATTGCGTAATAGATGTTATGTTTTATAAGTTACGAACCATCCATTTATCTAATTTTAGAATTAGCATTACTCGCTCAATTTCAAGGGCCGGAATATCCGTAACGCCTAATTTATTCAGCATTTTAATTTGTTTGTCTTTAGAGAGTTTAAATAATCTTGTTGCATAATAAGAGATCATGTCGAACATTTTCTCAAATACCTCGTTTCTCAACTGCTCCCTCTGCCACGAATCCCCTAGATTCATACTTTTACCTCAGAAAAGAAGAAGTCTAACGCGTCAAGCGCAAGCTTCGTTAAGGCCCCTGTGCCAATTCCAAATAGAAACTGTACTGCAGGGGAGCCGGCGAAAGTGACAGCTAATAATCCGCAACCGCCTGATATTAAAGTCTTCAGTGATCCTTTGTTTTTGATAAACCATGTTTTTAAATTGTGGCCCTTCATAGAGCCTTTCGGACTGACTATCATATTAAGCACCCCTCGGTATTACATTGATAGGACCCTGACCTAAACGCTTTTTCATTACTTGGAATATCTTGAGTTATAAAATTCTCTTGCCATCCTTCGGCACAATTCTTATATTTTCTTCCATTGTCAGCATCATAGTAACATCGCGTACAGATGCCTGTGGCTTCATTACAGGCCTTAATTCCATTAACGCAGTCAGATATGACTCCGGTGGATTCGCAGCCGTAGAGTGTGACTGGCTCATCGTTATTGAGCAATTCATTAGCTCCAACAGATAAAAGCATTGCTGAAACTATAAACGCAAAATATTTTCCGAGTTCTTTCTTATCCATTTTATACACCATTACTACTTATTCTGTGAATACTTAATTGTGCTGATGCTGGAGTAGGATTATAAGTTCCGTGTGGGATTATGCTAACTGTGTCATCTGCACTTCTAAATTGTAGTTTGATTTCTTCGTTTTCTGTTAAATAAACTAGAAATGAGTTATGAATGAATAGTTCACTGTTTTGCTTTGTAGTATCAATCTCACTGTAACTTCCACTAACTCTTGCATCATTTGTAGTAGACCATAGTTGTAAGGCTACATGAGCAGAGGGGAGAGCGGCAACATCCTGAATACTAGTAGTATAAGAGACATCGTAGGTACCATTAAACATTATTATAAATGTTTCATTTGTAGCATCGTTATAGGTATGATTTATGTTATGTTTTAGTGATTCGGCTGCTTTAGAGAATGTAACGTTGTACCATTTATCGGCAGCTGCATTAATTGTACTGTTGCTTGCACTTCTGATATATGCTTCTATAAAAACATTGTTTGCTGTAACATTTCCTTTAATATTGACGTCGCCACTTACTCCGAGTTCAGTAAATGCAGTTTCATTAATTGCAGTACATGTTTGAGTTGCACCATTCCAATAGGTTGTAAATGAGTTTGTTGTAGGACATTGTACCGGAGCTTTATTAAAGGTATTTACACCATACCAAGTATTATTTTTGGCTCTAAATCCTACGGCACTAGTTCCTTCAATTCTTTGTTCATAAAGGTTTTGAATTTCAGTGTCAGAGAGACTTTTATTAAATATCATAACATTATCTATAGCACCAACATATCCAGCGAGAGCAGCAGTTAGACCCCCTAGAGTTAGTGTTCCCGTAGAGCTAAAATCTCCTAGCCCGGGATCAGAGCTACAAGCCTTTGAACCACCATTGTAATATAAACATCCACTTTTATTTCCATAATAAACAGCGGTTGCCATATACCATTCATTGATAACAATAACATTATTGATTCTAATATCAAGTAGTGGCCCACCATCAATCCCGAATCTTAAATCATTTGAGTTTTCATAAATATTATAATATTTTCCTGATTGATATTTCCCTAGTAAGTATCCAGCGTCAGCAATAGTGGGAGTTTTGGCCCACAACGAGATAGTAAAAGATTCATTTTCCTTAAAGTCATAATCGCTTGGTGTGCCTATTTCTATTGCTTGAGTTCCATTAAGATTATAATATCCCCCGTTATTGAATCCCCCTTGTTTACTCCATGTGTCGGGGGTAATTCCATTAATTTGTAGTTGGGAATCATCTAAAGTTAATGATGTATTGATATAATTTACATCATTAAAGGGAAGATCAAGTATTAATTCATCGAGGGGAACTTGATTCAATGTACTCCAATCTAAAAGGGGGTTATTATTGCCAGAAAATTCTCCATCTATCGCAAAGTTACCTGAACAGTCATAAGAGTTTGTATCTGAATTATAACCACAGATTCTTGAGTTTAATCCTTCATTATTTATTATTAAGTCTGAGTCACCATAATTGCTTCCTAAATCAAAATTGATGTTAGTGCAATTATTAGAGATATTTATGAAGCTATTTACAGGTGAGGACATAATTAAACTAAAAGTATTATCATAAGTTGCCCTGTCATTTCCTAGTCGTACAGTGTTCCAATTTCGCCCACCTAAAAAGAGGTTTTTATATCCATTAAAATCTATATCTAAGCCTAAACCCTCAGTGTAAGAAGCAATAAAAACATTATTTTGACAATCATTACAATATAAGGAAGTTCCAGCTTGATCGTCTAAGGCTAGACTATTAAATTGGCTGTGCCACATTCTATCCATATAAATTCCGTATTTTTGTGAAGCCCCTGAAATACTAACATGATCAAAAAGGGCGTGTCTCGTTTCTTTTGAAGCCGAGACATTGTTTGTTAAATTCATCCCAACTGTCTCAGCAAGTATTGTTAATTCTCTAAAAGTGGGGTTTTGCATTGAGTTATAATTAGAGTTGAACCCTGTGTGCCATGTTCCGTCAATATGTATATTTTCTAAAGTTCCATAGGGTAAACATACACCATTTCCAACGCATTTTATTGCTGTCCCGCTTCCGTTTCCTGTCAAGTGTAGTCCTTCTACTGTTGAACCACCATAAACACCTCCACCGGTGTTTGAATTATTCAAATAGATACCGTCACCACCTGCTACAGCCCAACTTAAATAAGTTGCGTCTGAGCCTTGACCTTTTAGGGTAACATCTACATTGTGGTTGTATCGTACAATTAAAGGATCGCACAGAATATAAGACCCATGAGATACTAGTTCTACAACCACAGATTTGCCTGTAGTTGTGCTTGAATAGGCTTCTCTCAGTGCTGCATTAATCTCAACATCATCACAGCTTCCATCTGTCACATAATCACATGATTCATTTCCGCAAACAGATATTATTGGTGATGTTATTTTAACATTATCTACGTAGAAACCTTTTGTAGAATTTACTTGAGAGAGGTTATAAATTGAAAATCCGTCAGCGTCGATACTTGAATCTAAAGTTAAGTTACCTTTAACATTTCCAAAGAAGTTCTCGCCTGTAAAATTAAAGCCCGGAGCATATAAATTACTGACAACTCTATTGACTGATAAATTAGTTCCATTGATGATTTTATAATTTTTAATTGTGTAGCGATTGTATCCATTAAGATTGTTTGGGGGTGAAATTGCACCAAAAACAAGTGATCCCATTACTAGAAATATTACAAACATTAATATTTTTGTGCTTAGTTTATGGTTCATTTTTAACTACCTATATAATTAACTGTCTGATTGCTGGCACCATTTCTTTTTATGAAAATTTTAGCTAGATTATCGATTTCAATATCAACACTTTGACCTATGTCTAATCTTACATTTTGAGAAGTGGAATTTCCAATAAATACAGCGTCAGTGTTATTCACATCGGCCTGAATAGTAACTCTTTGGCAAGCTGTTGAAGCCGCTAAAGCTTCTCCGATTGCCCCACTCGTTGTTAATGTTCCGTCTAATAGAGTAGTAGGGGCTGCATGAGTTACGGCTCCGATTGTATTAGTACCCGCGGGTAAAGCCTTATCTGTGAAAACTTCTAATCCGTCACTAGTTACGTCTGCACCGACGGATTTGGCAACATTGTAGATAGTTACTGCACTTGCAGCACCACCGGAACCACCAACTGTTAAATTTAAGTCGCCACCGGTAGATTCTATTTCGAGCAATTCTTCGGACACTATATAAAATACTACGTCGTAAGTATGATCTACAGAGTCACCGTTTGAGATAGTTAAGTGAAGATTAGAACCTGATCTACATTTAAAGGGCGTACCGAACATAACAGGTATCGCAGGGCTTCCTTCTTGATCTGATCTTGCTGGAAAAGAGATATTTCCAGTACTTAGTATATAAGTATTTGAAGTAAACCAAGTATAACCATAGCCTTTTAAAAAGATTTTTCGATTTCTGGGAATATTAATTGAAACTATTTCGCTAGTTCCAGCTGTAACAGTGACTTGTTTAGTGATTTTCTGTTCAATAAATTCTTCGGATGGTTTCTCTAATACCATTGTGAAATACCTCTCATTGTTGTTTAATAAACTTTGTTATATTTAAACTTTTCCAGTTAAGCGCCTAGCTTGTTGTAAAAGGGTCTCATGCCTTGAGGGTTTAGGAGCTTGCCCGAATTTTTTAGGAATATATTTACTCGATCCACCCGCTGATCGCCTAACTGAGGTAGTTGTGTTCGGAATAGGCGTTGCTGTGGGTGTCTTTTTACCGGGAGCATTTCCTCTAAAATATGATGCTGCAACAGCAGTTCTTCTCGCTGCTTCGGTTCCTGAGATACTTTGTTTAGCGGATAAATCTAAAAAACCTGCTCCTGAAGTTTTAAATCTTTCCTCATCAATAAGACTCGATTTTAAAACTTCGATCTTTTGGTTAGGTTTACCTAAGGTTATAAAATCTGATCTAATAGTACCTTGATCAGGGGTTTCAATATCAGTAAAAGCTCTTGTGGTTGTTGGCTCTCCGATTATTGAGGTTTTAATCTGTGATGAGTCAGTAAGTTTAAAATTTCCTATGTCAAATTGTGATTCTGGAATTATTGAACCTTGATCTTGTGCGGCTTGTGCAAATTGGATAATATCCTTACTTCCGGTGTCTGGGCCTAGTAATAGTCTGTAAATTCCGAGTTCAGTTCCAACTTGAGCTCCGATACTTGCGACAACTGGTATGGCAGCACCTACACCCGTTAAGGCGGTTGGGGATGAAACAATAGCAGCAGCTCCACCTAAAATATCACCTAATAAATTAGCGAAAAATGCAGTTCCGTAAGCCCCTGCTTTGGATAATCCACCTTTTTCTACCATTGCTTTAAGTCGAGGATCAGTCTTTATATCAAATAAAGTTCCCCCACCTAGTCCGATAAATGGAATTGAACCAACTACACCCTTAGCAGCTTTTTTACTTAGTGTTTTTGCAAAACTTTTCGTTCCAGCTTCGGCAAGCTCTCCACCAACGTCAATAGCAGTTCGTTTAACTGCAAATTCAGTAACTTCGGGTACAATTTCACTGGTTTGTTTAAATGCAAATTCTTTTAATTGTTTTCCGACAACTGGCACTTCTTCGATGGCATCGGGGATTGATTTTTTAAAAACATCAAATATACTAGTTCCTCGTTTAGCGAGTCCTTCTCCAACTTTGGTTCCCACTGAGGGAAAAAATCCTAATAGTCCTAAGGACGCTTCGCCTGCACTAATCCCTGAACCAAATAGCCCTGTTGGTTGAGGGTCGGGGGTGGTTGGGGTAAGAGGTTGTCGAAAAGCTGAGTCAGCTTGGAAAACATCCTCGAAAGAAAGAGAGGGGCTAGTATCAAAAACATCTATGTCATTAGAAGGTTGTCCGATTGCATCGGGTTGCTCTGGGATTGTGTTTGGATCAATAGATTTTTCTACGAATCCTTGACTCTCAGTTAAATCTAAAAAATCATCTTGGAACTGTTCGTCAGTTCCCCCTAAACTTCCTTCGCCTGCTTTTTCTCCAAAAATATTCCCTTTAGTAAATATATTAATAACGGCAAGTCCGCCTAAAGCGGCGGCACCTACCAAGAGTATTTTATTAAAAGTTTTTTGAGCCTTGACCATTGCCTTACTTTTTCCCCTTTCTCCTTTTTTGCATAATCAGATATCCGCCACCGAGTATAGCAGCAATACCGGCAGCAATACCGATTCCGCCCATAGCAGCACTACCTTTTCTTTGAGGTGCGTCTGGGTTAGCTATTTGATCTAAGAAAGGGTTAAAACTTTGTCCGCCTACTCCGGAATTTCCTGTAGCGGTTGGGTCAAAATCAACAAAAGGATTTCCGGTTGCAGGGTAAGCATCGGGGGCTTTTCCTTGTGAAAGCATAATCTCTTCAAATCGTTGGGCCTGATCTAATAAAGTATTCATTCTTCTATCTGTGTCAGTTAGGGCTATAGAATCTTTAATTTTATTGTAAGCGATTAATCCGCCTGTAACTGGTAGCCCGACAATAGCGGTACCTGCAACGACTTTTCCACCAACTCTAGCAAGGTCACTCGTGCCTTTTGCGAATCTTCCAGCAGCACCAGCAGCGACTTTAACGCCACCCCTAGTTGCTTTTGTAGTACCTTGACCTAAGATAGCGCCGGTAGTTTTCAAAACACCTTTATTGGTAAATGATTGTAATCCTGTGGCAGCTGCTTTTCTTGTGCCTTTCGAACCTGCTATTGAAGAACCAACTTTAAATAATCTTGTGAATAGACCCATTTTTAACCTCGTTTTATTTGAATAATTATTACATTGTGAATTATATATTAAAGAAGTATATAAATTTTACTATAGTTTAGAGAATATGTTTGGGAATTCAAATTCCCAGTACCCTAGCTGAAGCTAAAGGTAATAAAAATAATGAAAAAAGAAAAATAAGGGATATTATCCCTAGTTAAATTTCTTCGTAGTATTGAGTACACTCAATGAAGAAGTTACTAGTGCTTACGTCCAATGTGGTTCCTAAGCTGTAAACTTCAACTGCGATCTTTTGAGAAGCGTTGACAATAACTGGAACTCTCAGTTTAGGTCTCTTTCTCTCGTCTCCTAGATCACCGAAGATTTTGTTAGAACCTGACCAAATTTCACGAGACTCAGTGCCATTTGCGTTCTTTTTCAAGATTCTAGTTAGTCCAGCTGCGATCACATCGCCTGCTGTAGCTCCGGAAGTATCGAAATACTCACCAAAGATATAGTTAGCTGGGGTGACTTCAATGGCAACACCTAGTGGTACATCATATACTAGAATTTGTTTCCATTCGTCGGCTGTTGCAAGATCGCTTGAGATGTATGTTACACCGTCTGCGTTCTTTTCAATGGTAAATGGGGACTTGACTAGTCCCTGTTGGTTATCTGGCATTTGTGTTTCTCCTTAATTATTTCTCAGAGGGCTAACCCTGCTCCAATTTTCAAAGATTTATGCAAATTTAGTGTTTAAATCGACATTACTTTCAACTTCGCTTTTCTCAACGCTTAAAGGTTGTGCACCTGTAGCAGTTGCTAGAGCAAAAGTCGCAAGCCGTGGTAATCTAAAACCTGACGCCTGCACGATATCAAAGGCTAGTGATCCGACTGTGAAAGCAGCGGAACCGGCAGCAGCATATTTAAACACTGATTTGATTCTTTCGGCAGGGATAGTTCTAAATCCTGTATAAAGGGTAATAGTTGTCGCTAACCCGCCCAGAGTTCTTGACGAAACTACTGGAATAGGACTTTTAATCCTAGCAGCAACTAAAGTTCCAATCACACCAGCGACAGCAGTTCCCATAGCTGCTTTCATTCCTAGCATTGACAGGTCTTTAAATCCTTCCATTGAGGGAATTATTCCTTTAAGGGGTTCTTTGTTTGTATCGATATTATCTTCCATTTGTTTACCTCTGGAGTATTTTACATACTTACGTGAATGTTTATCATATAAAATTTTATCTTCGTTTAATAAGTTTTTCGGGGAATCCCCACTATGCTTTGTTTCAGCTTTTCTAATTTTAGCAATTAAAGGTTTATCGAGCCCAAACCCAAAGAAGAAAAATTCCCCTTTTTCTAAATCTGGTAACTTCTCAACATCGTCAGGGTTATCTAAGTAATTTTTGATAGATTCCTTATCTCGATAAGCGGTTACTCGGCCTACTGCGAAATGTTCAGCTTGAGCTAAACAGGTTTTATCTAATCTCTGGGGGCGTTGACTTATTCCTATGATCCCCAAACCATCTGATCTCGACTCTTGAAATAGGCCCCTTACATCATCTTTTGAGAGAGTATTTTGTCCTTCCGGAGCAAATTTATGAATTTCATCAATAACTAAAGTTTGTATTCCTTTTCTAATGTGACGTTTAAAAGCCCTGATAAATGATTGCAAGAATTTATTCTGATTCTCTAATGTTAGGAATTTGGTCATAATGACTACATTTCTATTTGATTGAGAAAGTAGAACACCTAGCCCTTGAGCACTCTTAATATCCTTAGAGTTAATGTATTCGAAATTAGGTAGGTTTTGGTAAGCATCTTGAGGATCAATTATAATAAATGTGTGACCTTTCTTAATCCCTTCTTCAATAATTACTCTAGCAGCATAAGATTTACCGTAGCCAGTTTTAGAAATTAATATAGTTTTGTCTCCATAAAAACTTGATTCCAGTTCAATTTCGCTCTTTGTAGTGATAGCCATTTTAGCTTGATTTCAATAAGTCTTTAATGTCTTGTTTTATTATAGTTATGTCTGTAGCAATCGAATTAAGAACCGCAATATTTATCGTATTTGTCTCGATGTTTTCTTGATTTGCGTTAATATCATTTTTAATCTCAAGAATCTCTACAGCGTTATGTTTAACGGTCTCACCTGTAACAGCGTAAGCAATAACGGCACTGGCACAAATTGATAAAATAGATAATACTAATAGTATAATCTTCAATTGACGAGCCGTATTATCTTTTTTTGCCATGTTTCAAAATCTCTCATCAATTTTATAACCTAAGTAAAAAATACCTGCAACAATAGCTGCGGTAACTAAAACCATGTGATGAGGTCTAGCTTCTTCTTTTTTCTTAAATTTAATGTCGGTTTGACCGCCAAAGGTGTTCGTGCCTGTAATTGGAGAACTAGATACATAATAAGAAGGGTCGCGGTATCCCTTTACATCGATTAAGGGCCTAGAGTTTATCATTTCTTTTTCTTGGAAGTTCTCTTTTTGGATTTTCGCCTTTTTCGCTTTTTGGGCTTAACAACTTTCTCGACTTCTTTTTCTACCTTTTTAACAACGTCTTTTAAAACGTCAACAGTCTTTTCGACAACCTCGACAGGGGTTTTTACAGCTTCTTTAATGACTGTCTCAGGTTTCTTTTTAGTGAAAAAGATTTTATAGATTGCGACAGCTCCAATGATCGATAATCCGATACGAACTATATTTTTATTTGAAGTTACCATGAAAAATCTAATTAGAAAAGAAGTATTTAAATTTTATGTTTTATAATTCCAAATTCTATGCATAGGCTGATAATCACTCCCGCGAGTAAGGCACCCAACCATCCAAAGCAAATAGCTCCAAAGACACAACCACCGAGGATAACTCCTAACTTTTCATTATCGGATAACTTACGAATTTTCATATTTCAAACCTTCGGATGATAAGTCCTTAACTCAACTTTTGGCTTCTCAACGTAATCTCGCCAATCCTTCTGAAGCACTCTATAAATGTCTCCTTGATGAGAACGATGAAATAGCGTGTTATCCTCTACCTTAAAGGCGTGAGGATCACGTCCAAATGATATAAATCTTACTCCTTCCCTAGCGAGTTTTTCTAGTGTCATAATCCACCTTTTAACTCTTCAAACAATTCCTTAATTTCCTTAACCTTCTTGTGATCCTTGACCCATTTATATTTCTTAGGACACTTTTCCTTGAAAACCCCTAATAACTCATCGCTTGAGGTCTCTTTAAGCATTGCTTTTGTGTGTATTGGGAGTATCATCTTAAGCATTGATATTTTAGGTTTCAAGGCTTCTAGATCATTTAAGTATTTTTCAAATTCCGGCATTGATAAATCTTTTAGATAATCAAAAGCCATACTTATATATTTACTATTATCTTCTCTTAGAGCATTTACTAAAGCAGGTTCCGGTTGCATTTTTTCTACCTCTTTATTTTGATTTGCTTTTGCAGTTTTTATAAATTCCGGTTCTTGAGGAGTTGGTGCTGAGCCACTTGCTAATGGTGGTTCAGGGTGCTTATTTTGAAGTTCTTTTAAAGTACGAGCTTCTTGATGTTTGGCCGGTTGGTTATAACTCGAATCAACATAGCTAGTATTCTTAGAGGTAACTTGGCCACTTGATTTAAAGGAATCATATCTTAATCCGGCTTCATACCAAGCGGGATCAGTGAACTTTTTATTTAGTCGTTTCAAGGGGGTCATCGTTAGCCATCCAGCCGGAGCAGCTACACCGATTTGTCCTTGAGGTTGGTTAGGTTGTACTTGAGTGTAACGACTAGCTGCTTCATTAAATCCTTTAAAGGCTTGAATAACTAAGGGTAAATATTTCATTCCCTTTTCTATAATATTAAAGAAAGGATCGACCTCTTTTGTGATAGGGTCTTTCGAAGCTTCTTTTGCTTTCTCCAAAAATTCTTTTGCTAATCCACTATTAACATTTAACGGCTCGTTTATATCTGGCTCTGGAATTACTGCTTGTGTAACGTCAAAATCCGGTTCTTTTGGTGCTTTGTCCATTGTTTTCATTGCCCTCTTTTTAGCACTGTATTGTCGCATTTTATTTCGCATATAAGCGTTATATTCATCTCGATCTTTTAGTGGCATTTTTTATAATTTCCTCAGTTCCCATGTCTTATTTTTATTGTTGAATTTTGCTTGACCTGTGGCCTTGATATATTTTGAAATCCTGTGGGGATTAACGCAAATATTCGGGGCAATCCCTTGAGCAAACGCCACAATATCTTGAGTGGTAAATGAACGACCAAGTGTTTTAACCTTACCATTGATTCTCGCCTTTAAATCTACCCTCGTTTTAACCATACATTAATCTTTAATCTTCTCAAGTATTTTAATCTTTTGCAAATATATCATTAACTAAATCAATCTCGCCTGTGCCTTCGCTTAATTGCAAAAATAAAAAGTTAGTTCTACCACTTCTCCAAACAGGGATATTCAAAATAGTCTTTTCTGCGTAAATTATTTCCATAGATTTTGCCAAAGCTCTTAACCCCTTCGCTGTTAATTGAATACTACCTAAATTTTGATCTTTCATTTCCCAACCCTCACCGGTGTCATGTTCTTCATGGCCTTACCTAAATGGTGACAGATAACCCTCGGATCAAGCCACCGTTTGATCTTTCTCTCCTTGAGAGCGTAACAAAATCCGTAATCATCACCCCTCTCTTTTCCAAACATCTTATATTCAAAGGTTACTTCAGTGAAGACTGAACGATCAATGAGACAGCACCCTAGGCCCCAAAGAGCACACTCTAAAAGCTTTTTATCTATAACCGCTTTCTCCAAAATATCAAGTGTAAAGTTAGTTCCTGTTTTGGTTGAAACTGCTATTGGCACTCGGGTTTTCTTGTAAAAATACAGTCCAGAGATCGCTGGCTTATCATGAGCTGTAAGTAAATCTATGGTATTGAGGTCTCGGGGGATCGTGTCGGTGTCAGACCAAAATATCTTATCGTAATTATGCTTAACGGCAAAGCGCCTTATACTCTCTCTAGCGTGCGTTATGTTTTGGAGAATATTTGTATTAATCCCCTCTCTATTCTCTATCCACATGATTATAGGGTGCTTGGTTTGCCCGTGAACATCATTGAGCTCAACTTGTTTCAGCATTGAGACTAGTTTGTATTGATTTTTTCCATTCACACATAATATAAAATCATAATCTTTATGAGATTGCCGGGCGATCCACTCGAACCATTGGTTAATGGAATACTGTTTATGTCCTGAAATTGGAGCAGCGATTAGGACTTTCATCTCATACCTCTACAATCTAAGATTTCTCCCTCTTTTCTATCACTTTCAACATGAAGAGTAATATTCCTTGTACCTTCGTGTATTGATAACAACTTTCCTTCAATCTTAAGCTTTTCTAGCAACTCTGAACGAGAAATTATATAAGTATGATTTGTTACACTAGACTTTTTCATCGTTTTACCTCACTACACAAGGCCAATAGTTTAGGGTCACAAGCGTTCATGTGTACCCTATCCATGTAGTCGAGAATTATAACTTTATTGAAATATTTACTTAGCATTTCTCTAAAGGTTTTCTTAGTCCATTTTTGATAATGTTCGGGACACTGAGAATTATCCCAGTGGTCGTTGGGAACTGCGAAGATAGCTCTAACACATCTTTTCTTAATTTTGTTCATAACAATTTCTAGTTCGTCATCGTGAAAATGCTCTAGAAACTCAGTGGCGATAAGTACATTTGTAAATAATAAATTATCTTTTAAAACATCAAGCCGTTTTATGAAAATATCAATTTTTCCCCTCGTTACCTTATTCTCAAAAGCTTCAACTGCAACTTGCGAAATATCGTAACCAATGTAAGTCCCTGTCGTTAGCTTTTCTATAATTTGGGCCCCTAATATTCCCGTCCCACAACCTAGTTCCATAACAATATCAGAGGGATCAATTTCATCAAGAATAAAAGCAAAAGTCATCTGATAATTTCGCCAGTCGTTATTCTCGTCTAGTTGTTTTTGATAAGTTGAATCCCAGTATTTTGCAGTGTTAATATTTTTCATCGTCAGCCCTCTCTAATTTCAATTTCGGATACTTTTTATTAAATTTAAGATCGTGTTTTAATTTAGCTGTTTCAGCTTCTTTTCGTGTTTCGTAAAACCCAATTATAAAAGAGTTCTTCGAATCTTTTGTATATCTAGTTAGTTTAAATCTCATTGTTTCACCCTAATCTTAGGCACGTAAGGCGTTAGCTTACCACAACGGCAACATTTAAACTCTACAGGGTTAAGGTTATCGTCCAGTTGTATAGAGAAATGCCACCCTCTACAAGCGCTACAACGTGCTTGGTTGAATTTACCCCTAATCATTTAACCTCTTTCTCCTCAACAGTTTCTTCGTAACTTTTAGGTCTGATCTTGTCGCTAGTCTTCTCAAGGGCTTCGACAACCTTACGAAAAGATTTTAACATCTTTAATCTAAGTATAAATTCTTCTTCGAAGTCCTGACCTTCGCCCTCATAGGCCATTCTTAAATTATCTATTAGGTAATCCAACTCTATTAATCTCGGAAATAACTCAGTTATCTCATCGAATTTAATCGAGGTTACGGTGTTAATTTCCCTAACGAAACTAAAATCATCAATTAATTCGGAGTGTTTAGCAGCCAGAGATTTAACTTTTTCAGCATCAAAGACCCCTGTATTTACATTCGCTTTTTTATCTGTCAACTTACATTTATCAAAAAGTTTAGCAGTCCTCTCTCGTTGCTTTTGGACTCCTGACTTTTTATTACCTGAGTTAAAATATTTGACCTTATCTTTCTTGGTTTTCATTTTAATCTTTAATCCTCCATTGAATATTTAATCTTTTGTAACACTCTCACCACAACACGGGCACATTTGACTTTTAACCATGAAATTACTCCAAACTCTAGTACTAAATGTCCCGGTGGTCTTAACACATTTCACCATCCAGTATCCCTCTGAATCTCTGGAATAAAAGTCATGTTTGGCAGGTCCAAATCTATCTAAAGTTTTAGTACCTGCAATCGCTGATTCTTTGATCTTTTGCACGCTTCCGTCTTTATTGAGTTTGCTTACCATTTTTTAAAAAAGGACGACGGAATGAGCCGCCGCCCTAAAACCAATCGGAGTTTACTCAATGAATTTAAACCTCTTCGACAGGTGCTTCTTCACGTACGACTTGTGCACGATAACCTCTGCACATTCCAAAACTTTTGTTCTTGTGTTCGTACTCGTCAACCTTGATAATGATAGTTTTGTCTTTGATTTTAAAGTCTAAAATCTTAGACAGCTTAAACATTTCCATACGAAGGCTTATTGATGATAACCATAAAGTTTCATCCATTCCGCTTTCTAGGTTGTGTACTTTAAGAACTGGTGTCTCAACCTGAGTCTCTTCTTGAGTCTTTGGATCCACCTGTTTGTGCAATATCTTTTCGGGTTTCTCACTTAAGATTTTAAGCTTAATTGTTCCCCCTACTGGGACTTCGCCCAATGGCACAGCCGGCAAAATGTCGGTTCTTACTTTGTCAGCGTCTTCGGGTGTAATACCAAAAGCATCGCCATTAAATTTTGTTTGCTTTTCTTCTGTCATTTGTTTTATTTCCTCGTTTGTTTATTCTCTATATTACGAAATACACTTTGTAATATAGGTTTTCAAATATATCTATTGCTGAATCTCGCTAAATCTTTTTTGGCATCTTCATATAAAGCTTTAACACTATCCCATTCTTTAGAGGGTGTAATTGGTTTAAATCTATTCAAGTTCTGTATAATATCTGTAATACCATTTCTTACAATATCCTTTAACCAACCTTCACTTTCTCGTTTATTCCTCTCAGTTTCTTTATCAGTCATTTGTTTTACCTCGTTATTCGATTAATTCTTTTGGATATATTTTTCTAAGCACTATCTCTTCTCCCCGAATCTCCATTACCAACTCTTTTTTATCCTTAGCAAAGGGCCAAGTAGAATCCCGCCTTAATTGGGCCGGTAAAAATACCGCTTCACTTTGTCCAATCTTAAAAATATTAACCTTACATTTATTTGTCAATTTTATAACACCCTCTCAATCCCTAGATCAGTTAAGACATTTTCTTTTGTTACTTTCTTAACTGGAAAACTAGTTCCAAAATAACCACCATTCACCTCAACAGTGATTTCTTTTCTTCGTTTACGTTGTCTCATTGTTATTCGTTTATTCGTTTTATTAATTTTAATCACCTCGATTATAAATAAGGTAATAGTTTAGTTAGTATATAAACCTTTCTATGATTCATTACACAGTATTATAAACTCTAATAAGGTCTTTAAATGATGCTTTGAAGCCGAAATTATGCTTACATACTTCTTTTTATGCAAATTCTTAGCCTTGACAAACCCCTGAATAATGAACTGATCCCTGTGATAAACAATAAAGCACACCCAAACGTCATTTCTAACCTGTAGATCGCGATTTAATGGTCTAGTGAACTGATAAATACCTTTTTGCTTATTTCCATTACTTACGGTGAGCCTACAAGTTTTAACCTCAACTTTTATCTTATCATTGACAAGAAAATCATAATATTTATCAATAAATTTAACATTATTCCCATACTCTAACATAACCTTTCTAAAATATGCTTCTCCTTTAAATCCCTCGGTATAGCTCAAGTTTCGCACCTCTCAGCATCGTTTATTTCAAGGGGTACCGTGTTTATCCCATCCTCAAGTATAATTCTTTTGTCATAACGCTGCTGAACTGAGCGAGTTTTCTTTATCATTGAAACGAAGCTCTTATTTCTTCGTATACTTTCAAAAGGCGTCGCAATTTGCTCCTTTTCATATTTAAAATTATCGTAATTTCCAGAGGTATAAGCCTGTTTGTAAATATTAAAATCAAAGAGCTTTCTAGGAAATCCTTTACACTTAATTAACTCGCCTGTAGGGGTCTTGATCCCGTACATTTTAGGTAATAAAAATATCCCTTCTTCAATCCCTCCAGGCAATTCATCTGTTAAATCACCGAGCTCTTTTCCTATAGGTAATCTTACGTCAGTAACTAAGGAATCTGTATCACAATAATAGATACTACCGCCCTTTCTTATTGCAGCTTCAAAACACTTTTCATATAAATGTATTCTTGAATAGCTAGTTACGAAACTAGATATTGCAGGTAATATATGTTTAGCCCTACTTTGAACTTTCTTAACATACACCGGAAGATCACCAAAAAAATCTATAGGTTCTAGGCCAATGGTTGAGATCGGAAATATCACCATTTGTTGCTTTTCTCTCTTTTGCCCAAATTTCCCATAGAGAGAGTTCATTAAAAGTTTTGCAACAAGATAAGCAACGCTACCCTTCTCAGAGTTTTGCTTAAGGTCGAACAATTCTACAACATAACCGGTAAAAATCTTAGCTGCCTTAAATCTATATCCATAATGAACTTTAATTTTATACCCGAGTCTCTTTGCTTTCTGAAGTTCAGGAGTGCAATAAAACCCCGTCCATTTTCCCCGGGGAAATATAAGCTTCTTATCAACCCTGTGGGGTAAAAGGGGAATATCTAGGTCTTTCGGAGCTTCAACGGTAACTTTACAAATCCCAAAATCAGATATTTTCATATCACCGTCTTTAATTGGTTTTCCAACCGGCATCCATTTATTTTTCATTACAGTAGGATATAAACTTGTCACATCATAATACTTTAAGTTCTTACCATACACCTTAAAAATCTCAGTACGACCCCCGTAGTAGCTCTTACGCACGTCTTCTTCTATTGGTCTGTAACAAGCAATGGGATATTTTAAAAAGTTCGTCCTGAAGACTCTGAGGGCGATCTGAGCCAGTGTGATACTATCTTTTAGATTGACCTTGAACTTATCCAATAAAAACTCTTCAAATTTATCGAGACTTTCATAGAGCCCGACACAATCATTAACAAGATAGGGGGCCCATTCATTCTCTAGGCTCTCCCAATTACCCCAGTTAATCTTCTTATGGTCAAACGCACCCTTTTTATGTTTAACATCGAAGCTTTTAGTAACCTTGTGAAGAGAAAAAGGAAATAAGGCCATGCTATCTCTAAGAGTCCAAACATGGTCTATAACCTTCACTTTTTCCCCAGACTTATTGATGGTCTCTCGGTAAGTCTTAATGGAAATCTGAATAATTCTTGAAGCGGCCCTCATGGGCTCAATGATGTAACGATCTTGGTATTTTGCTTGGAAAAGCTCTTTTAAAATAAATGAAAAGTCAAACTTTCCCCCATTATGAGCGTAAACAACAACCCCTCGATACTTTCTTCTTAAAAATTCTTTAAGGAAATCTAATATGCAATTTTTTCCTTTGAACAGGTGATACTTTTTTCTATTATCATAAAATCCTACTGCATAAGGCTCAGTCCACTTAATAGTTTCAATGTCAAAGACTGCTTTATTGCAACGCTCGATTTTATCGGGTATCTTCAATTTTGTTAGAGCTTCCGCTCTTATATATCTCTTTTCTTTTTTCATCTGACTTAGTACATTACTGTCTCATCCTCAAAGAAAACATAGAAGACTTTTGCCTCTCTGTCGTCCTTGTCTTCGTGAAGAGTTGGACTAACGGCAGTCTTCATTAAATAACCCCTAATTTTTTCTTCGATTTCCTGAAACATCAATTTAGTCGATTTCAAATTTCTCGCATATATAATAGTTGTAATAAAATCAAGCTCCTCTTTTTTCCTTGAGTATTTTCTCTTAGCTTTTGAAGAATAATATTCTTTCATTTCGGTTTCTCGATCACTTGTTGAGATTGCAACCCCTAACCTTTGGGCTTTAATGTGCCGAGCTTCTTTACTAACTGAATGATACAGGCGCTTAAACTTCTTCAAAAGTGTAGGAATTTGCGTTGTATCACTAATATTTCTTCGCCATAAAGAGAACTCGAAACGTACGAACTTTCGCTTATCAACGTGTTTTCCAACCTTCTTTTTATGTGAAGGTTTCCTTATTATCTTCTTTACTTTTTCAACAGCTCGTTCCTGATAATTGAAACGTTTGTTTATTATAGATTTAGTTATTGAAGAAGGATTTCGGGCACCACTCAGATATCTACTGATCTGAGATTGATTAATCCCTAAAGAATCAGCGAGCTTTCGTTGCGATCCATAAAAAGTTATTAAATCGTGGATTCGTTCGCGAAGTTGACTAAAATCTAGTGAGACCATATTTAACCATACACTTAGTTTATATATAAAGACTATTGTTGTAAAATATTTATATTACGTTGTAATACTTTAAGAAATTATGTGTCCCCGACGGGTATTGCACCCATATCTCTCATCGGCCTAACGAGTGTTTTTTCTTGGTTTTCCCCAGCATAGCTACTGCCTAAATTCCATTTAAACTACAGGGACATTCCATTAATAATACTTAATTATATTTAAAGGTTACATATAGACCAATCTCTATTACGCAATATAGTATGATACGATATAGATATTGAAGTATACAGGTTAAGGGGAATAAAAAGCGGTCGGGAGT